>NZ_CM001514.1:5955162-6297495 GCF_000263715.2 Pseudomonas synxantha BG33R
CAGCACGCGGCGGATCAGGCGCGGGTCGTCCAGCAATTGCGAAGAGGCCGCAACGTCGACGCGGTAATCATCCAGCGCTTCGAGCACCTGCTGGGAGTTGCCGATTTCCACCGACACTTCCACGTGCGGCAGGCGTTCACGAAAGGCTTTGACCAGGTCGAGAATGTAATACGGCGCCGTCGCGGCAATCCGCAGCGCGCCCTGGACCTGACCATTGTTGCGCAGGAAAAACTCGATATCCGCTTCCTGCTGCAACAGCGTCTTGACCATCGGCAACAGCCGCGCACCTTCGTCGCTGACCGTCAGGCGACGGCCGCCGCGATAGAACAGCTCAACGCCGTATTGGCTTTCCAGGTTGCGAATCTGGGTGGTCACCGTGGGCTGGCTCAGGCCGAGTTTTTTCGCCGCCTGGGTGATACTGCCCAAGCGGGCGACCATGAAAAACGCCTTTAACTCAGCACTCAGCACACCACCCTCTCATCCTCTATTTGCGCAACAGGCGCAGGCCATTGAACACCACCAGCAAACTCACGCCCATGTCGGCGAAGACCGCCATCCACATGGTCGCCATGCCCATGAAGGTCACGGCCAGGAAAATTGCCTTGATCACCAGCGCCAGGGCGATGTTCTGCTTGAGGATACTCGACGTTTGCCGCGACAGCCGAATGAAAGCCGGAATCTTGCGCAGATCATCATCCATCAGCGCCACGTCAGCGGTCTCGATAGCCGTGTCAGTGCCCGCCGCTGCCATGGCAAAGCCGATCTCGGCACGGGCCAGAGCCGGGGCGTCATTGATGCCATCGCCGACCATGCCCACCCGATGGCCTTGGCCGTAGAGGGTTTCGATGGCTTGCAGCTTGTCGGTGGGCAACAGGTCACCCTGGGCCTGGTCGATGCCGACTTGGGTGGCAATCGCCTGGGCGGTGTGGGTGTTGTCGCCGGTGAGCATCAGGGTTTTGATGCCCAGGTCGTGAAGTTGCTGGATGGCTTCTCGGCTGCTGTCCTTGACTGTGTCGGCCACGGCAAACAGCGCCAGGGGGCCGGACTTGTCCAGCAGTAGCACGACGGACTTGCCTTGTTTTTCCAGGGCGAAGAGTTTTTCTTCCAGCGCCTCTGAGCACAGGCCGAGGTCTTCCACCAGGCGGTGGTTGCCCAAGTGATAGGTCTGGCCATTGATGTCGCCGCGCACACCGCGCCCGGCCAGAGCCTCGAAGTTATCCACAGCATGAATTGGCAGGTTTTTATCCACAGCCGCGTTAGCGATCGCCAGGGACACCGGGTGGTCGGAACGCCCGGCCAAACTGGCGGCCAGGGCCGGGGCGCTGTCTTCAAGATTCGGGAACAGCGGCAGGTAATCGGTTTGCACCGGTTTGCCGTGGGTGATGGTGCCGGTCTTGTCGAGCGCCAGGTAGTCGAGCTTGTAACCGCCCTCCAGGTACACGCCGCCCTTGATCAGGATGCCTTTGCGCGCTGCGGCGGCCAGGCCGCTGACGATGGTCACCGGTGTGGAGATCACCAAGGCACACGGGCAGGCAACCACCAGCAGCACGAGGGCGCGATAGATCCAGTCGAACCACACGCCCGCCATTAACAGCGGCGGAATCACCGCCACACCCAGGGCAAACAGGAACACCGCCGGGGTGTAGACCTTGGAAAAACTGTCGACAAAGCGCTGGGTCGGCGCCCGTGCGCCTTGGGCTTGTTCCACCGCGTGGATGATTCGCGCCAGGGTCGAGTTGTTGGCCGCCGCAGTGACTTTGTACTCCAGGGAACCGGCCTGGTTGATGGTGCCGGCGAAGACTTTATCGCCGATGGTCTTTTCAATCGGCAGGCTTTCCCCTGTGATCGGTGCCTGATCGATGGTGGATTGACCGGCAGTGACTTCACCGTCCAGGCCGATACGCTCGCCGGGTCTTACCCGCACGATCGCGCCCAGTTCTATGCTTTTGGCTTCCTGTTCCAACCATGAACCGTCAGCCTGGCGCACGGTGGCCTGCTCCGGGGTCATCTGCATCAAGCCGCTGATGGCATTGCGCGCCCGGTCCAGGGACTTGGCCTCAATCAACTCGGCCACGGTAAACAGGAACATCACCATCGCCGCTTCCGGCCACTGACCAATCAGGATGGCGCCGGTCACCGCGATGCTCATCAGCGCGTTGATGTTCAGGTTGAGGTTTTTCAGGGCAATCCAGCCCTTTTTGTAGGTGGTCAAGCCGCCGCTGAGGATCGACACCAGCGCCACCAGTGCGATCACCCAGGTCGGTGCCACACCGGTGAAGTGCAGCACTTCGGCACCCAGGGCGCCCACGCCCGACACTGCCAATGGCCACCAATGCTTCTTGGCCGGCGGCGCGGCGGTGGGGCTGCCTTCCTCGATAGGGTCGGCCTGCATACCGATGGACTTGATCGCCGCAATGATCGGCGCCGTGCTCGGCAGGTCATGGGTGACACCGAGGATGCGGTTGATCAGGTTGAATTCCAGTTGCTGCACGCCGGCGAGCTTGCCCAGCTTGTTCTGGATCAGCGTCTGCTCGGTGGGGCAGTCCATGGCTTCGATGCGGAAGGTGCTCAAGCGCGAGCCAGCGGTGGGCGCTTCGCTCAGGGTCACCACGGCAGGCCCGGCAGCGCCGGAACAGCAGGAGCCTGAGTGGCCGTGGCTATCCACAGGCGTGAGTTTTGCCGGGGCGTGATCATGTGGGTGATCGTGACCATGATCGTGCGGGTGGTCATGAGCATGGTCATGATCGTGCTTGTGGTCGTGCTTGTGCGGGGTGTGAATGGAGTGGCTCATCAGGTCGCGTCCGTAAAGGTGCCTGTTGCCAAGTAAAGACCCTGTAGCCACTATAGGGTCAAGCACCCATTTGGAGATTGCTGCGATGAAGATCGGCGAACTGGCCAAACTCACCGACTGCCCGGTGGAAACCATCCGTTATTACGAGAAGGAAAGCCTGCTGCCACCGCCTGCGCGCACTGAGGGCAACTACCGGGTCTATACCCAGGCGCACACCGAGCGGCTGATCTTTATCCGCAACTGCCGCAGCCTGGACATGACCCTCGAAGAAATCCGCAGCCTGTTAGGGCTGCGCGACAGCCCCCAGGACCAGTGCGAAAGCGTGAATGCGTTGATCGACGAACATATCCACCACGTGAAAGCGCGGATTGATGGATTGTTGGCCTTGCAGGAACAACTGCTGGACCTGCGCCAACGTTGCGGCGGTGGGAACCAGTGCGGGATCTTGCAGCAGTTGGAAGTCAGCGGCGGGATTGCGGCCAGTGAGGCCGAGCCTTCGCATGTAGGCCGAAGCCACGGCCACTAAACTCAAGCGAACACGCAACCCATGTGGGAGCTGGCTTGCCTGCGATAGCGGTGGGCCCGCGACATTGATGTCGCCTGACACTCCGCTATCGCAGGCAAGCCAGCTCCCACAGTTTTTTACCGCGATGGGCCGTTAGATAGCCACGTCGGCTTTGATGCTTGGGTCAGCGTCGTAGCCCACGATCTCGAAGTCTTCGAACTTGTAGTCGTAGATCGAAGCAGGCTTGCGCTTGATCACCAGCTCCGGCAGCTTTTTCGGCGTGCGCGCCAACTGGGTCTGGATCTGTTCCATGTGGTTGCTGTAAGCGTGGGTGTCGCCAGTGGTGACAATGATCTCGTGAGGGATCAGGTCGCATTGCTGGGCCAGCATATGGGTCAGCAACGCCAGCGCGGCGGTGTTATACGGCAGCCCCAGGAATACGTCAGAGCTGCGGATATACAGCTGCATCGACAGATGGCCGTCATGCACGAACGCCTGATACAGCAAGTGGCACGGCGGCAGGGCTTGCTTGCCGTTGCGCGCGTTTTCCTGCGGGCTCTGGGTTTCGTCCGGCAGGTACTCGACGTTCCAGCCGTGGAACAGGATGCGGCGGCTGTTGGGGTTGGTCTTGAGCGTGTGCACCATGTAGTCGATCTGGTTGATCGTGCCGCCATCTTTGGTAGGCCAGGCGGTCCATTGCTCGCCGTACACCGGGCCCAGGTCACCGTCTTCGGTGGCCCATTCATCCCAGATCTTCACGCCATTTTCGTTGAGCCATTTGATGTTGGTGTTGCCGCTCAACATCCAGATCAGTTCGTTGGCGATGCTTTTGAAGTGCAGCTTCTTGGTGGTCAGCAGCGGGAAGCCGTCGGCCAGGTTATGCCGATACTGACGGGCGAACACGGCCTTGGTGCCGGTGCCGGTACGGTCGCCCTTGGTCAGGCCATTGGTCACGACGTCGTGCAGCAGTTCGAGATATTGCTTCATTTGAGTACCTGTATCGTTGAAGCCGAGGCGGGCAAACCTCGGCGTTCGAATTTAAAGCGCGGCGTTCTTCAGCGGCTGCGGGCGGTTGTAAGCCCACCACAACATGCCCAGGCCCGCCAGGATCATCGGCAGGCTGAGCACCTGACCCATGGTCAGCCAGCCCCACGCCAGGTAGCCCAACTGCGCATCCGGCACCCGAACGAACTCGACGATAAAGCGGAAAATCCCGTAGAACAGCGCGAACATACCCGACACGGCCATGGTAGGGCGTGGCTTGCGCGAGAAGAGGTAAAGAATAAGGAACAGCGCCACACCTTCCAACGCAAACTGATACAGCTGCGACGGGTGGCGCGGCAGTTGCGCCGGGTCGCTGAACGGCGGGAACACCATGGCCCACGGCACGTCGGTCGGCTTGCCCCACAACTCGGCGTTGATAAAGTTGCCAATGCGCCCGGCACCCAGGCCGATCGGCACGAACGGCGCCACAAAATCCATCAACTGGAAGAACGACTTGCCGTTGCGGCGCCCGAACCACCAGGCGGCGATCATCACGCCGACAAACCCGCCGTGGAATGCCATGCCGCCCTTCCACACTTCGAAAATCAGCGTCGGGTTGGCGATATACGCAGACAGGTCGTAGAACAGCACATACCCCAGGCGCCCGCCGACGATCACCCCCATCGACATCCAGAACACCATGTCGGAGAGCTTCTCCTTGGTCCAGGTCGGGTCGAAACGGTTCAGGCGCCGGGAAGCCAGCAGCCAGGCACCGCCGATGCCGATCAGGTACATCAACCCGTACCAATGGATTTTCAGCGGACCAATGGCCAGGGCCACCGGGTCGATCTGCGGGTAAGGCAGCATTGCGACTCCTCGTTAAAACATTTAGTCATGACGCACCGGACCATGCCGATGTGCGATTAAGCCTGCGTTACAGCGGCGAGATCAAATTAAGAAGTTCACATACACGCCAAATAGCCCGGCATGTTAACGGATGGAAGGTGAACGGCCCAACTTCGTTACGATGGAACGCCTGCACATCTGTGGGTAGAGTGGCAAAAACACAAAAGGGGTCACCCGATGTGCCTGATTGTTTTCGCCTGGCGACCGGGCCATGCCCAACCGCTGATCGTCGCGGCCAACCGCGATGAGTTCTATGCCCGCCCCAGCCTGCCGCTGGCCCAGTGGCCGGATGCGCCGCAGGTCTACGCTGGCCGCGATCAGGAGGCCGGGGGCACTTGGTTGGGTGTCAACGCGGATGGGCGTTTTGCTGCGCTGACCAATATCCGCGACCCGCACCAGCCACCGGCACGCAAGTCGCGGGGCGAGCTGGTGGCGCGCTTTCTCAGTGGATCGCTGCCCATTGATGACTATTTAGCCGATGTTAATCGACGTTCGATTGAATATGCCGGCTTTAACCTGCTGGTGGGTACGCGGGATGAGCTGTGGCATTACAACGCCAATGATGCCGAGCCGACGTTGCTGAAGGCTGGGGTTTACGGGTTATCCAATGCCGGGCTGGATACGCCCTGGCCTAAGTTGGTGAAGGCCAAGGCGGCGTTCAGCGCAGTGCTGGAGAACCCCGAGCCTAAGGCACTGCTGGGAATTCTCAGCGACCCGCAGACCGCCCCGTTTGCTGAACTGCCGGACACCGGCGTAGGCCTGGCGACCGAAAACCTGCTATCGAGCGTGTTTATCGCCAGCCCCAGTTATGGGACACGGGCGAGCACGGCGCTGATTGTGAATGCCGATGGGACACGCAGGATGCTGGAGCGTAGCTTTGGCCCGCACGGCGGGCGGCTGGGCGAGGTCGAACTGGAAATCTGACGGCGCTTGGACTGACGTCATCGCAGGCAAGCCAGCTCCCACATTTGGAATGCAGTTCCCTGTGGGAGCTGGCTTGCCTGCGATGAAGGCGCCTCGGTCTAGAGGGTTTTCGCCGAGGCCGGGTTGATCATCCGGGTCAGCCCGAGGTTCTTCAGCGCCAACTGCAACGAGCTGTGGATAACTTGCGGGTTGTCGATGGTCATCAACTGCGCGAGCAAATCCTTGGCCATGCCCAGGTCAACCTGGCGCAGCATCCACTTCACCTTCGGCAAGTTGGTGGCGTTCATCGACAGGCTGTCAAAGCCCATCGCCATCAGCAACACCGCGGCCGCCGGGTCGCCGGCCATCTCGCCGCAGATACTCACCGGCTTGCCCTCGGCATGGGCGTCGCGCACCACGTGTTGCAACGCTTGCAACACCGCCGGGTGCAGGTAGTCGTAGAGGTCGGCCACCCGTGGGTTGTTACGGTCCACCGCCAGCAGGTACTGAGTCAGGTCGTTGGAGCCCACCGAGAGGAAGTCCACCTGCCGCGCCAACTCCTTGGCCTGGTATACCGCTGCGGGAATTTCGATCATCACGCCAATCGGCGGCATCGGTACGTCGGCGCCTTCGTCGCGTACTTCGCCCCAGGCGCGGTGGATCAGGTGCAGGGCTTCTTCCAGCTCATGGGTGCCGGAGATCATCGGCAGCAGGATACGCAGGTTGTTCAACCCCTCGCTGGCCTTGAGCATGGCGCGGGTCTGGACGAGGAAGATTTCAGGATGGTCGAGGGTAACGCGAATGCCACGCCAGCCAAGGAAGGGGTTGTCTTCCTTGATGGGGAAATACGACAGTGACTTGTCGCCGCCAATGTCCAGGCTGCGCATCGTCACTGGTAGCGGGTGGAAGGCCTGCAGTTGCTCGCGATAAATCGCCAGCTGCTCCTTCTCGCTCGGAAAACGCTGGTTGATCATGAACGGCACTTCGGTGCGGTACAGCCCCACCCCCTCAGCGCCTCGTTGCTGCGCACGCGCTACATCCGCCAGCAGGCCGGTGTTGACCAGCAGCGGTACGCGGTGACCGTCGAGGGTGACGCACGGCAGCTCGCGCAACGAATCGAGGCCCTGGGCCAGTTGCTTCTCTTCTTCCACCACTTCGGCGTATTGCTTGCGCAGCACGTCGCTGGGGTTGGTAAATACCTCGCCGCGATGCCCATCGACGATCATGTCGATGCCGTCGACCTTGGAGTACGGCAGGTCCACCAGGCCCATCACCGTCGGGATGCCCATGGCCCGGGCCAGGATCGCGACGTGGGAGTTACCCGAGCCCAATACCGAGACCAGGCCCACCAGCTTGCCCTCAGGCACTTCGCCGAGCTGAGTGGCCGTCAGCTCTTCGCTGACCAGGATGGTGTTATCGGGGAAGACCATGTTGGTGCTGCGGTCTTCCTGCAGGTACGCCAGCAGGCGGCGACCCAGGTCGCGCACATCCGAAGCCCGCTCGCGCAGGTAGGCGTCGTCCATCATTTCGAAACGGTTGACGTGATCGGTGACCACCTGGCGCAACGCGCCCTGGGCCCACTGGCCGGTCTTGATCACGGTTTTGACTTCGTTACCCAGAGACGCGTCGTCGAGCATCATCTGGTACACGTCGAACAGCGCACGCTCTTCGGGGCGCAGCTGGGTGGCCAGCTTGTTCGACAGGTTGCGCATGTCGGCGCGCACGCCTTCCAGGGCGGTCTTGAACAGTTTGATTTCGGCTTCGATGTCGTGGACGGTCTTGTCCGGTACCACATCGAGGTCGGCCGGCGGCAGCATGACCACCGCCGTACCCACCGCAGCACCCGGCGAGCCGGGCACGCCGACGAACTTGGCTTCCTGGATGCCCTTGCCCTGGCGCCCCAGGCCGCGGATCGAGCCGGTGGCTTCAGCGTGGGCGATAACCCCGGCCAACTGCGCGCTCATGGTCACCAGGAAGGCTTCTTCACCTTCATCGAACTGGCGACGTTCTTTTTGCTGGATGACCAACACGCCGACAACGCGGCGGTGGTGGATGATCGGCGCCCCCAGGAACGAGGCGTAGCGCTCTTCACCGGTTTCGGCGAAGTAGCGATAACGCGGGTGGTCGGCCGCATGTTCGAGGTTCAGGGGTTCTTCACGCGTCCCCACCAGGCCCACCAGACCTTCATTGGGCGCCATGCTGACCTTGCCGATGGAGCGCTTGTTCAAGCCCTCCGTGGCCATCAGCACAAAACGGTTGGTCTCGGGGTCCAGCAGGTAAACCGAGCAGACCTGGCTGCCCATGGCTTCCTTGACGCGCAACACAATAATCCCCAACGCCGCCTTGAGATCCTTGGCGGAGTTAACTTCCTGGACGATCTTGCGCAGCGTATTGAGCATGGCTCGGGGTCGAACTCCGTCGTCAGTCGCGCGCTAAAAGGCGCGGGGCAAGCTCTTTGAGAGCGCGGCGGTAAACCTCGCGCTTGAATGTCACCACCTGGCCCAGCGGGTACCAATAGCTGACCCAGCGCCAGCCATCGAACTCCGGTTTACCGGTCAAATCCATCCGCACCCGCTGCTCGTTGGAGATCAGGCGCAAAAGAAACCATTTCTGCTTCTGGCCGATGCACAGCGGTTGGCTGTGGGTACGCACCAGGCGTTGCGGCAAACGATAGCGCAACCAGCCACGGGTACAGGCCAGAATCTGCACATCTTCACGCTCAAGGCCGACTTCTTCGTTCAACTCACGGTACAAGGCGTCTTCAGGGGTTTCGTCGGGGTTTATCCCACCTTGAGGAAACTGCCAGGCATCTTGGTTGATTCGGCGAGCCCATAGCACCTGTCCGGCATCATTCGTAAGAATAATCCCGACATTAGGACGGAAACCATCGGGGTCGATCACGGCAACAACCTCGCAAACGCATGTCGCCGCATTGTTCCACAAAGATTGTTCCAGCGGCAACGAGGCTTCTTACCTTATGTGCACTCTTGTGAAAAGACCGTATTCTGGACGCCTTTTTACAGACTTTTCAGCGAGTAACTGCAATGCGCCTGGCTTTATTCGACTTGGACAACACCCTTCTCGGCGGTGACAGCGATCACGCCTGGGGCGATTACCTGTGTGAGCGTGGGATTCTCGACCCGGTGGCCTACAAGGCCCGCAACGACGAGTTCTACCAGGACTACCTGGCCGGCAAGCTCGACAATGCTGCCTACCTGAACTTCAGCCTGGAAATCCTCGGCCGTACCGAGATGGCCCAGTTGGACGAGTGGCACCGCGACTTCATGCGCGACTGCATCGCCCCGCTGATGCTGCCCCTGGCGGCGCAATTGCTGGCCAAACACCGCGCCGCCGGCGACAAGCTGGTGATCATCACTGCGACCAACCGCTTCGTCACCGCGCCGATTGCCGAGTTGCTGGGCGTCGAGACCCTGATCGCCACCGAATGCGAAATGCTCGACGGCCGCTATACCGGGCGCAGCACCGATATACCGTGCTTTCGTGAAGGCAAAGTGACGCGCTTGAACCGTTGGTTGGAAGAGACTGGGTACAGCCTGGAAGACAGCTACTTCTATAGCGACTCGATGAATGATTTGCCGTTGCTGGAGCAGGTGACGCATCCGGTGGCGGTGGACCCGGATCCGAATTTGCGCGCTGAAGCGCAGAAGCGGGGCTGGCCGGTGATCACTCTGCGCAGCTGATGACGCTATCGCAGGCAAGCCAGCTCCCACATTTGGAATGCATTCCCCTGTGGGAGCTGGCTTGCCTGCGATGAAGGCGACGCGGCCTAACGCTTTAAACCGGCTTGGCGCCCATCAGCCCTGCAATCGCCACAAACCCCACCAGGCTGACCACCGCCAGCACCAGGGTAAAATTCAGGCTGCCGCCCTCACCTTTGCGCAGGCGATTAAGGCGCGCCACCAGCCAGAACCACGCCAGCGCCGCCACGGTGTAGAGGATGCTGGAGCCTAAAATCCAGGTTTGCCCCAGGGGCCAGCCGATCAGGTGCACCAGCCACCAACCGGTGAACGGCATACTGACCAGGCAAATGCCCATCAGCAGCCACACGAACGCCCATGGGCGTTGCACGGTAACCGCCGGGCCGGCGCTGCGTTTACGCCAGGCCAGTACGGCCAGGCCGAGGCCGCTGAGCAGCAGCAACACGGTGGCGGTGATGTGGATAACCTTGAGGGTGGTCAGTGTTTCCATGGTCTCGATTCCTTAAAGGCCGCTCAGTCAGCGTAGTCGCTCAACCGAGGAACAACTGGTAGGCCGGGTTTTCGCTTTCATCCCAGTACGGGTAGCCGATTTCAGCCAGGGCTGCCGGCACCAGGTGGCGCTCGTCCGCCGGCACTTGCAGCCCGGCGACCACACGGCCGTCCGCTGCACCGTGGTTGCGATAGTGGAACATCGAAATGTTCCAGCGCCCGCCCAGCTTGTGCAAGAAGTTGAACAAGGCGCCCGGACGCTCCGGAAATTCGAAGCGAAACACCACCTCATCGCTGACTTTGGCCGCATGGCCGCCCACCATATGGCGAATGTGCAACTTGGCCAGTTCGTTTTCGGTCAGGTCCAGCACGGGGAAACCCTGGCTGGTCAGGCTGGCGATCAGTGCGCTGCGCGGATCGTTTTCCGGGTGGGTCTGCACGCCGACGAAGATGTGCGCTTCGCTGCCAGAGTGGTAGCGGTAATTGAATTCGGTGATCTGGCGCTTGCCCACGGCCTCGCAGAACGCCTTGAAACTGCCCGGCTGCTCGGGAATGGTTACCGCGATGATGGCTTCGCGGCCTTCACCCAGCTCGGCGCGCTCGGCCACATGGCGCAGGCGATCGAAGTTGACGTTGGCGCCGGAGTCGATGGCGACAAAGGTCTGGCCGCTGACGCCGCGAGTCTCGACGTACTTCTTGATCCCGGCCACGCCCAACGCGCCTGCCGGCTCGGTGATGGAGCGCGTGTCGTCGTAGATATCCTTGATCGCCGCGCAGATTTCATCGGTGCTGACGGTGATAACTTCATCCACATGATCCTTGCAGATGTCGAAGGTGTGCTGACCGATCTGAGCCACCGCCACGCCATCAGCAAAGATTCCCACGGTCGGCAGCACCACGCGCTCGCCTGCCGCCATGGCGGCTTGCAGGCAGTTGGAGTCGTCCGGCTCAACGCCGATGATCTTGATTTCCGGACGCAGGTATTTCACATACGCCGCAATACCGGCGATCAGCCCGCCGCCGCCCACCGGTACGAAAATCACGTCCAGCGGCCCCGGGTGCTGGCGCAGGATTTCCATCGCCACGGTGCCCTGCCCGGCAATCGTGTGTGGATCATCGTAGGGGTGAATGTAGACGTAGCCTTTTTCTTCGACCAGCTTGAGCGAATAGGCCAGGGCTTCCGGGAAGGAATCACCGTGCAGCACCACTTTGCCGCCCCGCGAGCGCACGCCTTCGACCTTGATCTCCGGGGTGGTCTTGGGCATCACGATGGTGGCCTTGACCCCCAGCACCTTGGCCGCCAGGGCCAAGCCCTGGGCATGGTTGCCCGCCGATGCCGTGACCACGCCACGGGCGCGTTCCTCGCTGCTCAATTGGGTCAGCTTGTTGTAGGCGCCGCGAATCTTGAACGAGAACACCGGCTGCAAGTCTTCGCGCTTGAGCCATACCTTGTTGCCCAACCGCTCGGAGAGCTGGCGGGCAGTCTGCAAGGGAGTTTCCACGGCGATGTCATACACGCGCGAGGTGAGGATCTTTTTGACGTAGTGTTCAAGCATCGGCAGGCATCTACTTCACGAGTTGGGCAGGGCCAAGGAGTCTAACCCAGCGTTTGGGCGGGCGACCACACGAATCCGGAGGTTTTGTTGGGTTATACTCGCGCCCCTCGATAACTCCCCGCCCGTTCCGGAGCCCGCATGACCCAGGATCAACTCAAACAGGCAGTGGCCCAGGCCGCCGTCGATTTAATCCTTCCCAAACTCGACGACAAGAGCATCGTCGGTGTCGGCACCGGCTCCACTGCCAACTGCTTTATCGACGCACTGGCCCAGCACAAGGGCGCATTCGACGGCGCCGTGGCGAGTTCCGAAGCCACCGCTGCACGCCTTAAAGGCCATGGCATTCCGGTGTACGAGCTCAACACCGTGAGCGATCTGGAGTTCTACGTGGACGGCGCCGATGAAAGCGACGAACACCTGAACCTGATCAAAGGCGGCGGCGCAGCCCTGACCCGCGAGAAAATCGTAGCGGCCGTGGCCAAGACCTTCATCTGCATCGCCGATGCCAGCAAGCTGGTGCCGGTACTCGGTGCATTCCCGCTGCCGGTGGAAGTCATCCCCATGGCCCGCAGCCACGTGGCCCGCGAGCTGGTAAAACTGGGCGGCGACCCGGTATACCGCGAAGGGGTGTTGACCGACAACGGCAACATCATCATTGACGTGTTCAATATGCAGATCACCAACCCGGTGGAGCTGGAGACGCAGATCAACGCCATAGTGGGCGTGGTCACCAACGGCCTGTTCGCTGCGCGCCCGGCGGATGTGTTGCTGCTGGGTACCTCCGAAGGCGTGAAAACCCTCAAGGCTTAACAACTGTGGGAGGGGGCTTGCTCCCGATGGCAATGTATCAGGCAGCTAATCTGTAGCTGACATTCCGCTATCGGGAGCAAGCCCCCTCCCACATTTGAGAGCCCTCGCTGTAACAAAAACGCTACCTTTCGCAGCACTCCTCTCCAAAACCGTGCGCTCGGTCACGGCACGCACCGCCCCACCTGGTATCCAATCCGTTACAAATTACAGCCACGCGACCCACGCGTTTAACAGTGCGCCAATTTGCAGCCGCCCACGGAATGAGGCGCGCATTGTGCAAAGGGTCTGGGCCTGAACATCTCCCTCACCTCAAGGAAGACCCTTGTGATCAAGCCCCTCGCCTTCGCCATCAGCGTTGCCGGTGCCCTGCTGTCCACGCAAGCCCACGCCTACGATTACGGCCAGCACGCCAACACCACCCTGGAAAAACTGATCAACGACTACCCTGGCAGGTATCGCGGCACGGCTAATTTCGCCGGCGCTGCGGATTGGATGCAAAGTCAGATGGGCACGGCCTATGCCACCAGCCGCCAGGACTTCACCTGGAACAGCGGCAGCCGTGCGTCACAAAACGTTGTGACCTACGCTGCCGGCACCCAGCCGCAGTACGTGGTGATTGGCGCGCATTTCGATACCTACTTCGGCCGCCCGGCCCTGCAAGGCCTGGACGACAATGGCTCCGGCGCCAGCGTGTTGACCGAGGTGGCGAAGAACCTCAGCGGCCTGTCATTGGAAAATGGCCTGCAAGTAGTCGGCTTCGGCGCGGAAGAAGAAGGCTTGCGCGGCTCCCGGGCCTTTGTCGACTCACTCAGCGCCAGCCAGCGCGCCAATATACTCGCGATGATCAACCTCGACAGCTTGATCACCGGCGACATGATGTACGCCCACGCCGGCCAGAACAGCACCGCCAACCCGGCCTTGGCGTCCTTGCGCGAGCATACGTTGCAGATCGCCAAGGAGCTGAACATCCCACTGTTCACCAACCCCGGCCTGGACCCGAAATACCCCAAGGGCACGGGCTGTTGCAGTGATGGCGAGGCCTTTGAACCGCTCAACATCCCAATCCTTTATATAGAAGCCACTAATTGGGAACTGGGCGACCTGGACGGCTACACCCAGACCGACAACCCGAAAATCCCCGGCGGCTCCACCTGGCACGACCCTAAAGAAGACAACAAGGCCGTGCTCACCGATGCCTTCGGCCAGGCGCGCATCGACCAGCGCCTGCGTGACTACTCGCGCCTGCTCAGCCGCCTGGTGCTGGAACTGACCAACGCCGACCTGATGGCCTCAACGGCGTCCGGCGGTGCCGTTGCACGCAACATGCAAGACAACCTGCAACGCCAGCATCAGGCCCTGGTGCGCCTGCATGATCGCCGCTGGCTGAGCCTGCAGGCCGCTAGCCGTGAGGTCGGCAGCTTTGATGGCGAGATCGGCGTGGATGGCGAATACAGCCCGGACAGCGGCTTCGACAGCGCTCCCAACCCCGAAGCCCGGCGCCTGGGCCTGCATGCGCTTGGCGACTATCAACTGACCTCGAGCCTGAATATCGGCGCCAGCCTGAGCTACCTCAATGGGCGCGACAAACTCGAGCATCGCGGCAAACTGGACAGCGACACTTGGCAGGCAGCCGCCTATGCATTGCTCAATGATGGCGGGCCAAGCTGGTTGGCCGGCGACCTGAGCGTCGGCCACACGCGCTTCGATTCCAAGCGCAACCTGGTCATCCAGGCCAATGGCGGGCCGATCCTGCTCAATCAGCAATTGACCGGCGAGGCCGATGCCCTGGCGTTGGGCGCACGGGTCTTGGGCGGCTATGACTTTGACTTCGGCGCCCTCAAGAGCGGGCCTTTCGCCGGTCTGGACTACAGCCACTACCGCATCGACAAGTTCCACGAAAAGCAGAACCTGCGCACAGCCCTGGAGTATGAAGAACAGTCTTTCGATTCCCTGGAAGCCAGCCTCGGCTGGCGCGTGCGTGGCGCGGTTGCCCTGCCCTATGGCCTGAGCCTGATGCCGTATGGCGACATCGCCTGGGTCAAGGAACTGGCCGACGGCCGCCTGGACGACCTGCAACTGACGGCACGCGCCGATGGCCAGGCGCGCACCGCTCGGCTCGGCTCACCGGACAAGAGCTTTGGCCGCGCGCAAGTCGGCAGCCAATTGGCGATCACCCCACAGCTGGGTGTATACGCCGAGGTCAATGGCCGCCTGGGGCATGCCGAAGGCAGCCAAACCGGCTATTCACTGGGCGTGCAATGGATGTTCTGATCAGGGCTTCTTGAACACGTAGAACAGGTTCGGCTCGCTGACCAAATACAAGGTACCGTCGTCGTCCATGGCGATTCCTTCGGCCTGGGGCACGCGCTTGCTCAGGCCATGGCGCCCCTTAAGCAATGACAAACTGCTTAAGGGGCGACCGTCGATATCCAGCTCCAATACCAGGAACGACTCATCCGACAGCGCCAGCAGATGGCCGCTGCGTTCGTCGTATTGCAGGCTCGACAGGTCGCGTACAAACAGCCCTGCATCGCGCTTGGGGTTGTTGATCACATGTACCGAGTAGGTTTTTTCCGGTTTGAAATGCGGGAAGCCGTGGACCTCGTAGATCAGCATCGGGTCGCGCTCCTTGGCCACGAACAGGCGCTTGCCCACTGAGTCGTAGGCCAACCCTTCGAAACCCTTGTTGCCACCGATGTGCACGCCCAAGGTCATTTGCTCTGCATCGGCAGCGTCGAGGAATTGGGTGTCATCGTCCACATGCACCTTGATCAAGCGCTGCTGGCGCTCATCGCTGATGACGTAAATGTTGTCACTGATAAACTCCACAGCCTCTGCATCGCCAAACCCCACCAGTGGAATGCGTCGCAGGATCTTGCCCTCCAGGGACAGCTCCACCAGCTCGGCGTTTTTATTGGTGACGGTAAACAGGCTTTTGCGCACCGGATCGTAAGTGAGGGCCGAGACATCATCGTCGAGCCCTTCGATCACCTGGCCTTCCAGGGTCACGCGGTAATCCGCCAGGCCAATGGCGCGCTCATCGGCAGGCTGGCGCCACACCTGCCAGTTGAACCAGGCACGCTCGAACAGACGAAACTGCTGCGCAACGACCCCGGCGGCAACCAGGGCAAGCAACAGCAAGATGAAAACAGCAGGTTTGGGGCGGGCAAGTCGACGCATCGGGGCGGGCTCAGTGAAAAAACTGGCGAATAGATATCAAGGTCGCCTGAATTTAAACTTAAACGCGCCGAACTGTCTGGCGAATGCCGTTTATAAAGAAAAGTCTGACGTAATTCGTCAGTTATTTTTGCTTTTCAAAACGATAGAACAAGTTGGGTTCACTGACCATGTACAGGTTGCCGCTCTCATCCAGGGTCACCCCTTCGGCGCGCGGGATGGTGTCTTTCAGGCCGTTGAAGCCACCGAGCAAGGTCATGAAGCTGACTTGCTCGCCTGTTTCGTCCAGTTCCAGCAACAGGTGGGAATCGGCCGACAGCACCAGCAAGTGCCCAGTGCGCGGGTCAATGGACAAGGCCGAAAGGTTGCGCACATCCAGTTCGGTGCTGGCCAGCTTTTGCTTGTCGCCGGTCAGCGTGTTGCCATCGCTCTTCCACGTGAACAAGGCCGGCGGCCGCTCTTCGCCCAGCACAAGCTGCTGATTGCGCTTGTCCCACGCGATCGCTTCAAAGGCTTTGTTCTGGTCTTTGGAGGGGCCCAGGTCATGGCTTGGGAAATCAGCTTTGTTCAGCGCTGTGGTGCCGGCGTCCACCTTTACCACGGTCACAGTGTGGTCGCGTTCATCTACCACGGCCATCGAGCCGTTTTCCATCACCGTCACGCCCTCAGGATTGTTCCAGCCATTGAGCGGCATCTTGCGCAATACGTCGCCTTGCAGGCTCAGCTCTACCAGAAACGGGTTTTTGCCCATGACGGAAAACAGGGTTTTGGTCTGGGGGTTGTAGGACAGGTCGGAAGCCTCATCCTTCTCCATACCGGGCAGCAGCTTGGCGTCGATGACCGCCTGATAGTCCGGGAGCCAAACACTCTCCTGGCGTTCAACCGGGCTCTCGAAGCGCTCCAGCACCCACAGCACACCGCGATCATCCCAGTGCATGGCCCAGGCCACGCCATACAGAATGGCACCGGCCAAAAATACCCAGGAATACCAGCGCATGGACAAGCGCGAGCGAAGCGAGGTTTTCGAAGTGGGTAGAGGCACGGCCATTGAGCGCTTTTCCGGAAAGTCAGCTGTATGGGATAGCACAGGATTCAACGGCCTGCGCGCAAGAGGCTGGGATTATCCGGATGGCGTGTGAAAAAAATGCAAAAGCCCATACTTGGGATATACACAAAACCAATGTGGGAGGGGCGGTGCGACGATTCGACTTGCTCCCCCCACATTTTTTACCGCATTTCTACAGTGAGTCAGCGCACAGTACTTTCGAAACGGTTCACACCCGCCAGCTCCAACACCAGTTCATCCCCCACATTCAATGGGCCAACACCTGCCGGGGTGCCGGTGAGAATCACATCACCCGCCTGCAGGGAGAAGCAACCAGCCATGTACTGAATCATCGGCACGATCGGGTTGAGCATCTGCGCGCTGTTGCCATCCTGGCGCACTTCGCCGTTGATGGTCAGGCGTATGCCGATGTCGGTCACGTCCGCAAAGGTACTGCTGACCACGAAGGGGGCAAGCACCGCCGCGCCGTCGAAGCACTTGGCGATTTCCCACGGCAGGCCCTTGGATTTCAGCTCGGCCTGTTTGTCGCGCAGGGTCAGGTCCAGCGCCGGGGCGAAGCCGGAGATGGCGTCGAGGACTTCTTCGCGGTTTGGCTTGTTCGACAACGGCTTGCCGATCAACACCGCGATTTCCACCTCGTAATGCACCGAACCGCGTTCGGTGGGAATCGCAAAACCACCTTCCAACGGCACTACGCAGCTACCGGGCTTGATGAACAGCAAAGGCTCGGTGGGCACCGGGTTATCCAGTTCCTTGGCGTGTTCGACGTAGTTACGCCCGATGCACACCAGTTTGCCCACAGGGAAGTGGATGTTGGTGCCGTCGACATACTTGTGCTGGTAGCTCATGGAACGACTCCTTCAGGTGCGGTTAAACCGCGAAGATTTTGCCAGGGTTCATGATCCCGTTCGGGTCGAACACGGCCTTCACAGCCTTCATGTACTCGATTTCAACCGGCGAGCGGCTGTAGGTCAGGTAATCACGCTTGGTCATGCCCACGCCGTGTTCAGCGGAAATCGAGCCGTTGTACTTGGCGACGGTTTCGAACACCCACTTGTTCACGGTGGCACACTTGGCGAAGAACTCGTCCTTGCTCAGGTTTTCGGGCTTGAGGATGTTCAAGTGCAGGTTACCGTCACCGATATGACCGAACCAGACGATTTCGAAATCCGGGTAGTGTTCGCCGACGATCGCATCAATTTCGCTCAAGAATGCCGGCACTTTGGAGACGGTGACCGAAATATCGTTCTTGTACGGTGTCCAGTGGGAGATGGTCTCGGAGATGTACTCGCGCAGCTTCCACAGGTTGTGCAACTGGGTTTCACTCTGGCTCATCACGCCGTCCAGTACCCAGCCCTGCTCGACGCAATGCTCGAACGTTTCCAACGCATGGTTGGCGACTTCTTCAGTGGTGGCCTCGAATTCCAGCAGCGCGTAGAACGGGCACTCGGTTTCGAATGGCGCCGGCACATCGCCACGGCCGAGGACTTTAGCCAGGGCCTTGTCGGAGAAAAATTCGAAGGCGGTCAGGTCCAGCTTGCTCTGGAACGCGTGCAGCACCGGCATGATCGAGTCGAAGTCGGTGGTGCCGAGTACCATGGCGGTGAGGTTTTTCGGGGCACGGTCCAGGCGCATGGTGGCTTCGACCACAAACCCCAGGGTGCCCTCGGCGCCGATAAACAGCTGGCGCATGTCGTAGCCGGTGGCGTTTTTGATCAGGTCGCGGTTCAGTTCCAGCACATCGCCCTTGCCGGTAACAACTTTCATGCCGGCCACCCAATTGCGGGTCATGCCGTAGCGAATCACCTTGATCCCGCCGGCATTGGTGCCGATATTGCCGCCAATCTGGCTGGAACCGGACGAGGCAAAATCCACCGGATAGTACAGGCCGTTTTCTTCAGCGACGTTCTGCAATTGCTTGGTGACCACGCCCGGCTGGCACACGGCGGTGCGGTCGGTGAGGTTCACGTCGAGGATCTGGTTCATATAGTCGAACGACACCACCACTTCGCCATTGGCCGCGACTGCCGCGGCCGACAGGCCGGTGCGCCCACCGGACGGCACCAGTGCTACCTTGTGCTCGTTGGCCCAACGGACGATGGCCTGCACCTGCTCAGTGGTCTTGGGAAACACGATAGCGCTGGGCGCGGGGGCGAAGTGCTTGGTCCAATCCTTGCCGTAAGCCTCCAGGGAGTCGGCATCGGTCAGCACTTTGCCGGGCTCAACCAGGGTCTTTAGCTCATCAATCAGGGCAGGATGGGTCATCGACAGAACTCTCGAACAATTCATGGTCATCCTGAGAACGCTTCACGTCGCAGGAATAGGTGTTTAGCGGGGTGCGTATGCTAGCATACCGCCCCCGCAGGACAGACCCAAAGGGCGTTTCTGCGGTGACGGCTTTCCTGCCGTCCGGGTCAGCTTGCGCTGCTCGACTCCCTGCCAATTTTCTCCGGGATACAGGTTTACGCAGATGAGCAAGACTTCTCTCGATAAGAGCAAGATCAAGTTCCTTCTTCTGGAAGGCGTCCACCCATCGGCTGTCGACGTTCTGAAAGCCGCCGGGTACACCAGCATTGAGTACATCACCAGTTCTCTGCCGGAAGCCCAGCTCAAGGAAAAGATCGCCGACGCGCACTTTATCGGCATTCGCTCCCGCACTCAGCTGACCGAAGAGATCTTCGACCACGCCAAGAAACTCGTGGCGGTCGGTTGTTTCTGCATCGGCACCAACCAGGTTGACCTCAACGCAGCGCGCGAGCGCGGCATCGCGGTGTTCAACGCACCGTACTCCAACACCCGTTCCGTAGCGGAGCTGGTATTGGCCGAGGCCATCCTGCTGCTGCGCGGTATCCCAGAGAAGAACGCCTCCTGCCACCGTGGCGGCTGGATCAAGAGCGCGGCCAACTCCTTCGAGATCCGCGGCAAGAAGCTGGGTATCGTCGGTTACGGCTCGATCGGCACGCAGCTGTCGGTGTTGGCTGAAGGCCTGGGCATGCAGGTGTTCTTCTATGACACCCTGACCAAGCTGCCATTGGGCAACGCGACTCAAGTCGCCAGCCTGACCGAACTGCTGGGCATGTCCGATATCGTCACCCTGCACGTCCCGGAAACCGCCGAGACCCAGTGGATGATCGGCGAGAAGGAAATCCGCGCGATCAAGAAAGGCGGGATCCTGATCAACGCCGCTCGCGGCACTGTGGTCAAGCTCGATGCCCTGGCCGACGCGATCAAGGACAAGCACCTGATCGGCGCCGCCATCGACGTGTTCCCGGTGGAGCCACGCTCCAACGATGACATTTTCGAAAGCCCGCTGCGTGGCCTGGACAACGTGATCCTGACCCCGCACATCGGCGGCTCCACCGCTGAAGCCCAAGCCAACATCGGCCTGGAAGTCTCGGAAAAACTGGTCAAGTACAGCGACAACGGTACCTCGGTATCGTCGGTCAACTTCCCGGAAGTGGCCCTGCCGGCTCACCCGGGCAAGCACCGCCTGCTGCACATCCACCAGAACATCCCGGGCGTGATGATGGAGATCAACAAGGTCTTCGCGGAAAACGGCATCAACATCTCCGGTCAGTTCCTGCAGACCAACGAGAAGGTCGGCTACGTGGTCATCGACGTCGACGCCGAGTACTCGGACCTGGCGCAAGAGAAGCTGCAGCACATCAACGGCACTATCCGTAGCCGCGTGTTGTTCTAAGGTTTCAACCGCACCACGAAAAAGGGAGCCCCTCGGGGCTCCCTTTTTTGCATCTGAACAAATCTTACTTGACGTTAACCGTGATGACTTTCGAGGCTACCGTAGGCTCGAACTGGCGATGCACGTTGTCGCCAGCCACCAGTTGCAAGGTGTGCTTGCCTGGCGTGAGGGTCAGCTCGGTCTCGGTTTGCGCCTTGCCGAAGTGAATCGATGTAGGCGTGGCCGGGATCGCTTCGTTTGCGTTGAGCGCCCCCACTTCCTGATCTACCAGCAGGTGATGATGGCCGGCGCCCGGTACCTGTTTGTCGATCGGCTCCAGGTCCAGGCCCTTGATGCCAAATTTGACGGTGAAGGTTTTGTCGACAGTAGCGCCGTCTTTGGGCGAGACAATGAACACTTCAGCACCAGCAGGAGCCGGTGTGCGCGGCAGGTCGGCAGCGCTGGCCAACATCGAAGCACCCAGCAGCAGGGACGCCAGGGTTGCACGGGACAAAAGGGCTTTCATTCGCTTCTCCAGTTTTTCAGTGAAATCTGTAGGGTTATGACAACTTCGCGATAAATTGCGGTCCAAGGCACCCGACACCATAGCAAAACGATGCTGAACAGCGCCTCGTCCATTCGAATTCTCTAGGAGTGATCATGCGCTTTTCGCCTGGCCTGTTACTGTTGCTTGCCCTTCTGAGCCCATTGGCCCATGCCGAGCTGATCGATGACGTCAATGATCGCGGCGAACTGCGTATAGCCCTGGAAGCCAACACCCCGCCGTTCAATTTCAAGGAAGGCGACAAGCTCACCGGCTTTGAAGTGGAACTGGGCGAGCAACTGGCGAAAGAAATGGACGTACGCTCCTCGTTTATCACCACCGATGATGCCGACCTGATGAACGGCGTGGCGACCGGCAAGTACGATGTGGCAATCAACCATATCGCTATGACTGCCGAGCTGAAGGATCGTTTCGATGTCAGCGCCGCTTATAACGACAAACCTGAACTGGTGATCCCGTTTCAGAAGGGCAACCCCGCGTTCAAGAGCAGCCTGGACAAGGCGCTGGAGCGGGTGAAAGCGGATGGCCGCTTGAAAGCGCTGGAGCAGAAGTGGTTTGAAAGCCGAACACCGATAGTCAAGACACAGTAGGTCAAATGTGGGAGGGGCCGCCTGCTCAGAACGGCTCGTTGCCCCGCCGGCGAAACCAGCCGGTCAGGGACAGGCGCTCCCGCGTGGCAGGCAGTACCTCGTGGGGCACCTCGCCCGACAAAAACACCACCAGACAGCCGCCGGTGGGCACCACGTCATATTCGACGCCGCCCTTGAGGTACATGCGCAACTGGCCGCCATGCTCGGGCAGCCAGGCGTCGTTCAGGTAGATCACCGCCGAGACCATGCGCCGGTCGTCGTCACGAAAGCGGTCCACATGCTTGAGGTAAAACGCACCGGGCGGGTACATCGCGAAGTGGCTTTCGAAATCTTCCAGCCCAAGGAACAGGCTGCGGTTCATTGCCAGGCGCAGGCTGTCCATGACGGCCATATAGGTGTCGCAAACCGCCGCGTCACCCTCCTCCAGCCACTGAATATGATCACCGCGAATACCCTCGCGAATCTCCTGGGCCGGCCCGCGCCCGACTGCCGCCGGTGCCAGCTCACCTTCGGCCGCACGTTTATGGCACTCAGCCGCCAGTTCCAGGGTCAGAGCCTGGGGCAGGAAGCCATTCTGCTGCGACCAGCCTTTTTCGGCCAAGTCGTCAACGATACGTTGCAGCAGCGGGTCATCGAGGGATATTTGCATGGCGCGCATAGTATCCATACGCCTGAGAATCCGACAGCGCCGTCGAGCGCCCGAATGCACTTTAAATCAGCTGTCTGATAGGACTTCTCGACAAATCCTACGCCCGACACGGACAATAGTGGCCGACTGACAGGAGTCCATATGCGTCGTTTGTTTTTTACCGTGTTGATGTTCTGCGTTTTGCCCGCCTGGGCAGACAGCCATGACCAGTTGTACAAGGTTGCCGGCTGGGCCGAACAACGTGCGCATTTCAATGACGCCCTCAGTGCCGCCCAGCAACGCTACCGCAATAGCCTGCCGCCGGTGGTGTATCAGGCGCTGGTGGACAACAGCAATAAGCGCTTTGGCGCCCAAGCCATGGATCAGCGTGCCGAGGCGCAACTGCGCAAGCACCTGGCCAACCCGAAACCGGCCCTGGCGTTCTTCCAATCGCCCCTGGGCCGCAAGATCGTCGCTGCAGAATTGCTGGCCACGCGCCGCGACCAGTTGGCGAAAAACGCCCAGGGCTTGCCGAAAATCCAGGCCGACGCCACCCGCAGCCTGATCATCGGCCATCTGGCCCAAGCCCTGCCCGCCCGCGAGGCCGGTGCAGAAGTCAGCCTGGCGATTGCCGGTGTGGCGGCCGACAGCTTGAGCCAGATGATCCCCGGCTTGCTTGGCGGCGGTCAGGCCCAAGGCATGTTGAATGGGCAGCGCGAACGGTTGATGCAACAAATCGACAAGGACCTGAACAACACGCTGTTGTACGTCTACCGGGATTTGTCCGACCCGGAGCTGGAAGAGTTCGCTACGTTTGCCGAATCGCCGGAAGGTAAGGCGTATTACCAGGCGGCCCTGGCAGCCATTCGCGCAGGGCTGGCTGTCGGCCAAAGCACCTCAAGCCTGACGCAGTAATTGTGGGAGGGGGCTTGCTCCCGATAGCAGAGTGTCAGTCACCAGATATATGACTGACACACCGCAATCGGGGGCAAGCCCCCTCCCACATTTAAAATGCGTTAGTTCAGGTGATCGGTGAGGTACTTGAAGTACTCATTACGAATCTCTGGAATCTCATTGGCCAGGTGATGCCTGCCCCGCGGCAGCATCAACACCTCGGGCCGGTCGAACTTACCGCGTAGCACCTGCAAATTGTGTTGCCAATCCACCGTCATATCTTCCTCACCCTGCACGATCACCGGCCGCCGTGGGCTGCGGGGTGCGGCTTCGATGCGTTTGATCCAGCGCGCCAGCGCCCCTACCCAAGCGGTGGGCAATTGGCGCGGCTGCAGTGGGTCGGCTTCAAGGAACGGTTTGAACGCAGGGTCGTTGGAGTTATCGCTGAAGCGTCGGGCGATGCCTTTGACGAACGGGCGCAGCAGGTAATAGCTGACCTGCGACCATCCCCAGGCACGCGGCCGCACCAGCGGTGAGAGCAGGAAGGTCTTGCCCTGGGCCGGGCTGTCGGCGCCGTGGTTGAGCAAGTGATCCACCACAATGGCGCCGCCGGTGCTTTGCCCGAACAGGTGCCAGGGTTGCGGCAATTGCAGCGCCTTGGCCTCAGCGAACAACGCCTGCACCACGCTCTGGTACACCGCAAACTCATCGATGCTGGCGCGCGGGCCGCTGGACAAGCCGTGGCCCGGCAAGTCGCAGGCGATCACCACAAAGCCCTGGTCCAGCGCCCAATCCACCACATGGCGGTACAACCCCATGTGGTCGTAGAAACCGTGGAACATGAACATCGTTGCCACCGGCGCAGGCGGCCACCACACCTGGGCCACCACTTCAAACTCGCCCACCTCCAGGCGCCCCAACCGGCTCACCGCCGGCACCTTGCGAGCGGCCAGGTCAAGCCCATAGAAACGTTGATAGACCCTTGCCTCGGCGCTAAGCGGTTGCGCGTCCACCAGGGGCCGCAGGCTTTCGCGCAGATGATCAGGGTCAAAGGTGACGGGCATAAAGGCTTCCAGACTGGCGGTGAAGATGAATATCGAGCTGCGATATTCATCTGTCAGGACAAGCATGGCAAGCTACGCGACCTGCGAGGATACCTCTGAATGCGACCGCCCTACCGCAACGCCCTGTTCGCCAGCCTGATCCTGGTTATCTGCGCCGGCGTGCTGTGGGCCGCGTATGACTGGTTCCAGGGCCGCTACCTGCGCGCCTTCAGCGAACACACGGCGGTATTTTCCGGCGACGCGCTGCAACTGCCCGCCGCCCTCAGCGGCCCTGGCCCGATTCGCCTGGTGCACTTCTGGGACCCGGCCTGCCCGTGCAATGTCGGCAACCAGCAACACCTGGGTGAACTGATCGAGCAGTACGAGCCCCAAGGGGTCGAGTTTTACGCCCTGCAAAAAGCCGGTAGCCACGGCACCCTGCCCGACAACCTGCGCCACATGAAAATCCTCGACGCCCTGCCTGGCGCCGATCGGATACCCGCCAGCCCGGCCGTAGGCATCTGGGACCGCACAGGCAAGCTGGCCTATTTCGGCCCCTACAGCGAAGGGCTGACGTGCAATGCCAGCAACAGTTTTATCGAACCCATTCTCAAGGCCCTTGGAACCGGACGCGAAGTGAATGCCACTCACACCCTCGCGGTAGGCTGCTATTGTTCGTGGCCTAAGGATCTGTAGCCCGTCCACTCTGGTAAGGAATGTTCATGAAGCGCGTCTTGCAGATTTTCGCGGTGCTGATTGCGCTGGTCGCCCTCGGCGCCGGTTGGTATGTCTACAGCAAGCAGCCCACGCGTCAGGGCACAGTGCCGCTGGCCCACCTGCAAAGCTCGGTCACGGTGCGCTACGACGACCGTGGCGTACCGCATATCCGTGCCGAGAACGAGGCTGACCTGTACCGCGCCCTGGGCTATGTGCATGCCCAGGACCGGCTGTTCCAGATGGAGGTCATGCGGCGCCTGGCCCGTGGCGAACTGGCCGAAGTGCTGGGGCCCAAACTGCTTGAAACCGACAAGCTGTTTCGCAGCCTGCGCATTCGTGAGCGCGCCTTGAGCTACGCAGAGCACATGGACCCCGATTCAGCGTCGTCCAAAGCCCTGCAAGCCTATCTGGACGGGATCAACCAATATCAGGACAGCCACGCCAGCCCCATGGAGTTCGACGTGCTGGGCATCCCCAAGCGCCGCTTTACCGTCGAGGACAGCATCAGCGTCGCCGGGTACATGGCTTACAGCTTTGCCGCCGCCTTTCGTACCGAGCCGGTGCTGACTTACGTACGCGACCATCTGGGCAGCGACTACCTGAAAGTGTTCGATCTCGACTGGCAACCCAAGGGTGCGCTCAACCTGGCGGCCAGTGACTGGCAAACCCTCGGCGCCATCGCCGCCCTGAGTGAGCAGGCCCTGGCCGACAACGGCCTGCCGCAGTTCGAGGGCAGCAACGCCTGGGCCGTCAGCGGCAGCCATACCAAAAGCGGCAAGCCGTTGCTGGCGGGTGACCCGCATATCCGCTTCTCGGTGCCATCGGTGTGGTACGAGGCGCAGCTGTCGGCGCCAGGCTTTGAGCTGTACGGCTATCACAACGCGCTGGTGCCGGTGGCGTTCCTGGGGCACAACCTGGACTTCGGCTGGAGCCTGACCATGTTCCAGAACGACGACCTTGATCTGGTCGCCGAGAAGGTCAACCCGGACAACCCCAACCAGGTCTGGTATCACGGCCAATGGGTCGACATGACCAGCAGCGAGCAACAGATCCAGGTCAAGGGCCAGGCGCCGGTGACCCTCACGCTGCGCCGTTCGCCCCACGGCCCGATCATCAATGACGTGCTCGGCGAGAACGCGGGCAGCACGCCAATTGCCATGTGGTGGGCGTTCCTGGACACCGAAAACCCGATCCTCGAAGGCTTCTACCAACTCAACCGCGCCGATACCCTGGCCAAGGCACGTGCCGCGGCCGCCAAGGTGTCGGCACCGGGCCTGAACATCATATGGGCCAATGCCAAGGGCGATATCGGCTGGTGGGCGGCAGCGCAGTTGCCGATCCGCCCGGCCGGCGTCAACCCGGCGTTCATCCTCGATGGCAGCACCACCCAGGCCGACAAGTTGGGCTTCTACCCGTTCAGCGCCAACCCCCAGGAAGAGAACCCGGCACGTGGCTATGTGGTCTCCGCCAACGCCCAACCGGTCTCGCCCACCGGCATGGAGATCCCGGGCTATTACAACCTCGCGGACCGTGGCCAGCAGTTGAACGCGCAGTTGAGCGACAACAGCGTGAAGTGGGATGTAAGCAACAGCCAGGCTTTGCAACTGGGCACCACCACCGCCTACGGCCCACGCCTGCTCGCACCGCTGCTGCCGGTGCTGCGCGAAGGGATCAAGGACCCGGCTCAACTCAAGCTGGTGGAACAGCTCGCAAGCTGGAAAGGCGACTACCCGCTGGACTCCACCAGCGCCACGCTGTTCAACCAGTTCCTGTTCAACCTTGCCGATGCGACCTTCCACCCGAAGCTGGGCGATGCACTGTTCAAGACCCTGATCACCACCCGCGTGATCGACGCGGCGTTGCCACGCCTGGCAGCCTCGGCGGACTCACCCTGGTGGGAGGGCAAGCGCGCGGATATCGTCAAGCTCGCCTGGGACAACAGCCTGGCCCACCTCAAGACGACCTTCGGCGACGACCCGGCGCAGTGGCAGTGGGGCAAGGCGCACACCTTGACCCATGGTCATCCGCTAGGCATGCAGAAACCGCTGGATAAGCTCTTCAACGTCGGCCCGTTCGCCGCACCGGGCAGCCACGAAGTGCCGAACAACCAGACCGCCGCGATCGGACCGGCGCCATGGCCGGTGACCTATGGGCCTTCGACACGGCGCCTGATCGACTTCGCCGACCCTGCCCACGCACTGACCATCAACCCAGTGGGGCAAAGCGGCGTACCGTTTGATACTCACTATGGTGATCAGGCGCAAAGCTATATCGAAGGCGGGTATGAGCAGGCGCATTTCAGTGATGAGGAAGTGACAGCCAATACCCGAGGCACCTTGAAATTGTTGCCTGCCAGATAGCTGTCTATCGCTACACCGGCGCCGCAAAGTTAAGCCTGAACTGTTGCGGCGTGACGCCCAGGCGGCGATTGAACACGCTGCGCATGTGCTGGGCGTCGCGAAATCCGCATTGATAGGCCACCGTCTTGAGCGGCGCCTGGCTGCTTTCGAGCATCACCCGCGCCGCATCCACCCGCGCTCTCTCGACAAATTCCGCCGGCGTGATCCGCGCTTCACGGGCGAACACCCGGGAGAAATTGCGCGCACTCATATTGGCCGCCCTGGCCAAATCGGCAATGGTTAAATCCCCGGTCAGGTTGGCCAGCACGTACAACTGCACCAGCGCCACCGCAGAAGTGGCCTCGGCATGGGGTGTGAGAAACGGGCTGAATTGCGATTGCCCGCCCGAGCGTTGAGTGAACACCACCAGGCGCTTGGCCACGCACAGCGCCACTTCCGGGCCGTGATCCTGGGCCAGCAGGTACAGCGAAAGATCGATACCCGCCGTGACCCCGGCCGAGGTGTAGAGGTTGCCGTCCTGCACATAGAGACGGTCGGCCTCGACCTGGGCAGAAGGGCACAGGCGCGCCAGGCTGGCGGCGTCATTCCAGTGGGTAGTGACGGTTTTACCGTCCAGCAGACCGGCGCGGGCCAGCATGAAGGCGCCGTTGCAGATCGAGCCGAAGCGCTGTGCCCTGGCAGCGGCACCGCGCAGCCACTCATCAAACTGAGGGCCGAAATCTTCGAAAGGCAGTTGCGGGCCGCCCGCTACCAGCAACAGGTCGTAGGGCTGCCGGGCTTCGCTGTAGTGTTTGTGCGCCTGCAAGGACAGGCCGTTGGAGGCAGCCATAGAACCGTGACCGAAGCCGATAACCTCCAGTTGGTAGTGATCGTCGGGCGCCAGGAAGCGGTTGGCCTCGCAGAACACATCCATGGGCCCGGTCACGTCCAGTGACTGGACGCCGGGGAAGATCAGGATCGCGACGGTTTTGTGCATGGGAGACCTTTATCTCTGGGCTGACGCAAAACCCTGTGGGAGCTGGCTTGCCTGCGATGCAGACAACTGGGCTCATCAGGTATACCGAGGTGATGCTATCGCAGGCAAGCCACACACACATTAGATCGCGCGCAGCCTTGGCGCGATGTGGCAGCACATTGGCCGAAAACGCGCCCTCGTCTCGATAGCTGCGTCGCCCAAGCGCGAACAGACTGGATGCTTTCCAGAGGAGCACCACCATGAAAACCACCATCGCCGGCATCAAAATCCCCGACAGCGCCTTGGCCAGGGCCACCACTGAATACATCCGCGACATCGAATCCGACCTGCTGTACCACCACTCGCGCCGGGTATTCCTGTTCGGCGCCTTGAGCGGAGAGCGCAAACAACTGGCCTACAACCCGGAGCTGCTGTATGTCGGCGCAATGTTCCACGACCTGGGCCTGGTGGAAGGTCATCGCAGTGACGACCAGCGTTTCGAAGTGGACGGTGCCAATGCCGCCGCCGCGTTCCTCAAGCCTTACGGGCTGAGCGATGACGATATCGAACAAGTGTGGCTGTCCATCGCCCTGCACACCACGCCGGGTGTGCCGCAACACCTGCGCCCCACCGTGGCGCTGGTGACCGCCGGGGTGGAGATGGACGTGCTGGGCATGGACTACGCCGCATTTTCCACGGTGCAGCGCGAAGCGGTGGTGCATGCGCATCCACGCGGTGAAGGGTTCAAGGAGTGCATCATCTGCGCCTTCGCCGACGGCTTGCGCCATCGCCCGCAGACCACGTTTGGCAACGTGAAGACCGATGTGCTGGTGGACCAGGAGCCGGGGTTCAGGCCGATGAATTTTGTGCAGGTGATTCGCACGTCGCCATGGGCTGCATAGTTGACTTGAAATGCAATCAAATGTGGGAGCTGGCAAGCCAGCTCCCACATTTTTTAGCGCATTCCGGCAGTTAGACCGGTGCAGGCGCGCGGCGCTTGTCCGGCTGTTGCCAGCCATCCGCTGCAGCTTCTTCGATGGCTTGCTGGATGGCCTTCTTGCGATGCTCTTCGGCCCGGCGGCTGAAGAACCACACCAGGAAGGTCACCAACGACACCGCCAACAGGATCAGGCTCGCCACCGCGTTGATCTCGGGTTTAACCCCAAGGCGCACCGCCGAGAACACTTCCATCGGCAAGGTGGTGGAACCCGGGCCCGACACAAAGCTGGCCAGTACCAGGTCATCCAGGGACAGCGCAAAGGACATCATGCCGCCCGCCGCCAGCGACGGCGCGATCATCGGGATGGTGATCAGGAAGAACACCTTCCACGGCCTCGCGCCCAAATCCATCGCGGCTTCTTCGATCGACAAATCAAGCTCACGCAAGCGCGCCGACACCACCACCGCCACATACGCCGCACAGAACGTCGTGTGCGCGATCCAGATGGTGACGATGCCACGCTCCTGGGGCCAGCCGATCATCTGCGCCATGGCCACGAACAGCAGCAACAGCGACAGGCCGGTGATCACTTCCGGCATCACCAGCGGCGCCGTCACCAGGCCGCCGAACAGCGTACGGCCCTTGAACTGGCTGATACGCGTGAGCACAAAGGCCGCCAACGTGCCCAGCGCCACCGCGGCCACCGCCGTGTAGCAGGCGATTTCCAGGGAACGGGCCACCGAGCCCATCAATTGGGTGTTGTCCAGCAGGCCCACGTACCACTTGATCGACCAACCGCCCCACACCGTCACCAGCTTGGATTCGTTGAACGAGTAGATCACCAGGATCAACATCGGCAGGTAGATAAACAACAAGCCTGCGACCAGCATGAAGCTGGAGAAACGAAAGCGCTTCATATCTTGCCCTCCAGCTCTTTGGCCTGGCTGCGGTTGAACAGAATGATCGGCACGATCAGGATCGCCAGCATCACCACGGCCAAGGCAGAAGCCACCGGCCAGTCACGGTTGTTGAAGAATTCCTGCCACAACACTTTACCGATCATCAGGGTTTCCGGGCCGCCGAGCAGTTCAGGAATCACGAACTCGCCCACCACCGGGATGAACACCAACATGCAGCCGGCGATGATGCCGTTCTTGGACAGCGGCACGGTGATTTTCCAGAAGCTGTTGAAGGTGCTCGAACCGAGGTCGGAGGCAGCTTCCAGCAGGCTTTGGTCGTGTTTGACCAGGTTGGCGTAAAGCGGCAGGATCATGAACGGCAGGTACGAGTAGACCACGCCGATATACACCGCGATGTTGGTGTTGAGGATCTGCAACGGTTCGCTGATCAGCCCCATGGACATCAGGAAGCCGTTGAGCAAGCCGTTGTTGCTGAGGATGCCCATCCACGCATACACGCGGATCAGGATCGCGGTCCAGGTCGGCATCATGATCAGCAGCACCAGCACGGTCTGCATCTCTTTGCGCGCCGTGGCGATGGCGTAGGCCATCGGGTAGCCGATCAGCAGGCACAGCAGCGTGCTGAAGAACGCCATCTTCAACGAGCCCAGGTAGGCGGCGATGTACAACTCGTCGCCCGCCAACAGGCTGTAGTTGGCCAGGTTCAGCACCACTTGCAGCTTTTGCTCAACGTAGGTGTAGATCTCGGTATAGGGCGGGATCGCCACGTCGGCTTCGGCAAAGCTGATTTTCAATACGATGAAAAACGGCAGTGCGAAAAACAGAAACAGCCAGAGGAATGGAATCCCGATGACCACCTGCTTGCCATTGGGGATTATGCGATCCAAGCGCCGCTTGAATTTCTTCATGTTCATGAGCGAAGTACCACGCCGCTGTCGTCTTCCCACCACACGTAAACCTGATCGCCCCAGGTTGGGCGCTGGCCACGGCGTTCGGCGTTGGCGACGAAGGACTGCACCAGCTTGCCGCTCGGCAACTCCACGTAGAACACCGAGTGGCCGCCCAGGTAGGCAATATCGTGCACCTTGCCGCTGGACCAGTTGTGCTCGCAGGTCGGCATTTCGGTGGTGACCAGCAGTTTTTCCGGGCGAATCGCGTAGGTCACCGACTTGTCTTCCACCGAAGTAGCGATGCCGTAGCCCACGTAGATGTCGCGATCCAGGTCCGGGCACTTGAGCACCGCATGGCCTTCGGCGTCGTCCACCACCTGGGTGTCGAAGATGTTCACGTTGCCGATGAACTCGCACACCAGGCGGCTGGTAGGGGTTTCGTAGATGTCGATCGGGCTGCCGATCTGGGCGATCCAGCCCAGGTGCATGATCGCGATACGCTCGGCCATGGTCATGGCCTCTTCCTGGTCGTGGGTCACCATCACGCACGTCACGCCGACGCGCTCGATGATCTCTACAAGCTCCAGCTGCATCTGCGAGCGCAGCTTCTTGTCCAGAGCGCCCATCGGCTCATCGAGCAGCAAGAGTTTGGGGCGCTTGGCCAGGGAACGGGCCAGGGCTACACGCTGGCGCTGGCCGCCGGACAGCTGGTGCGGCTTGCGCTTGGCGTATTGGCTCATCTGCACCAGCTTGAGCATCTCGGCCACGCGGGCGTCGACTTCGGTCTTGGGGATCTTGTCCTGCTGCAGGCCGAACGCGATGTTCTGCGCCACGGTCATGTGCGGGAACAGCGCATAGGACTGGAACATCATGTTGATCGGCCGCTCGTAGGGCGGCATGTCGGTAATGTCCACGCCGTCCAGATAGATGCGGCCTTCGGTTGGGCGCTCGAAACCTGCGAGCATACGCAGCAAGGTGGACTTGCCTGAACCCGAACCGCCGAGCAAGGCGAAGATCTCGCCTTTCTTGATTTCCAGGGACACATCGTCCACCGCAATCGTCTCGTCGAACTTCTTCGTGACCCGGTCGATTTTGACCAACACCTTTTTCGGTGTCTGGTCGCCCTCGAGGGCTTTCTTATAGGCGCCGGAGGCAACTGCCATTTACGAAACTCCCAAAAAAAGAGTGCAGCTCGCCCAATACGGGCCAGCCTTGGATAGTTTGAGCCTTACTTGCCCGTCTTGACCTTGGTCCAGCTACGGGTCATTAAACGCTGCACTTTCGGGGGTAGCTCGAAGTTGACGAATGTCCGCTCGAGAACCGCCTGCGGTGGGTAAACCGCTGCGTCGGTGCGTATCGATTGTTCCATCAGCTTGTCCGCCCCGGGGTTAGGGTTGGCGTAACCGACGTAATCACTGACCTGGGCGATCACCTCAGGTTGCAGCAAATAGTTGATGAAGGCATGAGCCTCTTTAACGTTGCTCGCATCCTTGGGGATCGCCAGTACGTCAAACCAGAGGTTGCCGCCTTCCTTGGGAATTGCGTAGGCGATGTTCACGCCCTTGCCCGCCTCGGCCGCGCGGGCCTTGGCCTGGAACACATCACCGGAGAAACCGGCAGCCACGCAGATGTTGCCGTTGGCCAGGTCCGAGATGTATTTGGAGGAGTGGAAGTAAGTCACGTAGGGCCGCACTTTGAGCAGCTTCTCTTCGGCCTTCTTGTAGTCGGCCGGGTTGGTGCTGTTAGGGTCCAGGCCCATGTAGTTGAGCACTGCCGGCAGCATTTCATCGGCCGAATCCATGAACGACACACCGCAGGTGGCGAGCTTCTTCATGTTTTCCGGTTCGAACAACACCGCCCAGGAATCGATATGGTCGACGCCCAGCACTTCCTTGACCTTATCGACGTTGTAGCCAATGCCGTTGGTGCCCCACAGGTACGGCACCGCGTACTGGTTGCCCGGGTCGTTCTTTTCCAGGCGCTTGAGCAGGGCCGGGTCGAGGTTGGCGTAGTTTGTCAGCAGTGACTTGTCGAGCTTCTGGAACGCCCCGGCCTTGATCTGCTTGCCGAGGAAATGGTTGGACGGCACGACCACGTCATAGCCGGTACGCCCGGCGAGCAACTTGCCTTCCAGGGTTTCGTTGGAATCAAACACGTCATACACGGGCTTGATGCCGGTGGCCTTTTCAAAGTTGGCCAGGGTGTCGGGGCCGATGTAGTCCGACCAGTTATAAACATGCACCGTCGATGCGGCCTGCACGCTGACAGCCAGCGTGATACCTGCACCCACCAGCAAGGCTTTGCGAAATAAAGAAATTGGCAAGTGGAGGTCCTCTTAAATAGTTGGGCCCAAAGTTGTTGCCCGGCAACAAAACCGGCGCGCAACTTACCCTCGATAAACCGATCCGGCAAAACTTTCTTTGATCTAATTTGTGGGAGAGGGGCTTACCCCCCTCCCACAGCTGCCAGGGCTTACTTGCCCGACTTGATCTTGGTCCAGCTACGGGTCATTTCACGCTGGGTCGCGGCCGGCAAGTCGGCAATCGCGTAGAGCTTGGCCTGCACGTCCGCCGACGGGTAGATGCCCGGGTCGCTGGTGATGTCTTTATCGACCAGTGCGGTGGCCTTCTCGTTACCGTTCGGGAAACGCACGCTGTTGGTGATCGACGCCATGACTTCGGGCTTGAGCAGGTAGTTCATGAAGGTGTAGGCGGCCTCGACGTTTTCGGCATCCTTAGGGATAGCGACCATGTCGAAGAAGCTGCCGGCGCCTTCTTTCGGAATGTCGTAGGCCACTTTGACTTTGCCACCGGCTTCAGCTGCACGGGACTTGGCTTGCTGAATGTCACCCGAGTAACCCACGGCTACGCAGATATTGCCGTTGGCAAGGTCGGAGATGTACTTGGACGAGTGGAAATAGCCGATTGAAGGACGGATCTTCAAGAACAGGTCTTCAGCCTGCTTGAGATCGGCTTTCTTCTGGCTGTCGGTCGGCAGGCCCAGGTAATGCAGCGCGATTGGCAGCATTTCGGTTGGCGAGTCGAGGAAGCTCACGCCGCAGCTTTTCAGCTTGGCGATGTTTTCCGGCTTCATCAGCACATCCCACGAATCGATCTTGTCCACGCCCAGCGCGGCCTTGACCTTCTCCGGGTTGTAGCCGATGCCGATCGAACCCCACATGTAGGGGAACGCGTGCTTGTTGTCCGGGTCGCTGACCGACACGGCCTTGAGCAGGGATTTGTTCAGGTTGCTGTAGTTAGGCAGCTTGGACGTGTCCAGCTCCTGGTACACGCCGGCCTTGATCTGCTTGGCCAGGAAGTTGTTCGACGGCACGACGATGTCGTAGCCGGACTTGCCTGCCAGCAACTTGGCTTCCAGGGTCTCGTTGCTGTCGAACACGTCGTACACCACCTTGATACCCGACTCTTTTTCAAAGTTGGCGATGGTGTCCGGTGCAATGTAGTCAGACCAGTTGTACACGTGCAGCACTTTATTGTCTGCCTGGGCCGCGCCCGCCATTGCGCCCATCAGGGACAAGGCGAGGAGGGTCTTGCCAGCGTTTTTCAAACCTAATGCCTTCATTGGGTGATGCTCCGATTTTTCTTTTTTGGGCCGCACATTGTTTATGTTTCGGGCCCAGCCAAAGGGCAACAAAACAGGACGACAGTCTGGCAAGTTCAGGGGCCCGCTTTCAACCGGCCCCCGCATTTATCTACTCAGCCCTGCAATGCCGCCAACGTCAGGTCCAGGCAATGACGGGCCTTGGTCACCAGCTCGTCGATTTCTGCCTGGCTGATCACCAGCGGCGGCGAAATGATCATGGTGTCGCCCACGGCGCGCATGATCAGGCCATTCTCGAAGCAGAAGGTTCGGCAGATCATGCCGGCGCCCTTGCCTTCATGACGCTTGCGCGTGGCCTTGTCCTGCACCAGCTCGATCGCACCGAGCATACCCACGCCGCGCACTTCGCCCACCAGCGGGTGGTCAGCCAGCTCCCTCAGACGTTTCTGCAAATACGGTGCCGTTTCGTCGTGTACACGGCTGACGATTTTTTCATCGCGCAGGATACGGATGTTTTCCAGGGCCACAGCCGCGGCGACCGGGTGGCCGGAGTAGGTAAAACCGTGGTTGAAATCGCCCCCTTCGTTGAGCACCGCCACCACTTCGTCGCGCACGATCAGGCCGCCCATGGGCACGTAGCCTGAGGTCAGCCCCTTGGCGATGGTCATCATGTGTGGCTTGAGGTCGTAGAAATCGCTACCGAACCACTCACCGGTACGGCCGAAACCGCAGATCACTTCGTCGGCGACAAACAGGATGTCGTACTTGGCGAGAATTTCCTTGATGCGCGGCCAGTAGGTGGCGGGTGGCACGATCACGCCACCAGCTCCCTGGATCGGCTCGGCGATAAAGGCGCCGACGTTGTCCACGCCCAACTCCAGAATCTTCTCTTCCAGCTGGTTGGCGGCCCAGATCCCGAACTCTTCAGGGCTCATGTCGCCGCCTTCGCCAAACCAGTAGGGTTGAGCGATGTGGGTGATGCCCGGGATAGGCAGGTCGCCCTGCTCATGCATATAGGTCATGCCACCCAGGCTGGCGCCGGCCATGGTAGAACCGTGGTAGCCGTTCTTGCGGGCAATGATGGTTTTCTTGTTCGGCTGGCCCTTGATCGCCCAGTAGTGGCGGACCATGCGCAACATGGTGTCGTTGCCTTCGGAGCCGGAGCCGGTGAAGAACACATGGTTCATGCCGGCGGGCGCGACTTCGGAAATGACTTTGGCCAGTTCAAGCACCGGCGGGTGAGCGGTCTGGAAGAACAGGTTGTAGTACGGCAGCTCTTTCATCTGTTTGGCGGCGGCGTCAGCCAGTTCGTCGCGACCATAGCCGATCGCCACGCACCACAGGCCGGCCATGCCGTCGAGGATCTTGTTGCCTTCGCTGTCCCACAGGTAAACACCGTGGGCTTTGGTGATGATCCTTGGGCCTTTCTCTTTCAATTGCTTGAAATCGCTGAACGGCGCCAGGTGGTGATCATTGCTCAAGGCTTGCCATTCACGGGTTTGCGGGTTGTTGCTGGACATACCAATCTCCTAGACTTTTCAGTGAAGGGCGCGCCGTTTGAAGGACGCGCCCGGCGCATCAGACGGCGAAGAGCAGGAATTCCCGCTCCCACGAACTGATCACGCGCTTGAAGTTTTCATGCTCGGCCCGCTTGACCGCGACGTAGCCTGTGATGAACTTTTGCCCCAGGTATTTCTCGATGGTCTTGCTGTTTTCCATACGCTCAAGGGCATCTTCGATGGTCAACGGCAAGCGCAGGTTGCGGCGCTCGTAACCACGGCCGACTACTGGCGCGCTCGGGTTGTGGCCTTCGACCATGCCGATGTAGCCGCACAGCAGGCTGGCGGCAATCGCCAGGTAGGGGTTGGCATCGGCGCCCGGCAGGCGGTTCTCCACGCGGCGGTTCTGTGGGCCGGCATCCGGTACGCGCAGGCCGACGGTGCGGTTCTCTTCGCCCCACTCCACGTTCACCGGCGCCGAGGTGTCGGGCAGGAAGCGGCGGAACGAGTTCACGTTCGGGGCGAACAGCGGCAGCAATTCAGGTATGAACTTCTGCAGGCCACCAATGTGGTTGAGAAACAGCTGGCTCATGGTCCCATCTTCATTGGAGAAGACGTTCTTGCCGGTGGCGATGTCGATGATGCTCTGGTGCAGGTGCATCGCGCTGCCGGGCTCGCCGGTCATCGGCTTGGCCATGAAGGTGGCAGCCACGTCGTGCTTGAGCGCGGCTTCACGCATGGTGCGCTTGAACACCAGGATCTGGTCGGCCAGGGACAGGGCATCGCCGTGACGGAAGTTGATTTCCATCTGTGCGGTACCGTCTTCGTGGATCAGGGTGTCGAGGTCCAGCTCCTGCAGTTCGCACCAGTCGTAGACGTCTTCGAACAGCGGGTCGAATTCGTTGGCTGCTTCTATAGAGAAAGACTGGCGGCCAGTCTCCGGGCGCCCGGAACGGCCAATCGGCGGTTGCAGCGGAAAGTCCGGGTCTTCGCAACGCTTGGTCAGGTAGAACTCCATCTCCGGCGCCACGATGGGCTGCCAGCCGCGGTCGGAGTAGAGTTTGAGGACTTTCTTGAGCACGTTGCGCGGCGACAGCTCGATCGGGTTGCCTTGCTTGTCGTAGGTGTCGTGGATCACCTGGGCAGTCGGCTCGATGGCCCAGGGCACCAGGAATACCGCGTTCTGGTCGGGGCGGCAGATCATGTCGATGTCGGCCGGGTCGAGCAATTCGTAATAGATGTCGTCCTCGACATAGTCGCCGGTCACGGTCTGCAACAGAACGCTTTCGGGCAGGCGCATGCCTTTTTCGGCGATGAACTTGTTGGTCGGCGAGATCTTGCCCCGGGTAATACCGGTGAGGTCGCCAATCATGCATTCGACTTCTGTGATCTTGTGGTCTTTCAACCAATCGGTGAGCTGGTCGAGGTTGTTACTCATAAATGCCTCTGGGCTGGGTTTCCTGGCATCCGTTAAAAGCCAGGCGTTGGTTGACGCAGCATCCGCGTCGTTTGTTCATTCAGGGTAGGAGCTTACCTGCCATTTGCCCATGGGTTGCATTCCTCACGCCAAAGTTGTGCAGAATCATGATCGGCACGGCGAATATGGGCGGGTGGGTGGCGCAGGCGTTGGCAAAGAGGAGGTCGGACGGGCCGTCAAGAATATTGGCCGGTGCGTGAGCATTCACGCGGGACGAACGGACTGCGCACAATGTGTGGCGCAAGCACGCAGAGACGCCGAATGGCGGCAGGTGAAACATGAAGCACCCCGGTATTATTGCTGTTATGGGTTTGAATCGAGCTTAGCCTTGTTCATTTTTTTACACAACACCCCCGTAAAAAATACAACACGGCCCGCTCAAGCCTGCAGGTCCAAAGACCTTTAAACCCAAAAAACCGCCCCAAAAAGCCCCAAAAAAGCCTTCATGGCGCTTTTTTAGGGCAAAAAATGCCTCGCTTGACTTCGGCAAGCCGTTCGGGTTGACTGAAACCAGAAAAGATCAATGATTGATATTTTTAACAACAAAGGTGTTGCATCATGTCGGTACCCCCGCGTGCCGTTCAGCTTAACGAAGCGAACGCGTTCCTTAAGGATCATCCTGAGGTTCTGTACGTAGACCTTCTAATTGCGGATATGAATGGTGTGGTGCGCGGCAAGCGCATCGAACGCACCAGCCTCCACAAGGTTTACGAGAAGGGCATTAACCTGCCTGCCTCTTTATTTGCCCTGGATATCAATGGCTCGACGGTGGAAAGCACCGGCCTGGGCCTGGACATCGGTGATGCTGACCGAATCTGTTATCCAATCCCCGACACCCTGTGCAATGAACCCTGGCAAAAGCGCCCTACCGCGCAATTGCTGATGACCATGCACGAACTTGAAGGTGAACCTTTCTTCGCCGACCCGCGCGAAGTGCTCCGCCAAGTTGTAAGCAAGTTTGACGACCTCGGTCTGACCATCTGCGCCGCCTTCGAGCTTGAGTTCTACCTGATCGACCAGGAGAACGTGAACGGCCGCCCACAACCGCCCCGCTCGCCGATCTCCGGCAAACGCCCGCACTCGACACAGGTCTACCTGATCGACGACCTCGACGAATACGTCGACTGCCTCCAGGACATTCTGGAAGGTGCCAAGGAGCAAGGCATTCCGGCCGATGCCATCGTCAAGGAAAGTGCCCCGGCGCAGTTCGAAGTGAACCTGCACCACGTGGCCGACCCGATCAAGGCCTGCGACTACGCAGTACTGCTCAAGCGCCTGATCAAGAACATCGCCTACGACCATGAGATGGACACCACCTTCATGGCCAAGCCTTACCCAGGGCAGGCAGGCAATGGGTTGCACGTACACATCTCCATTCTGGACAAGGACGGCAAGAACATCTTTGCCAGCGAGGATCCCGAGCAGAACGCCGCATTGCGTCACGCGATCGGCGGTGTGCTGGAGACCCTGCCCGCCCAAATGGCGTTCCTGTGCCCCAACGTCAACTCCTACCGTCGTTTCGGCGCGCAGTTCTATGTGCCGAACTCGCCGTGCTGGGGCCTGGACAACCGCACCGTAGCCATTCGCGTCCCCACCGGCTCGTCCGATGCCGTGCGTATCGAACACCGCGTGGCCGGTGCCGATGCCAACCCTTATCTGCTGATGGCTTCGGTCCTGGCGGGTGTACACCACGGTCTGACCAACAAGATCGAACCGGGCGCTCCGGTGGAAGGCAACAGCTACGAGCAGAACGAGCAAAGCCTGCCGAACAACCTGCGCGATGCCCTGCGCGAGTTGGACGACAGCGAGGTGATGGCCAAGTACATCGATCCTAAATACATCGATATCTTTGTTGCCTGTAAGGAAAGTGAGCTGGAAGAGTTTGAACACTCCATCTCCGACCTTGAGTACAACTGGTACCTGCATACCGTTTAAGCGGTGGCGGCATTGAAGAAGCGCCACAGGCTTAGGGTCGGTGGCGCTTTTTTATGGGCTTATTCCGGGAGACCGAATTGGCCTCATCGGGAGCAAGCCCCCTCCCACATTTAGATCTGTGAATACATTCAAAATGTGGGAGGGGCGGTGCGACGATTCGACTTGCTCCCGATGGCGATTTGAAAGACAACACACCTCCCTGCTCATACAATGCCTGCTGCCTTGTAGGAGACTTCCATGCCCACCCGCCCCGCCACTGCTCGCAAACCCCGCGCCCGCAGCCAGCCCCGGATCGACGCGATCCTGGACGCCGCCCGCGCCTTGCTGGCCGCCGAAGGCGTGGCCGGTTTGTCGATCTACAGCGTGGCCGAACGTGCGCACATTCCGCCGTCGTCGGTGTATCACTTCTTCGCCAGCGTGCCGGCATTGCTGGAAGCATTGACGGCGGATGTTCACGCAGCCTTCCGCGCCGCCATCCAGGCGCCTATCGAGCATGAGTCACTCAGGCATTGGCGCGACCTGTCCTGCATCGTTGAACAACGCATGCTCAACGTTTACGACCAGGACGCGGCTGCACGTCAGTTGATCCTGGCACAGCACGGGTTGACTGAGGTGACCCAGGCCGATCGTCAGCATGATCTGGAATTGGGCGACTTGATGCTGGAGGTCTTCAACCGCCATTTCGAAGTGCCGAGCTTGCCCAAGGACGTAGATGTATTTGCCCTGGCGCTGGAGTTGAGCGACCGCGTGTATGCGCGCTCGGTGCATCAGCATGGGCTGATTACGCCGCGTATGGCTGAGGAAGGAATGCGGGTGTTTGATGCCTATGTGGGGCTCTACTTACCCGCATATTTGTCCAAACGGGCCTCATCGCAGGCAAGCCAGCTCCCACATTTTTGATCTGTGAATACATTCAAATGTGGGAGCTGGCTTGCCTGCGATAGCGAGCTCAAGAGCGACGCGAATCACAATTTTGCAATCGACACCTCAGTCGATTTCACAAAGGCAATCACTTCACTGCCAATCACCAGCTCCAGCTCTTTCACCGAGCGAGTGGTAATCACCGAAGTAACGATGCCCGACGCCGTCTGCACATCGATCTCCGACAGCACGTCGCCAACCACGATTTCCTTGATGGTGCCTTTGAACTGGTTACGCACGTTGATGGCTTTAATAGTCATGATGTTTTTCCTGTGTGGGTTATTGAGCCCAACGCAATTGCGTCGGCAGCGGTGAAACAGGTTCGGGTTCCGGCGGTGAGCCGGGCAGCGACAGCACGCGGTTGAGCACCTCGGCCTCCAACGCGGCCAGGCGGTGTGAACCACGGGCCCGTGGGCGCGGCAGGTCGACGGCGAGGTCGAGGCCGATTTCGCCGTCTTCGATCAGAATCACACGGTCGGCAATCGCCACGGCTTCGCTGACATCGTGGGTCACCAGCAACACAGTGAAACCGTGCTTGCGCCAGAGGTTCTCGATCAGTTGCTGCATCTCGATGCGGGTCAGGGCGTCCAGTGCGCCCAGCGGCTCATCGAGCAGCAACAGGCGCGGTTGGTGAATCAACGCGCGCGCCAGGGCCACGCGCTGCTTCTGGCCACCGGACAAGGCCGCCGGCCATTCATTGGCGCGCTCGGCCAGGCCCACCGCTTCGAGGGCCTCCAGCGCCCTGGGGCGCCAGTTGCCCGTAAGGCCAAGGCCGACGTTGTCGATGATCTTTTTCCACGGCAGCAAACGCGCTTCCTGGAACATCAATCGTGTGTCTTCAATCGCCTCGTGCAGCGGCGCGGAGCCGGCCAGCAGCTCGCCGCCACTGGCCTTGTCCAGCCCCGCCAGCAGGCGCAACAAGGTACTCTTGCCGCAGCCGCTGCGACCGACCACGGCCACGAATTGACCGGCCGGAATATGCAGGTCGATGTCCTTGAGCACTTCGCGAGTGCCGAAGGATTTGCGCAACTTGCGCACCGCCAGGGGAATGCCCTTGAGCAGGCGCGGGGGTTGTTGAGCTGTCATGCCGCACCTCCTTTGACTTGATACGCCGGGTGCCAACGCAGCCATACCCGTTCCAGGCCACGCGCCGCCAGGTCGGCAAGTTTGCCGAGGATCGCGTACATCACGATGGCCAGCACCACCACATCGGTTTGCAGGAACTCACGGGCATTCATCGCCAGGTAACCGATGCCGGAACTGGCCGAGATGGTTTCCGCCACGATCAGCGTCAGCCACATAAAGCCCAGGGCAAAGCGCACGCCCACCAGGATCGACGGCAGCGCGCCAGGCAGGATGACTTGCCAGAACAGGCTAAACCCCGACAGGCCATAGCTGCGCGACATTTCCACCAGCGCCGGGTCGACGTTGCGGATACCGTGATAGGTGTTCAGGTAGATCGGGAACAACGTGCCCAGGGCCACCAGGAAAATCTTCGCGGTCTCGTCAATGCCGAACCACAGGATCACCAGCGGAATCAGCGCCAGGTGCGGCACGTTGCGGATCATCTGCACCGAGCTGTCCAGCAGGCGCTCGCCCCACTTCGACAACCCGGTGATAAAGCCCAGGGCCAGGCCGATGCTGCCACCAATCACAAAGCCCAGGCCGGCACGCCAGCCGCTGATGGCCAGGTGCGTCCAGATTTCGCCACTGACCACCAGGTTGACCCCGGCTTCGATCACAGCACTTGGCGCCGGCAAAATGCGCGTCGACAACCACCCCGCCGACACCGACAACTGCCACACCGCCAGCAACAAGATCGGCAGCACCCAGGGCGCCACGCGATGGCTGATTTTTTCAAAGTCCATAACGGCGCCTCAACTCTGTGACGCAGCTTTGGGAAGGATGTCGTTGGCGACCATCTCGCCAAACGGGCTGACGTAACCGGCGCTTTTGGGCAACTCGGGACGTTCGATATCCAGATGCGGAAACAACAGTTCGGCGACCCGATACGACTCTTCCAGGTGTGGATAACCGGAGAAGATAAAGGTGTCGATACCCAGGTCCGCGTATTCCTTGACCCGCGCTGCAACCGTCGGGCCATCGCCGACCAGCGCCGTGCCTGCTCCGCCACGCACCAGGCCAACGCCGGCCCACAGGTTGGGGCTGACCTCCAGGTTGTCACGGCTGCCGCCATGCAAAGCGGCCATGCGTTGCTGACCGACCGAATCGAAACGCGCCAGGGACGCCTGGGCGCGGGCAATGGTGTCGTCGTCCAGATGGGAGATGAGTTTGTCGGCGGCTTTCCAGGCCTCTTCGTTGGTCTCGCGCACAATCACATGCAGGCGAATGCCGAAGCGCAGGGTACGCCCGAGTTTCTCGGCCTTGGCGCGAACCTGGGCGATTTTTTCCGCGACAGCAGCCGGTGGCTCACCCCAGGTCAGGACCATTTCCACCTGCTCGGCTGCCAGGTCCTGGGCCGCTTCGGAGGAACCGCCGAAGTACAGCGGCGGGCGCGGTTGCTGGACCGGTGGGTAGAGCAGCTTGGCGCCTTTGACGCTGATGTGCTCGCCGTCGTAGTCCACGGTTTCGCCTTCCAGCACGCGGCGCCAGATGCGCGTGAACTCCACCGATGCCTGATAGCGTTCTTCGTGGCTGAGGAACAAGCCATCGCCAGCCAACTCTTCCGGGTCACCGCCAGTCACCAGGTTGAATAACGCACGACCACCGGACAACCGGTCCAGGGTGGCGGCCTGGCGTGCGGCCACCGTCGGGGAAATGATCCCGGGGCGCAGAGCAACCAGGAATTTCAAACGCTGGGTCACTGGAATCAGCGAGGCAGCCACCAGCCAAGAGTCTTCGCAGGAGCGACCGGTAGGGATCAACACCCCGCCGAAACCCAGGCGGTCAGCGGCCTGGGCCACTTGTTGCAAATAACCGTGATCGACGGCGCGAGCGCCTTCGGCAGTGCCAAGGTAATGGCCGTCGCCGTGGGTAGGCAGGAACCAGAAAATATTGAGGCTCATGGAGTTGTCTCCTGAAGGAATCGGATTACGGCGCTTTGGCAACCGCGGCGGGTGGCGTCCAGATCACGTCCTTGATGCTCAAGGGCTTGGGGATCAATTTGAGCTGGTAGAAGCTGTCGGCGATTTTCTGCTGGGCCGCGACCACTTCCGGGGTCAGGAACAACGCACCGTAGCCCTGGCGTTTCACCGAGGTCAGGGTAATGTCGGCGGGCAGGCCCAGCAGCGGTGCGACTTGTTCCGTGACTTCCTGCGGGTTGGCCTTGGACCACTCGCCCACCGCGCGCACTTCTTCCACCAACGCCCTGATCACTTCCGGGTGTTGCTCGGCGTAGGGTTTGGTGGCCAGGTAGAACTGATGGTTGTCGGCAATGCCGGTGCCGTCACGCAGGGTACGGGCTTGCAGTTGTTTCTCGGCGGCGGCCTGGTACGGGTCCCAGATCACCCAGGCATCCACACTGCCGCGCTCGAAGGCGGCACGGGCATCGGCAGGTGGCAGGAATACGGTTTTCACGTCGGTGTAGTTGAGGCCGGCATCTTCCAGGGCTCGCACCAGCAGGTAATGCACGTTGGAGCCTTTGTTGAGCACCACCTTTTTGCCTTTGAGCTCGGCGACCGATTTGATCGGTGAGTCTTTGGGCACCAGGATCGCTTCACTGGTGGGCGCTGGCGGTTCGTAGGCGACGTAAACCAAGTCGGCGCCGGCTGCCTGGGCAAACACCGGCGGGGTTTCACCGGTGACGCCGAAGTCGATGGAGCCGACATTCAGGCCCTCAAGCAATTGCGGGCCACCGGGGAACTCGGTCCACTGCACCTGCACACCTTGGGCGGCCAGGCGTTTTTCCAGGGTGCCCTTGGCCTTGAGCAGCACCAGGGTGCCGTACTTCTGATAACCGATCCGCAGGGTCTCGGCGGCTTGGGCTTGAACGATGGCGCCGAAGGACACAGCCGCAGCAAACAGTGCGACCAGACCACGACGCAAGATGACAGTGCGCATGGCGCTCTCTCCACAGTTGCGATTAGGGTTTTGGCTGCACCTGCTTGGCCGTTGGCGGCTGAGTAAGGTGAGTGTTTCTCGATTCGGGGGTAAGGCTCAGATGCTCCAGCGAGCACTCAACAAACGTTCATTCAACACGTCCGGATCCAGCGGCTTCGGGCGCCGCGCCATGGCGCTGTAGAGCTGCTCCAGGGCTTCGTGCAAACGTTTCTCAAGCACCGGCACCAACTGCGCCTGAACACTGCCTTCGCCGTAAGCGATCTGACTGTCTTCGGCGAAAATGCCGTGGAGCAATTCCTGGGCTTTGAGGGCCGACAGCACCGGCTTCAGGGCGTAGTCCACCGCCAGCATGTGGGCGATGCTGCCGCCGGTAGCCATCGGTAATACCACCTTATGGGCCAGGGCGCGTTCGGGCAGCAGGTCCAACACGGTTTTCAGCGCGCCGGAAAACGACGCCTTGTACACCGGTGTGGCGATCACCAGGCCGTCGGCATTGGCTACCTGTTGCAGCAGGTCGATGACCTTGGGGCTGTCGAACCGTGCGTGCAGCAAGTCTTCAGCCGGGAAGTCGCGTATCTGGTAACTCACCACCTCTACGCCCTGCTGTTGCAGCCACTGACGGGTTTTATCCAGCAACACCCCGGAGCGCGAACGCTGGCTGGGACTGCCTCCAAGTGTTACGACCAGCATGCAGGAGATTCCTTGAGCAAGTGTCGGCGGTTCGCTGTACGGCGATGGCGCCAAGATGGAACAGACCATATCAGTAGATTTATATATCTATAAATCTTATTTATTCATTTGTTTATTCCATAAATACATAAGCGTTCAACCAATCGCCAGGCGAAAAAAAAGGCCGTCAAAACGGCCTGAAAACCCCTGCTGTGTGAGACGGTTTGCAACTTGATGCCTTTGCTGTTCATGAGGCCGCCATCGCGGGCAAGCCCGGCTCCCACAGGGGAATGCGGTCAACTGTGGGAGCCGGGCCCGCGATGGCGATATCCGCCTTAACGATTGGGTTGTGGGGTAAGGCGCAGGTACGGCTTCACGGCGCGGTAGCCCTTTGGAAAGCGCTTCTTGATCTCTTCTTCGTCCTTGAGCGACGGCACGATCACCACCTCATCCCCATCCTGCCAGTTGGCCGGCGTGGCGACCTTGTGGTTGTCGGTCAGTTGCAGCGAGTCGATCACCCGCAGGATTTCATGGAAGTTGCGCCCGGTACTGGCCGGGTAGGTGATAGTCAGGCGGATCTTCTTGTTCGGATCGATCACGAACAAAGAACGCACGGTGAGGGTGTCACTGGCGTTGGGATGGATCAGGTCGTAGAGGTCCGAGACCTTGCGGTCGGCGTCGGCCAGGATCGGGAAGTTGACCACGGTATTCTGGGTCTCATTGATGTCTTCGATCCACTTGTGATGCGAGTCTACCGGGTCTACCGACAGGGCGATGGCCTTGACGCCACGTTTTGCGAATTCGTCCTTGAGCTTGGCGGTGAAGCCCAGCTCGGTGGTGCACACCGGGGTGAAGTCTGCCGGGTGGGAAAACAACACACCCCAGCTGTCGCCCAGCCATTCGTGGAAGCGAATCTTGCCGGCGCTGGAATCCTGTTCGAAGTCGGGGGCGATGTCGCCCAGTCTTAGGCTCATGGTGTGGCTCCTGATGAGTGCTTATGGAGCCCACTGTGCATGGATTTGAAATTATTTAAAAAGAATAAATATCGATTTATCTAGACGATAAAGGAATATTAAAAATGTGTTCATTGGACTTGGGCACAAGCGAAGATCAACATGGTTTTCAAGGTTCGAGAAGGCCTTGAGTCGCTGTAGTAAAGAGGGTTTCAGGAAGGGCTTGCGGGGGTTGAGCCCGACTTGAAAGCAGTACACCTTGCCCGGCATTGCGCCGGGCAAGGCTTTACAGGCTTACAACAGCGGGATCGAGTAGCTGACGATCAGGCGGTTTTCGTCCTGGTTACGTGCGTTGGCGATGTCGCTGCGCCACATAGCGTTTTTCCACGCCACGCCGACGTTTTTCAGCGGACCTTCCGGTACGACGTAGGCAACAGTGATGTCACGTTCCCACTCGGACTGGCCGGTGAACTCGGCACGGTTGCTGGCAACGGTGTCGATATGATCACCCTTCAGGTAAACCACACCAGCGGTCAGGCCAGGTACGCCCACCTTGGCGAAGTCGTAGGAGTAGCGAGCTTGCCAGGTACGCTCGCCGGCACGGGCGAACTTCTGGATCTGCATGTCGGTAGTGATGTAGGCCGACGAGCCGTCACCCTGGTTCAGCCAAGGGAAGTCGCTGCTGCCGTTGCTGACCTGGTAACCGCCACCGAAGGTGTGACCGGCAACCGAGTACAGGAACAGGCCGCTGTACAGGTTGTTGTCGACTTTGCCACGACCGGAGTTGACGCCACCGTAGTTGCCTGTGGAGAAGTAGGCGGACTGGTTGCCGTTGTTACCATCGTCGGAGCTGTTGAAGTAACGCAGATCAGACTTCAGCACGCCAGGGCCGATAGCCCAGTTGTGGGTCAGGCCCAGGAAGTGTTGCTTGTAGAAATCTTCCAGGTTGCCGTAGTAGTACTGGGCGGTCAGGTCCTTGGTGATCTTGTAGTCACCACCGGCGTAGTAGAACTTGTTGCTCGAACGCCAGTTCGCACCGCGGCTGTTGGCGCCGGAGATGGACAGGCTTTCGTTGTTGCTGGAGTTACGGCCTTTGGCTTTTTCGATCTGGCCGGCAACCAGGGTCAGGTCCTTGATGTCGCTGGAGGTGATCTGGCCACCCTGGAAGGTCTGCGGCAGCATACGACCATCGTTGGTCACGATGACCGGCAGCTTGGGCTGCAAGGTACCCAGCTTCAGTTCGGTCTGGGAGATCTTCGCTTTGGCGGTCAGGCCCAGGCTGGAGTAGTTATCAACGGCTTCGCCATTGGACTTGCTCGGGAAGATGGTGCCGCCATACGAGCTGGCGGTCGCGCCGTTGGTGCCGCCGCCGGAATCCAGGCGAACACCCAGCAGGCCGATAGCGTCAAGACCGAAGCCGACGGTGCCTTGGGTGTAACCGGAGATGAAACGCAGATCGAAGCCTTGGCCCCACTCTTCGTTCTTGCTCGGGTTAGCCGTGCCTTCGCGGTTGTCAGTGTTGATGTAGAAGTTACGCAGGCCCAGTGTGGCCTTGCTGTCTTCGATGAAACCGGCGGCGCCTGCTTGCTGGGCGATTGCGCCCAAAGCTACAGCCACAGCCAAGGTGGACTTCTTCATGTACCGCTCCTCTCGTTTCTAATTTTTGTATTTCTTTGGCCCCGGGTCTGACGCCCTGGATCCACAGATGCGCGATTAGCGCCAGATAGTGACTAGCAAGTCAATCGTAACCTTGTGTGTCTACTACCTTCGTCTAATCGCAGTTGATTTGGTCCCTGCAGGGTAATGAGTTTTTCATACACCCAAAAAGAATTGTTTCATTCTTTTTCATACGATTCGGGAATAAGCGGATGCGTGAAGCGGGTGGGTCGAGTGACACGAACCGCTCCATAAGCTAATTCCTAAAGGGTATTTACCAGTGCTTTTTTAGATCGATTAGTGTGACGGTACGGTTGCATACGTCACTCACGATCAAAAAGGCGACGCCATCATGGCCAAACGCACATCCTCCCGTCAATTTGTTACAGTTTTTGTATCGGTATTACTTTCTTTTGGTGTCAGCGCAGCCGATTTGACGGTCGGCTACCAGACCGGCATCGATCCCAGCAAAGTCCCCCAGGCCGACGGCCTCTACGAAAAAACCATTGGTGAGAAAATCGCCTGGCGCCGGTTCAACAGTGGGCCGGAGGTGGTCACGGCCATTGCATCGGGTGATGTACAAATCGGCAACCTCGGTTCCAGCCCCCTCGCCGCAGCCGCTTCGCGCAATCTACCCATCGTCGCGTTTATCGTATCGGCACAGATCAACGCTTCTGAAGCCCTGGTAGTGCGTAATGGCAGTGGCATCGACAAACCCGAAGACCTGATCGGCAAAACCATCGCCACACCCTTCGTCTCAACCTCCCACTACAGCCTGCTCGGCGCCCTGAAGCATTGGGGGCTGGACACTAAGCAAGTCAAAGTGGTGAACCTGCAACCGGCCGAAATCGCCGCCGCCTGGAAGCGCGGCGATATCGACGGCGCATTCGTGTGGTCACCGGCCCTGGGCGAAATCCGCAAGACCGGCAAGACCCTGACCGATGCGGCGCAGGTGGGCCAGTGGGGCGCACCGACGTTTGAAGTGTGGGTCGCGCGCAAGGATTTCGCGGAAAAACATCCTGAGGTAGTGGCCAGGTTCGCCAAGGTCACCCTCGATTCATTCGCCGACTATGCCGCGCATAAAGACAGTTGGACGGTGGATTCGGAACCGGTGCAGAAGATCGCCAAATTGACGGGCTCCAACGCCGTCGACATTCCAGAGCTGCTGGCCGGCACGACGTTCCCCGATGCACAGGCGCAGCAGACCGAAGCACTGCTCAAGGGCGGCACGGCGAAGGCGATTGGGGAGACGGCGAAGTTCTTGAAGGAGCAAGGCAAGGTGGAGACGGTGTTGCCGGATTATTCGGCCTATGTGACCGACAAATTCATCACACAATAAATACAGTCTTCGGTGGGAGCTGGCTTGCCTGCGATGCCAGCATCTCGGTCGTTCAGATAAACCGAGGCGCTGCTATCGCAGGCAAGCCAGCTCCCACACAGAGCCGTACTCTTTTACAGGGCCTTTTCAAAGATCTTGGAGTTGCGCTGATAGTTGTACAGCGACGCACGCGCCGACGGCAGGCGGTCCACGCTGCTCGGCACAAAACCGCGCTCACGGAACCAGTGGGCCGTGCGCGTGGTGAGCACGAACAAGGTCTTCAACCCCTGCGCACGTGCACGGGTCTGGATGCGTTCGAGCAACACATCGCCGCGCGCGCCGTGGCGGTACTCCGGGTTAACCGCCAGGCACGCCAGCTCGCCCGCATCCGAATCCGCAATCTGATACAGCGCTGCGCACGCGATGATCATGCCTTCGCGCTCGACCACGCTGAACTGTTCGATCTCCCGCTCCAGCACTTCCCGCGAACGACGCACCAGAATGCCCTGCTCTTCCAGCGGACTGATCAGGTCCAGCAAACCGCCGACGTCTTCAATCGCCGCTTCACGCACCAGTTCGAATTGCTCCTGGGCCACCAGCGTACCGCCGCCGTCACGGGTAAACAGCTCGGTGAGCAAGGCGCCATCTTCGGCGTAGCTGACGATATGGCTGCGCCCTACTCCACCCCGACAGGCTTCGGCAGCGGCATCGAGCAGCTCGGCTTGATAGTTGCTGCCCAGGCGTTGCAGGTGCGCAGGCACTTGCTGTGGGCGCAATTCACGTACCAGACGGCCGTTCTCATCGATCAAGCCGGGATCGGCGCCGAACAGCAGCAATTTGTCGGCACCCAGGTCGATGGCGGCGCGGGTGGCGACGTCTTCGCAGGCCAGGTTGAAGATTTCACCGGTAGGCGAGTAACCCAACGGCGACAACAACACGATAGAGCGCTCGTCCAGCAGGCGGTTGATGCCCTTGCGGTCGACCCGGCGTACTTCGCCGGTGTGGTGATAGTCAACGCCCTCAAGCACGCCAATCGGCCGCGCCGTCACCAGGTTGCCGCTGGCCACGCGCAGGCGCGAGCCCTGCATGGGCGACGAGGCCATGTCCATGGACAGGCGCGCTTCGATGGCGATACGCAGATGGCCGACCGCGTCGATCACGCACTCCAGCGTCGCCGCATCGGTGATCCGCAAGCCTTCGTGGTAAGCCGGGGTCAGGCCGCGTGCTTCAAGGCGGGTTTCAATCTGCGGACGCGAACCGTGCACCAGCACCAGCCGCACACCCAGGCTGTGGAGCAGCACCAGGTCGTGGACGATATTGCCGAAGTTGGGATGTTCCACACCGTCGCCAGGCAGCATGACCACAAAGGTGCAGTCGCGGTGGGCGTTGATATAGGGCGAAGCGTGACGAAGCCAATTAACGTATTCGGGCATAACACCTGGGCCTGTAATAAAAAGCAGCCGAAAAAGGATGAGTCGCAAAAACGCACAGCGGGCTGATGGTTATCGTCGGAACAGGCTTGGCGACACGCTCGCTCTCCTTATGTACGAATGGGCAAAAGTTAATTTATGCAGGTTTCAGGCAGTAATGTTCGATCAGTTCCCGCAATAGACGCACTGTAGGCGTCAAGCGTGACATTTCGAGGTACTCGCCCGGCTGGTGGGCGCAGGCGATGTCGCCGGGGCCAAGCACCAGGGTTTCACAACCAAGGCGCTGAAGATAAGGCGCTTCGGTGCCGAACGCTACTGCTTCGGCACGATGACCGGTCAACCGTTCCGCCACCCGCACCAACTCGGTGTCTTCGGGCTGCTCGAAAGGCGGCACTTCGGGGAATAGCGGCGCGTAGTCGATCTTGACCTTATGACGCTCGGCCAAGGGTTCGAGCTTCTGCCGGATCGCCGCACGCAGCACCTCGGGGTCCATGCCCGGCAAAGGTCGCAGGTCGAACTCCAGGGAGCACTGGCCGCAGATGCGATTAGGGTTGTCGCCGCCGTGGATACAGCCGAAGTTCATGGTCGGCTGCGGCACGCTGAATTGCGCGTTGCGGTATTCGCGCTGCCAGGCCAGGCGCAGGCCGCGCAGTTCGCCGATGGCATCGTGCATGGCTTCGAGGGCGCTGTGGCCCAGGCTTGGGTCCGACGAGTGGCCGCTGCGGCCGAGGATGTCGATGCGCTCCATCATCACGCCTTTGTGCAGGCGGATCGGCTTGAGCCCAGTTGGCTCGCCAATCACCGCCGCCCGTCCCAACGGCCTCCCCGCCTCGGCCAGGGCACGCGCGCCGGACATGGAGCTTTCCTCGTCACAGGTGGCGAGGATCAGCAGCGGCTGCTTGAACGGCTGGTCGAGCAACGGCAACACCGCTTCAATGGCCAGGGCAAAAAATCCTTTCATGTCGCAACTGCCCAGCCCCACCCAACGACCATCGACTTCCGTCAGCTTGAGCGGATCGGTCTTCCACAGTGCCGCATCATAAGGAACCGTATCGCTATGGCCCGCCAACACCAAGCCACCGGGACCGCTGCCGAAACTGGCGAGCAGGTTGAACTTGCCAGGGCTGACTTGCTGGATGTCGATAGCGAAACCCAGGTCGCCCAGCCACGCGGCGAGCAGATCGATCACCGGGCGGTTGGTCTGGTCGAGAGACGCTTGGGTGCAACTCACCGACGGCGCGGCGATCAAGGCGGCGAACTGCTCTTTCATGGACGGTAACGGCATGCGCGGTCTCCCAACTTCCCGGATGAATCTCACTATAGAGGCATCTGCCCAATACAATAAACCGTTGCGGCACGTTGCCGGGCTCAGTCCTGTACACTGCACGACCTTGGCAGCCACACTTTTCCCCGGCTGCGCTCCCGATCCTGGATTTTCCGGCCATGCAGAAAGAAACCGAAATCAAGCTCCGCGTCAGCCGCGAAACACTCGCCGCGCTACGTGAGCACCCGCTACTGAAAAAACGCAACAAAAGTGGCTGGGAACGCCGTGAGTTGATGAATCAGTACTTCGACACCCCCGAGCGCGACCTGGCGCAGGCCAAGGTCGCCCTGCGCCTGCGCAAGGACGGTGACGACATCATTCAGACCCTCAAGACCCGCGGCCAAAGCGTCGCCGGCTTGTCGGAACGCAACGAGTACAACTGGGACCTGCCCAAAGCCAAGCTCGATGTGAAGAAACTCGACGGCGAGTGCTGGCCCGAGCAACTGGCCGAGTTGGACAAAAAGACCCTCAAGCCGATCTTCACCACCGACTTCGTGCGTGAACGCGCCGAAATCGCCTGGGGCCGTGGCAAGGCCAAGGTGGTGATCGAAGCCGCCCTGGACCTGGGCCATGTGGTGGTCGGCAAGCAGAAGGAAGAAATCTGCGAGCTGGAACTGGAATTGCGCGAAGGCGAACCCGCCGCCCTGCTGGAGCTGGCCGCCGAACTGGCTGCGACCCTGGCGCTGATGCCCTGTGACATCAGCAAAGCCGAGCGCGGCTACCGCCTGTATGACGCGAGCAGCTACTCATTGAGCCTGCCGGCACCGCAGATCCACGCCGAAATGCCTTTGGATGACGCTTTCGCCGCAATCATGTGGCACCTGTTGGGCAGCAGCCAGCGCCTGGCCGAGCAATACCGTTTCAACGGCCACTGGCGCTTGCTGCAGGACTGGGTCGAGAACCTGGGTGAGTTGCGCGCGCTGATCGGCAGCCTCGGCCAGGCCGCGCCGCGCCAATCCACCAGCGAACTGCGCAGCGCCCTGGATGCACTGCTGGAAGACTGGCGTCCGCTGGTCCAGGCCGGTGACGACGATGAAGACATTCGCAAAGCCGCGCCGGAGCAGTTCATTGAAGAGTTGCAAGACGTACGCTGGGGCCTGTTCTCACTGAACACCTCGCGCTGGCTGCTGGCCCGCACCTGGACCGCCGAGCGTAACGTGCGCGGCAACCGCCAGGGCGCTGCGCAAATCACCAACTGGCTGCCACGCCTGCTGGCCGACGACGCCGTCGCCCTGCAACTGCCGCGCTACCAGCAACAGCCCGAAGACCTGGCCGAGCAACTGCCGCGCATCGAACGCATCCAGGCCTGGCTGCACCATGCGCGCCATGTGGTAGACATTGCGGAACTGGACCGTTTGTACGGCGAGCTGAACAAGCTGGCGCAGTTGGCTAACCAGCCGATCACCGATGAATCGCTGGATGCGCGTATGCACCAGGCGATTGCGGTGTATCAGAACCGGGCCTGGAAGACCCTCCTGCGCCTGTAAAAACGCCATCGGGAGCAAGCCCCCTCCCACATTGTGTGGGAGGGGGCTTGCTCCCGATGAGGCCCGCCCTGTCAGCGCAATACTGGCAAGCTAGTGGTGGACTTGATCTCCGACAACGCCACGATGGAGTTGACCTCCTGGATCCCCGGCACCATCGATAACTTCTCGAAGAAAAACCGCTCATACGCCTCGATGTCCGAAGTGACGATGCGCAGCAGAAAATCCACCGACCCCATCAGCACATAACACTCCAACACCTCCGCAAATCCGCGAATCGCTTCGGTGAACTCAGTGAAGTTGGAGCGGCCGTGAGCGTTGAGTTTGATCTCGGCGAAAATCTGCGTGTTGAGCCCGATTTTCTTGCGGTCCAAGAGGGTGACCTGGCCCCGGATCACGCCCTCTTCCTTGAGCCGCTGAATGCGTCGCCAGCACGGAGACTGCGACAGGCCGACCTGCTCGGCGATCTGTGCGCTGGAGAGCGAGGCGTCCTCTTGCAGCAGGGCCAGAATGCGGCGATCGTAGACGTCCAACTCGCTGTGCATAGAAATACCTGTGGGTGTGTATTTTTTGAATTGATTGATTCGATAATGCGCCAATAAGGCTCATCTTAGATAAGAAATCTCCGTAGGCGAATGTGAAAATTCCTCCAGTCGATTTTGGAGAGTCAGTATGCACGCCGTCGAAACCGCCCACCCTGTCACCCGCGTCGATGCGTGGGCCGTCAACAGCGCCCAGTGTCAGGCGCACTATCGGATCGTCGCCGAGGCTGAGCCCGACGTGCTGTGCCGGGTGCTGAACTACTTTGCGCTGCAGTTCCTGACGCCAGCCCACGTCAATATGAGCCGGGACGCCGACCTGCTGAATATCGATATCGTGATCGACGGCCTTAGCTGGCACCGTGCCCAAGTCATCGGTGAAAAGATTCGAAACCTGATCAGTGTCTGCGACCTGGAGTTGTGGCCGGCTGATGCCGAGCGGCCTCAGGCACTGGCGGCGACCGCGCGGTAAAAACCTGCAATACACCTGGGAACGAGGATTTCCAGCGGCTGACTAGTCTGGGATTACACCCCAAACCGCCCAGGAAACCTGCATGACCGCTGCCTCCCTCGACCACCCCTTGGAACTGCACCAGTTATTGCCGGCGTTGATCGAGCAAGGGCTGATTACCGCGCAGGCGGCACATAGCATTCAGGCAGCATCTTGCACTCAACATCCCCTGGAATGCATCGCAGCCCAAGGCCCTTGTCTTGAGACCCTGACCCAATGGCTGGCACAACATGCAGGTCAGCCTTACCTGCGCATCGACCCGTTGAAGATCGACGTGGCGAGCGTGGTGCCGTTGATGTCCCATGCCTTCGCCCAGCGCCACGGCATTCTTGCGGTCGCCGTGGATGCCCAAAGCGTCACGATCGCCAGCGCCCAGCCGTATATCAGCGCCTGGGAAGCCGGGCTCGCTCAAGTGCTCAAACGCACCATCAAGCGCGTGGTGGCCAACCCCCGCGAAATCCAGCGTTGCCTCCACGAGTTTTACCGCTTGGCCAAGTCAGTCAGCGGCGCCGATCAGAAAATGGCGATACCCGGCAACGTCGAACTGCTCAGCCTCGGCGCCAGCGACAAGGAGCCCGATGCCAATGACGCGCATATCGTCAATATCGTCGACTGGCTGTTGCAGTACGCCTTTGCCCAACGGGCCAGCGATATTCATATCGAACCCTGTCGCGATCAGGGCCGGGTGCGTTTTCGCATCGACGGGCTGTTGCATGACGTCTATCAATTTCCGCCTCAGGTCACCACCGCAGTGGTCAGCCGCTTGAAAAGTCTTGGGCGAATGAATGTGGCCGAGAAACGCAAACCCCAGGATGGTCGCGTCAAGACCAGGAACCCGGCAGGCGCCGAAGTGGAATTGCGCCTTTCGACCCTGCCGACGGCGTTTGGCGAAAAGCTGGTGATGCGGATTTTTGACCCTCAGGTGCTGCTCAAGGACTTCGACCAGTTGGGCTTGTCGAGCGCCGATCAGCAGCGCTGGCACGCCATGACTGGGCAAGCCAACGGCATCATCCTGGTCACAGGCCCGACCGGCTCGGGCAAGACCAGCACCCTCTACACCACCCTCAAGCAACTGGCGACCCGAGAGGTCAACCTGTGCACGGTAGAAGACCCGATTGAAATGGTCGAGCCGGCGTTCAATCAAATGCAGGTCCAACACAATATCGACCTCAGCTTTGCCAGCGGCGTCCGCGCCCTGCTGCGCCAGGACCCGGACATCATCATGATCGGTGAAATCCGTGACCGGGAAACCGCCGAAATGGCCATACAGGCCGCACTGACCGGGCACTTGGTGTTCTCGACCCTGCATACCAACGATGCGCCCAGCGCCATCAGCCGACTGCAGGAGCTTGGCATTGCTCATTATTTGATCAAGGCCACACTCATAGGCGTCATGGCGCAGCGTCTGGTGAGGGTTTTGTGCACCCACTGCAAGCGTCCGACGGGTGTGGAGAACATAGGCTGCTACAAGGCCGTCGGTTGTGTGGAATGCCGTGACAGCGGTTATCGAGGCCGAGCCGGGCTGTATGAAATCATGCCGTTGGACCCAGCGCTCAAGGCGCTGGTGACTCCCGGTACGGACATACAGGCGCTACGCCGTGAGGCGCTCGCGCAGGGCATGAACAGCTTGCGCATGGCCGGCATCGATAAAGTGAACGCCGGCGTGACCACAATGACGGAAATATTACGGGTCACGCCTGGGGATTCAGAAACAAATCCTTTATTTGTTGGGCCGTGAAACCGTCCTTATCGGTGACCAGACCGCTACAATCGGCCCAACGTCGTTCACTGAAATCTTCAGATAAGGAATCGCTATGCAGATCGGAACCGTACTGCTTCTTTTCGTGGGCTTGGCCATCGCCATCCTGTTCATGGGTTTCAAAGTGGTGCCCCAGGGCTACCAATGGACCGTCGAACGTTTCGGCCGCTACACCAACACCCTCAAGCCCGGCCTGAACATCATCATCCCGGTCATGGACCGCATCGGTCGCAAGATCAACGTGATGGAAAGCGTGCTGGACATTCCGCCCCAGGAAGTCATCACTGCCGACAACGCCACCGTGCAGATCGATGCCGTGTGCTTCTTCCAGGTGGTCAACACCGCCCAGGCGGCCTACGAGGTCAACAACCTCGAACACGCGATCCGCAACCTGCTGCAAACCAATATCCGTACCGTCCTGGGCTCCATGGAGCTTGATGCCATGCTCAGCCAGCGTGATGGCATCAATGAGAAGCTGCTGCGCACCGTGGACGAAGCCACTGCGCCGTGGGGCATCAAGATCACCCGTATCGAGATCAAGGACATCAGCCCACCCGCCGACCTGATGGCCGCCATGTCCGGCCAGATGAAAGCCGAGCGAATCAAGCGTGCACAGATCCTTGAAGCCGAGGGCCTGCGTGCGTCGGCAATCCTGACCGCCGAAGGCAAGAAGCAGGCGCAGATCCTCGAAGCCGAAGGTAGCCGTCAGGCCGCGTTCCTGGAGTCCGAAGCGCGTGAGCGTCAGGCCGAGGCCGAAGCTCGGGCGACACAAGTGGTGTCCGAAGCCATCGCGTCGGGCAATGTGCAGGCGGTCAACTACTTCGTCGCGCAAAAATACATCGATGCCTTGGGCAAGCTGGCGTCGGCCAACAACAGCAAGGTCATCCTGATGCCGCTGGAAGCCAGCCAGGTGATTGGCGCCGTGGGCGGTATCGGCGAAATCGTCAAGGCGACTTTCGGCAACCAGAAAGGCTGAGGCCAACACCATGTGGGACTTTTTGCTGCATTTGTCGTTCTGGGACTGGTTGGCGCTGGGCACTGTGCTGTTGATTCTTGAGGTGTTCGGCGCCGGTGGGTACCTGCTGTGGATGGGTATCGCCGCGGCCGCAGTGGGGGTGATCAAGTTCCTGGTCCCGCCGCTCGGGCTTGAGTGGCAGCTGCTGCTGTTCGCCATGCTGTCGATCCTGACGGCCGTGTATTGGTGGAAGCGCCAACGCAGCAGCGCCAAGGTCAGCGATCAACCGGGGTTGAACGAGCGTGGCTCCGAATTGATCGGGCGCACCTTCATGGTGCATCAGGCGATTGTGGATGGCCGGGGCAAGATTAAAGTCGGCGATGGCGTGTGGATGGTCACCGGTGCCGATGCTCCAGCAGGCGCTCAAGTACGCGTGGTTGGCCAGGATGGGGTGATTTTAGAGGTTGAAACTGTTTAGTCAGTGATGGAACTGGATCGACTTAACTACAATCAAAACGTACAGATAACCCACCGGAGTCACCCATCATGCGTCTTAAATATGCTGTCGCAACCCTCGCTGTGCTTTCCCTACCTGTCGGCTCAGCCATGGCCGATAGCTTTTGGCGTAATGTCATCTCGTCGGGCGCCACCACTGGCTCGACTTACCTGACATTCAAGGACCACAAGCTGGTAGTCGCCGCCCAGGACGACGCCGGCAGCTTCGTCGCCAGCGACGGCGGCATCCGCGGCCCGTACCTGGAAGCGGCCATGCAGAAGGTCCGCGCCGACAACCCTGGCCTTCAGGCCACGGACATGGAACTGGCTAACGCCATCCTGGCGAAGAATGCTGTAACCGAGTAACAGCCGCACCGATAAAAAATGCCGCTTTTTCAAGCGGCATTTTTTTGCCTGCCCTATGACGAATCGTTCATAAGCGACAGGCTATATTCAGTCTTGCCGTGCAACCATGCGTTACTGACACGTTTAACATTCATCGCCTATCTTGAACGGATGCCTTCTTCGTCATGAGCCAACAGCCTTTCCTGCCGTTTTCCAAACCGACCATTGATGAAGCCACCATTTCGGCAGTCGGCGATGTCCTGCGATCCGGCTGGATCACCAGCGGGCCAAAAGTGCAGGCGTTCGAGGCGCAGTTGTCGGAATACTTTGGCGGGCGGCCGGTGCGCACCTTCAACTCGGGCACCTGCACCATGGAGATCGCCTTGCGCATCGCCGGTATCGGGCCTGGGGATGAAGTCATCACGACACCGATTTCCTGGGTGGCCACCGCCAACGTCATCCTCGAAGTCGGCGCTACTCCAGTGTTCGCCGATATCGACCCGATTACCCGCAACATTGACCTGGCCCAGGTTGAGGCGGCAATCACACCACGTACCAAAGCGATCATCCCGGTCTACCTGGCGGGCTTGCCCCTGGACATGCCGATGCTTTACGCGCTGGCCAACAAGTACAACCTGCGTATCGTCGAAGACGCCGCGCAAGCCTTGGGCTCCAGCTGGGACGGGGAACGCATCGGTGCAACCGGTGACTTCGTGTCGTTCAGCTTTCAGGCGAACAAGAACATCACCTCATCCGAGGGTGGCTGCCTGGTGTTGAACAACGCCGAGGAGGCTCGCCTGGCAGAGAAGTATCGCCTGCAGGGCGTGACCCGCACCGGTTTCGATGGCCTGGATGTGGATGTCCTGGGTGGCAAGTTCAACATGACCGACATCGCCGCCGCCATTGGCCTGGGGCAGTTTGCACATATCGAGAAGATCACGGCCCACCGCCAGCACCTGGCACGCCACTACTTCCAGTGTTTTGGCAGTGACTTCGAAGAGAAATATGGCGCGCAACTGCCGCCGGCGGACTTCGAGAACAGCAACTGGCACCTGTTCCAACTGGTGTTGCCGGAGCGCCAAGACGGCTTGCCTGCTCGCGCAACGTTCATGGAGCAGATGCAGGCCCACGGCGTTGGCATTGGCTATCACTACCCGCCGATCCACTTGCTGAGCCTGTATCGGACACAGGGTTTCAAGGAAGGCATGTTCCCGGTGGCGGAGCGTGTTGGGCGTTTGATCGTGTCGTTGCCGATGTTTACGGCGATGACAGAGGCAGATGTGGAGCGGGCTGTAGCGGCGGTTAAAGCGGTACTGAAAAAAGACTGAACACAACCAGCAGGCACACCCCAATCAACTGTGGGAGCTGGCTTGCCTGCGATGCGGGCACCTCGGTGTATCGCTGATACACGGGTGATCCAATCGCAGGCAAGCCAGCTCCCACATTGATGTGTGCTGTTGCAGCTATTGCGTTTAGTCGCCGATAGCGGCTTTGTAGCCGGCAGCGTCGAGTAGCTTGTCCAGTTCAGCCTTGTCGCTTGGCTTGAGCTTGAAGATCCAGGCGCCGTAAGGGTCAGAGTTCAGCAGCTCAGGGCTGCCACTCAGCTCTTCGTTGACAGCAATCACTTCGCCGGCAATCGGCGAGTAGATATCCGAAGCAGCTTTCACCGACTCAACCACACCCGCCTGGCCTTGCGCTTCAAAATTGGCACCCACCTCTGCCAACTCAACAAACACCACATCACCCAAAGCTTCCTGTGCATGGTCGGAGATGCCGACAGTCACGGTGCCATCAGCTTCCAGACGGGCCCATTCGTGACTTTCGGCAAAACGCAGGTCGGCAGGGATATTGCTCATAGTCTGTGTCCTCAAGAAGAAATGTCAGCGGCCATTGGCCTGCCGGAAAATAGTTAGATCAAGGTTTTGCCATGGCGTACGAAGGTCGGCTTGACCACTCGAACCGGGTACCACTTGCCGCGGATTTCCACTTCGGCCCGGTCGGCAGTCGCCGCCGGTACGCGCGCCAGGGCAATGGATTTGCTTAGCGTAGGCGAGAAACTACCACTGGTGATCTCTCCTTCGCCAACATTGGCGATACGAACCACCTGGTGAGCGCGTAAAACTCCACGCTCTTCCAGCACCAGCCCGACCAATTTGAACTGCACACCGGCTGCCTTTTCCGCTTCCAGCGCAGCACGACCGATAAAATTGCGCCCGGCAGGTTCCCAGGCAATGCTCCAGGCCATATTGGCCGCCAGGGGCGATACCTGCTGATGGATATCCTGGCCGTACAGGTTCATGCCGGCCTCCAGGCGCAAGGTATCGCGGGCACCGAGGCCGATAGGTGAAATGCCCGCGCCCACCAGATCGTTGAAAAAACCCGGTGCCTGGTCGGCGGGCAGGACAATTTCCAGACCGTCTTCGCCGGTGTAGCCGGTACGGGCGATAAACCAGTCGCCGTCGGCGTGGCCTTCGAACGGCTTGAGCTGGTGGATCAGGATGCCACGGGACTGAGTGACCAGTTCGGCGATTTTATGCCGGGCGTGGGGCCCTTGGATGGCAAGCATGGCCAATTCGGACCGCTCATGCAGCTGCACCTGGTAATCGCCCAGTTGCGCCTGCATCCAGGCCATATCCTGATCGCGGGTGGCGGCATTGACCACCAACCGGTAACCGGTTTCGGTGCGGTAGACGATCATGTCGTCCACCACTCCGCCTTGCTCGTTGAGCATGGCGCTGTACAGCGCACGGCCGCAGCCGTGCAATCGATCGACATCATTGGCCAGCAGGTGCTGAAGCCATTCCTTGGCCTGAGGGCCGGTGACATCGATTACGGTCATATGAGATACATCGAACACCCCACAGTCGCGCCGCACCTGATGGTGTTCTTCAACCTGCGAGCCGTAATGCAAAGGCATATCCCAACCGCCAAAATCGACCATTTTCGCGCCGAGGGCGAGATGCAGGTCATACAAAGGCGTACGCTGTCCCATGGGTTTCTCCTTCCGGGCTTGGCGAAGGTGCGCAGAGCTGCCACTTGCGCCGAACACCTTGATTTACAAGGCCCACAGCCACATACAGCAGGTCGATCCGAAAGACGGAGCGCACCGAATGCCGCGCATTGTAGCCTCAAGCCGTAGGACTGGCACCTAACCGATTTGCCGAGCAGAGCGACGGATCAGCCCGATGACCGGCAACAACCCGACCAGCACCAGGGTCAACGCCGGCAAAGAAGCCCGCGCCCATTCACCTTCACTGGTCATCTCGAAGATCCGTACCGCCAGCGTGTCCCAGCCAAACGGGCGCATCAGCAATGTCGCGGGCATTTCCTTGAGTACATCCACGAACACCAGCAGCGCCGCGCTCAAGGTGCCGGGCAACAACAACGGCAGATACACTTTGCAAAACAGTCGTGGACCGCTCACCCCAAGGCTGCGTGCAGCTTCGGGCAATGACGGGCGAATGCGCGCCAGGCTGTTTTCCAAAGGCCCGTAGGCCACTGCCAGGAACCGTACCAGGTAAGCCAGCACCAATGCCGACAGGCTGCCCAACAGCACGGGCCTGCCCGCGCCGCCCAGCCAGCCGGACAGTGGCACCACCAGCTCGCGGTCCAGGTAACTGAACGCCAACATGATCGACACCGCCAGCACCGAGCCCGGCAAGGCATAACCGACATTGGCCAGGCTGATGCCGGAGCGAATCGCCCGGGTCGGCGCCAGGCGGTTGGCAAAGGCCAGGATCATCGCCACGCTGACCGTAATCAGCGCGGCAATACCGCCCAGGTAGAGGGTGTGGACGATCAGGCCCGTATAGCGCTCATCCAGGTCGAAGCGCCCGCGCTGCCAGAACCAGGCCACCAGTTGCAGCATCGGGATCACAAACGCACAGGCAAATACCAGGCCGCACCAGGCGCTGGCCGCCACGGCCTTGAATCCGTGCAGGTGGTACAACGCCTTGCCGCGTGGCCGCTCATTGCTCGGTCGGCTGGCTCCACGCGCGCGCCGTTCGCCATACAGCACCAACATCACAACCAGCAGCAACAGGCTGGCCAGTTGCGCGGCGCTGGAAAGGCTGAAAAAGCCATACCAGGTTTTGTAGATAGCCGTGGTGAAGGTGTCGAAATTGAACACCGAGACGGCGCCGAAATCTGCCAGGGTCTCCATCAACGCCAGGGCCACACCGGCACCAATCGCTGGTCGCGCCATCGGCAACGCCACGCGCCAGAATGCTTGCCATGGCGATTGTCCCAATACCCGCGCCGCTTCCATCAAGCCTTTGCCCTGGGCCAGAAACGCCGTGCGCGCCAGCAGGTAGACGTAAGGATAGAACACCAGCACCAACACGATGATCACGCCGCTGGTGGAGCGCACTCGCGGCAAACGCAGCCCATTGCCGAACCATTCGCGCAGCAGAGTCTGCACGGGCCCTGCAAAATCCAGCAGACCGACGAACACGAAGGCCAGCACATAAGCCGGGATCGCAAAGGGCAGCATCAGCGCCCAATCGAGCCAACGTCGCCCGGGGAATTCGCAGAGGCTGGTCAGCCAGGCCAGGCTGACGCCCAACAGTGTCACGCCAAGACCGACGCCGAGCACCAGGGTCAAGGTGTTGCCCAGCAATCGAGGCATCTGGGTATCCCAGAGATGGGACCAGATCTGATGGTCGATGCTCTGCCAGGACAGCAGCAGCACGCTCAGCGGCAGCAGCACCAGGGCGGCGACGGTGAAGACCGGCAGGTACCAGCGGCGTTGGGCGGGGTGGGCCAAGGAAAAGCTCTCTATAGAACAGACTATTTGAAGACAAACTCAAAACAATGTGGGAGGGGGCTTGCTCCCGATAGCGGAGTGCCAGTCAATGATGATTAGACTGATACCCCGCTATCGGGGGCAAGCCCCCTCCCACATTTAGATCTGTGGCAATTTACACATTCAGTTCCAGCCAGCGCGATCCATCAGCCGGATTGCCTCAGCCTGGCGCTTGCCCGCCACTTCTACCGGTAAGGTATCGGCCACGAACTTGCCCCAGCTCGCCACTTCCGCCGATGGCGGTACCGCCGGGTTGGCCGGGAACTCCTGGTTCACGTCGGCAAAGATTTTCTGCGCCTCAGGCGTGGTCATCCACTCCACCAGCGCCTTGGCTGCTTGCGGGTGCGGCGCGTGCTTGGTCAGGCCTATGCCCGACAGGTTCACATGCACGCCACGGTCGCCCTGGTTCGGCCAGAACAGTTTCACCGCCAGATCCGGCTTCTGCTTGTGCAGGCGGCCGTAGTAGTAGGTGTTGACGATACCCACGTCGCACTGTCCGGCATTGATGGCTTCCAGCACGGCGATGTCATCGGAGAACACGTCGGTGGACAGGTTGTTGACCCAGCCCTTGACGATCTCTTCGGTCTTGGCCGCGCCATGGGTTTCGATCAACGTGGCGGTCAGTGACTGGTTGTAGACTTTTTTCGCGGTACGCAGGCACAGGCGGCCTTCCCATTGCTTGTCGGCCAGGGCTTCGTAGGTGGTCAGTTCGCCCGGTTCCACCCGCTCGGTGGAATAGGCGATAGTGCGCGCACGCAGGCTCAAGCCGGTCCAGGCGTGGGCCGATGAGCGATATTGCAGCGGGATATTCTTGTCGATCACAGCGGAAGTGAACGGTTGCAGGATGCCCATTTGCTCGGCCTGCCAGAGGTTGCCGGCGTCGACGGTGAGCAGCAGATCGGCGGTGGCGTTCTCGCCCTCGGCCTTGATGCGCTGCATCAGCGGCGCTTCCTTGTCGGTGATGAACTTGACCTGCACCCCGGTCTTCTGGGTATAGGCATCGAATACCGGCTTGATCAGCTCGTCAATGCGCGAGGAGTAGACCACGACTTCGTCGGCTGCCTGCACAGTGGTGCTGCCGATCAGGGTGAGTGCCAGGGCAGTCAGGAGGCGCTTGGGTGCCAACATGGGTGCGGTCTCTCATTTGCAAATTGAGGGCAAATGATAAGGACTCACATTTGGTAACGCTCGGCGGAGGCGTTACCAGATGTTGCACAGCCCGAATATGCGCGAGGGTTGAGGGCCTCATCGGGGGCAAGCCCCCTCCCACAGGGGACTGTATTTCAATTCAGGGTTTAGCGAGTTCTGGTAGATCGCCAGTCAAACCTAGCGCCTGGCGCACAAACACTGCCTTGGCTTCAGGCATCTGGTCGACGATTTTCAGGCCGGCATTACGCAGCCAGCGCAGCGGCAGTTGATCGGCCTGGAACAAGCGCTCGAAGCCTTCCATCGCCGCCATCAGCGCCAGGTTGTGGGGCATGCGCCGCCGCTCGTAACGGCTCAGCACCTTCACATCCGCCAGGCGCTCGCCGCGCTCGGTGGCCGCCAACAACACCTCGGCCAGTACCGCCGCATCAAGAAAGCCCAGGTTTACGCCCTGCCCCGCCAACGGGTGAATCACGTGGGCAGCATCACCGATCAGTGCCAGGCCCTCGGCCACGTAGCGTTTGGCATGGCGCTGGCGTAACGGCACGCAAACGCGCGGGTCGGCACTGACCACAGTGCCCAGGCGCCCTTCGAAGGCGCACTCCAGCTCCCGGCAGAAGCGTTCATCATCCAGGGCCATCAGGCGCTCGGATTCAGCCGGCGTGGTCGACCAGACAATCGAACACCAATCTTCCTGCCCATCCCGTACCAGCGGCAGGAACGCCAGCGGGCCGGTATCGGTAAAGCGTTGCCAGGCCGTGCGCTGGTGCGGCTGGCTGCTGCGCACGCTGGTCACGATCGCGTTATGCAGGTAATCCCACTCGCGGGTCGGGGTGCCGGTCAGGCGGCGTACTGCGGAGTTGGCGCCATCGGCGGCCACCACCAGCGGCGCACGCAATTTGCGCCCATCAGCCAGGGTCAGCAGCCAGTCATCGCCGGAGCGGCGCATCTGCTCAAGGCGCGCATTGGCCAGCAGGCCGAGGTCGCAGTCGTGCAAGCGCTCCAGCAAGGCATCCTGCACCACACGGTTTTCGACGATATGCCCGAGCACCTCGGCATGCACGCTGGCTGCCGAAAAGTGAATCTGCCCGGTACCGCTGCCGTCCCACACCTGCATCTCGCCGTAAGGGCTGGCGCGACGCGCGACGATACCGTCCCACACGCCCAGGCGTTCGAGGATGCGCTGGCTGGCCGCCGACAACGCGCTCACCCGCGGCTCAAACGCCGCCTGCGGTTCAAACGGTTTGACGCTTAGCGGGCTGCCGTCGAGCAGCAGCACCTGCAAGCCGCTGCCCTGCAATGCCAGCGCCAGGGCGCTTCCGACCATTCCGGCCCCGACAATCAGCACATCTGCGCGCATGTCCATGCTTTAAGCCTTGTCTCGTGTGCGGCACAGGCCGCCAATAAAGTGATGGGCCGGCTCAAACATCAGAGCGCACCCCCAGCCCCATTGCCTGGCGGGCGAACCAGCGTTTGGCCGGCGGCAACAGGTCCAGGCCGAGCAGGCCCAGGTTACGGCCCAGCGCCATTAGCGGCTGGCCGCTGCCAAACAAGCGTGTGACCTGATCGGAGAAGCCTACGGTCAGTTGTTGGTCCAGGCGCTGGCGATCCCGATAGCCTTGCAACGTCGCCAGGTCACCTGGCACTGCCGGGCCGGCCAACAAGGCTTCGGCCAAGGCATTGGCATCGCGCAGGGACAGGTTGAACCCCTGCCCGGCAATCGGGTGCAGGCTGTGGGCGGCATTGCCGAGGACCGCAAGATTCGAGCGCACTTGCTCTTCGGCTTCCACCAGGGTCAGCGGGTACAGATGACGGGCGCCCACTTGCTTGAGGGTGCCCAGGCGATAACCGAATACGCCCTGCAACTCGCTCAGGAAGCTGCGCTCGTCAAGATCGGCCAGGCGCTGGGCGTCCATGCCGATGCGGGTCCAGACCAGCGCACAGCGGTTGTCCGGCAGCGGCAACAAGGCCATCGGCCCCTCATCGGTAAAGCGCTCGAACGCTTCGCCATTGTGGGCTTCGCTCGGGGTGATATTGGCGATCAGTGCGCTCTGGTTGTAGGGCCGGGTCTTCACGCCAATGCCCAGTTGCTCACGCAGGCCGGAGCGGCCGCCGTCGGCCAACACCGCGAGGTCGCATTCCAGCACGGTTTCATCGTTGAGGGTCAGGCGATAGCCATCAGGCAGCGGCTCCATGCGCGTGACTTCCGCGGGGCAGCGCCAGCTGACGACGTCTTTATCCAGGCCTTGCCACAGGCATTGGCCCAGCCAGGCGTTTTCCACCACATAGCCCAGGGCCGGTACGCCCTCTTCCATGGCGGACAAGCGCGCGGTAGAGAAACGCCCGCGGTCCGATACGTGGATCTGCTTGATCGGCTCGGCGCGGCGGGCAATGTCCTGCCACAGGCCCAGACGCTGATAAATCTGCCGGGCACCAAAGGACAGCGCCGAAGAACGCGCATCGTAACTGGGCTGGTAGCTGTCGCCCGGGGCAAAGGGTTCGATCAGCACGATCTTCCAGCCACGTGCCTTGGCCCCGGCCTGCAACGCCAGGGCCAGGCTGGCACCCACCAGGCCACCACCAATAATCGCCAGGTTGACCCGGCTCATCGGGCAGCCGCCATCAGTGCTTCGATCTCGGCAACGGTCTTGGGCACCGCGCCGGTCAGGATTTCACAGCCTTGCTTGGTCACTATCACGTCATCCTCGATGCGTACGCCAATGCCACGCCATTTCTTTGCCACATTCTGGTTGTCCGGTGAAATATAGATCCCCGGCTCCACGGTCAAGGCCATGCCGACTTCCAGCACACGCCATTCACCGCCGACCTTGTACTCGCCCACATCATGCACATCCATGCCCAGCCAGTGGCCGGCGCGGTGCATGTAGAAGGCGCGGTAGGCTTCGCTGGCGATCAGTTCGTCAACGTCACCTTGCAGCAACCCCAACTTCACCAACCCGGCGGTGATGACCTGCACGGTAGCTTCATGGGCCTGGTTCCAATGCTTGTTCGGTGCGATCTGCGCAAAGGCGGCTTCCTGGGAGGCCAGCACAATTTCGTAGATCGCCTTTTGTTCGGGCGAAAACTTGCCGTTGACCGGCCAGGTGCGGGTGATGTCGCTGGCGTAGCAGTCGATCTCACAACCGGCGTCGATCAGCACCAAGTCGCCATCCTTGAGCAACGCGTCATTCTGCTGGTAATGCAGGATGCAGCTGTTGCGCCCGGCGGCGACGATGGAACCGTAGGCTGGCATTTTCGCACCGCCCTTACGGAACTCGTAATCCAGCTCGGCCTCCAGGCTGAACTCATGCAAACCCGCACGGCTGGCCTGCATCGCCCGCACATGGGCCGCGCAGGAAATGCGCGCCGCTTCGCGCATCACCCTCACCTCTGCCGCCGATTTATACAGGCGCATGTCGTGGAGCAGATGATCCAGGGCAACGAATTCGTTCGGCGGCTGGGCGCCCAAGTGCGCTTTGGAACGGATCACGTTGATCCACTCCATCACATGCCGGTCGAATTCGGCGTTGCTGCCCATGGCCGAATATACCCGGTCGCGGCCTTCGATCAGGCCGGGCAGGATGTCGTCGATATCAGTGATAGGGAATGCGTCGTCGGCGCCAAAGTCGCGGATCGCGCCTTCAGTGCCGGCGCGCAGGCCGTCCCACAGCTCGCGCTCAGCGTTGCGCTCACGGCAGAACAACACGTATTCGCCATGCTGGCGACCGGGCATCAGCACGATCACCGCTTCGGGCTCGGGGAAACCGCTGAGGTACTGGAAGTCGCTGTCCTGGCGGTAGACATGCTCGACATCGCGGTTGCGGATCGCCACGGCGGCGGCCGGCAGGATCGCGATGCTGTTGGGTTCCATCTGCGCCATGAGCGCCTTGCGGCGACGGGTGTATTCCGCTTTGGGGATATGGATCATGGGCAGATGGGGTTCCTTTCTTAATGCAGCGAAGGCTTGGGTGCAGCAGGTTCAGCAGACTTTTTGGTCTCGGTGAACAGCAGCAACGGCGCGACGCGCAGGTATTCCATCACTTCCATATAGTCGCCTTCGCCGTCTTCGGACTCTTCCAGGGCATCTTGCACCTGGGAGATGGCCGCCAGGTCCTGCAGCACTTCCTTGGCGTCGTTGCTAAGCTCCAGGCCACCGGCGTTCACGCCGAAACCGTGGAGGAAACCCTGGCACCATTGACCCAGCGCGGCAGCGCGCTCAGTGAGCGGGGCGTCGTCGGTCGGCAGCAGCAGAACCACGGTGACGTCGTCACCGGTCAGCTCGCCCTTGACCATCTCTTGCAGGCCGATCAGCGCGTTACGCACGTTTTCGGTCGGTTCGGTTTCGAGCAGCTCGGCCACGTCGGCCAACCAGTTGTCGGCATCAAAGCCCACACCAGTGCAACTGCGGCCCAACAGCACGCCGTGCAGTTCGGCAGGCGAGCATGGGTGACCGCTGGTGCTCAGCAGTTTGGAAAAAGCGTCGTACGGGGAATTCTGAATGGGCATGGTGAGCTAGGCGCCAGACGGCGCAATGTCTAGAATGGAGCGCTGTATCCTAGCACCGGCAGACGCACCAAGACTATCGAGGGCGTCAGATCGTTTATCCTGCAGTTGCCATTCATCAGACAAATCCAGTGGAACCCAATGGAAGACACCGACCTGCAAGCGCTGATGGCCAGACTCGAACTGCTAATTGATCGGGTCGAGCAACTAAAGAGTCAAAACGGACTCCTATTAGCTCAGGAAAAGACCTGGCGCGAGGAACGCGCTCACCTCATTGAAAAAAACGAAATCGCCCGGCGTAAGGTCGAATCGATGATTTCGCGCCTGAAGGCCCTGGAGCAAGACTCATGAGTTCAAGCAATAGCGTTACCGTGCAGATCCTCGACAAAGAATATTCGATCATCTGCCCCCAGGAAGAACGCAGCAATCTGGTGAGCGCTGCCCGTTACCTGGACGGCAAGATGCGCGAAATCCGCAGCAGCGGCAAAGTGATCGGCGCCGACCGCATCGCCGTGATGGCCGCGCTGAATATCACCCACGATCTGCTGCACAAGCAGGAACGCCCTGACGTGCAGGCCAGCGGCTCGACCCGCGAGCAAGTGCGTGACCTGCTCGAGCGCGTGGATCTGGTGCTTTCCACCGATTCCGACGCACCCAAGGGCTGATTGCCGAGTCTGTTTAAGGTATACTCGCCCCACTCCCTGGCGTGTTTGCCAGTCGGCGATGTCCCTGAGCCGATTCGCACTACCCTGGAAGTTGCACGTTGGGCTGGTGTGCATGTCCGCTAGACGGAAAGCCTTAAAGCCTACTGCTTCTTCCACCTTGAACTTTCGGGTTCAAGGGCTAAGTCGACAGCGGCTCTGTCGGGGAGCCTGAATTCCCAAACTCAATGCCAGTCCCAGGACTGGCATTGTTTTATGAGCCGATAAGCCATGACCGAACCTGCGCCGCTGTCCCGTCCGCAACTTCGACGCATGTTGCGCAAGGCCCGCCGTGCCCTCACGCCGAGCGAGCAGCGCCAGGCCGCCCTTGGCCTGTACCGGCAACTGGCACAGCACCCGCTGTTTCGCCGGTCCAAACATATTTCCTTATACCTGCCGACGGACGGTGAAATCGATCCGCGCCTGCTGCTGCGCGCGGCGCAGCGCCGTGGCAAGGCCACCTATCTGCCGGTACTGAGTGCCTGGCCGCGCACCAAGATGGTGTTCCAGCGCGTGCGGCCTGGGGATAAGTTGTCGCCCAACCGCTTTGGCATTCTTGAGCCGCGGGTCAATGTCCACCAGCAGCGCAAGGTCTGGGCGCTCGACCTGGTGCTGTTGCCGTTGGTGGGGTTCGATCGCGAAGGCGGGCGCCTGGGCATGGGTGGCGGATTCTACGACCGCAGCCTGGCTTACCTGGCCAGGCGCAAAAGCTGGCGCAAGCCGACCTTGCTGGGGTTGGCCCATGAATGTCAGCAGGTAGAACGCTTGGCGCAGGCAAGTTGGGACGTGCCGCTGGCGGGCACTGTCACCGATAAGCACTGGTATGTTGCAGAAACGTCGCTGGAACCAGCGACGCCTTGAAGCCGTATTAACGCTTGAATTGTTGCTGCACTGGCGAGAGTTCAACCGGTGCGTCGGCCTTGTTCGACCACAAGCTCTGGGCATACCCGGTGGTCACAACGCCCAGACCAAACAAAATAACCAAAATCCATAGTAAATCCGGTTTACGTTGCATCGATTGCCCCCCTTCAGGCACCTCGTACACGATGACAACAACGTTCCAAAGTAGTCCGTTGCAGCTGCGCCAAGCCTAAAAGCGCGCATTCTGCGGTAACGTGAACCAACACGCAAACCTTGACGCCAACCGACTGTCGGTTTGTCATGCAATTGCCCGACAACTTGCCCAATGCCTTTTTCAGGAGCCCAAAAATGGCCTACTGGCTGATGAAATCCGAGCCTGACGAATTGTCCATCAAGGATCTGGAAAAGCTCGGCGAAGCCCGCTGGGATGGGGTGCGCAACTATCAGGCGCGCAACTTTCTGCGCGCCATGGCGGTGGGCGATGAGTTTTTCTTCTATCACTCCAGCTGTCCGGAGCCTGGCATTGCCGGCATCGGCAAAATCGTCGAGGCCGCCTACCCGGATCCTACAGCGCTGGAACCGGACAGCCACTACTTCGACGCCAAGGCCAGTGCGGAGAAAAATCCGTGGAGTGCCATCACCGTGGGCCACGCCAACACCTTCCCCAAGGTGCTGGGCCTGGGCTATCTAAAGCAGCAAACCGCTCTTGCCGAAATGCCGCTGGTGCAGAAAGGCAGCCGGCTTTCGGTCATGGCGGTCACGCCTGAACAATGGGCGGCCATCCTTCAGCTGCTTTAACTGACCGATATCAAGACCCTCACGGGCCAAACCCATCACACTGGACGCTAACGCCGCAGGATGCAGCCATGTCTACGAACCACCATACGTCCCGTCTGTTCGCCATCGCCCTGATCGTCCTCCTGCTGGGGGCGGGGGCCTTTGGCTACTGGCGTTCGACCCAGGATCGCCTGCCCGAGGGCTTGAGCATGGGCAACGGGCGCCTGGAGTCCACCGAAGTACAAATCGCCGCCAAGATCCCCGGGCGCCTGGCCGAAGTGCACGTGGATGAAGGCGACAAAGTGCTCAAGGGCCAGTTGCTGGCACGCATGGACACCCGCACCCTGCAAGCCCAGCGTGCCCAGGCCGAAGCAGAGGTGTTACGTGCCAGGGAAAACTTCGCCTCTGCTGAAGCCAACGTGCAGTTGCGCCAAAGCGAGCAACTGCTGGCCAGCCAGGAACTCAAGCGCACCCAAGAGCTGTACCGGCGCGGCTTTGCCAGCAGCCAATTGATCGACCAGCAGCAAGCGCGCCAAAACACCGGCAACGCGGCAGTGATCGCCGCCCAAGCCCAGGTCAACGCGGTGAAGGCCGCCATCGGCGCAGCCCAGGCCCAGGTGGCCCAACTCACCAGCGAAATCGACGACAGCAGCCTGCGTGCGCCCATCGACGGCATCATCCAATTGCGCTTGGCCGAGCCGGGCGAAGTGCTCGGCGCGGGTGGGCGCGTGTTGCTGCTGATTGACCCCAATGACCAGTACATGAATCTCTACCTGCCCGCCTCCGTCACCGGCCGCCTGACCGTCGGCAGTGAAGCACGCATCCTGCTCGACGCCCTGCCCCAGCAAGCGCTACCGGCCAAAATCAGTTTTGTCGCGGCCAAATCGCAGTTCACTCCCAAGGAAGTCGAAACCCGCGATGAGCGACAGAAACTGGTGTTCCGCGTCAAATTGCGCCTGACTCAGCCCAGCGCCGTGCCACAAGCCAAACCGGGCATGCCCGGCGCGGGCTATGTACGCACGGCCGATGTCGACTGGCCGGCCCACCTGCAATGAGCGGCCTGGCGCTGCACGCCACGGGGATCAACCACCGCTACGGCAAGCAACAGGCACTGCTCGACATTGCCTTCAGCTTGCCAGCCGGTACCCGCTGCGGGTTGATAGGTCCGGACGGCGCCGGCAAGTCGAGCCTGCTGGGTCTGATCGCCGGGGTTAAAAAGCTGCAAAAGGGCCAGTTGCAGGTGCTCGGCGGTTCCATCCAGGACCGTCGCCACCGCAATAGCTTGTACCCGCGCATTGCCTTTATGCCCCAGGGCCTGGGCGGCAATCTGTACCCCGAGCTGTCCATCAGCGAGAACATCCGTTTCTTCGCCACCTTGTTCGGCCTGTCGAAAGCCGATTGCGACCAGCGCATGCACAACCTGCTGCTCGCCACCGACCTCGCACGCTTTGCCGAGCGCCCGGCAGGCAAGCTCTCTGGCGGGATGAAACAGAAGCTCGGCTTGTGCTGCGCACTGATCCATGATCCGGACCTGTTGATCCTCGACGAGCCCACCACCGGCGTCGACCCGCTGTCACGCCGGCGTTTCTGGGAGCTGGTAGACAGCGTACGCAGTGAGCGCCCGCAACTGACACTGCTGGTGGCCACCGCCTACATGGAAGAGGCCGAGCAATTCGAGCATTGCCTGATGCTCGACCGTGGCAGGTTGATCGCCGATGGACTGAGCCGCGAACTGGCGGCGATAACGCCCAGCGGCAAACTGGATGAGGCCTTCACGCACTTCCAGGGCGACAGTGCCCACGACAGCCAGCCGCTGGTAATTCCACCGCGCACAGGCGGCAACGCCGATATCGCTATCCAAGCCCACGACCTGACCCTGCGCTTTGGCGATTTCACCGCGGTGAACAACGTCAGCTTTGCCATTGGCTGCGGCGAGATCTTCGGCTTCCTCGGTTCCAACGGCTGCGGCAAGACCACCACCATGAAAGTCCTGACCGGGCTGATGCCGGCCACCGAGGGCAGTGCAATCCTGCTGGGCAAACCGGTAGACGCCAAGGACCTGGCGACCCGCAAGCGCGTGGGCTTCATGTCGCAGAGCTTCTCGCTGTATGGCGAGCTGAGCGTGCGCCAGAACCTGGTGCTGCATGCGCAACTGTTCGACTTGCCCAAGGCCGACAGCGGTCCGCGCATTGATGAACTGATCCAACGTTTCGACCTGGGTGAAGTGGCCGAACAGCCCTCCGGCGAGTTACCCCTTGGCCTGCGCCAGCGTTTGTCCTTGGCGGTTGCGGTGCTGCATCGCCCGGAAGTGCTGATCCTCGATGAGCCCACCTCGGGCGTCGACCCGGCGGCGCGGGATGATTTCTGGCGGTTGCTGATCGAGTTGTCGCGGCAACAAGGCGTGACCATCTTCCTGTCCACCCACTTTATGAACGAAGCCCAGCGCTGCGACCGCATCTCCTTGATGCATGCCGGCAAGGTGCTGGCCTGCGACACGCCCGAGGCGCTGCAACAGCAGTTCCACGGCGATACCCTGGAGGCGGCTTTCGTCACCTGCCTGGAGCAGGCCCAGGGCGAACCCGAACCCAGCGCGCCCCGTGCAACGGTCAACGATGCCCACGCGCCGCCCGCGAGCACACACGGCTTCAGCCTGGCGCGGTGGTTAGCCGTGGCCAGCCGCGAAGGCAAGGAGCTGCTGCGCGACAAGGTACGCATGGCCTTCGCCCTGCTCGGGGCGATGTTCATGATGGTGATCTTCGGCTACGGCATTTCCCTGGACGTGGAAAACCTCGCCTTCGCCGTCTACGACCAGGACCAGACCCCGCAAAGCCGCGCCTATCTAGAGGCATTTCGCAGTTCGCGCTATTTCGCCGAGCAAGCACCCATTCGCGACGCCAACGAATTGCACCGGCGCCTGCAACGTTCGGAAATCAAGCTGGCCCTGGAGATCCCACCCGGCTTTGGCCGTGACCTCTACGCCGGCCGCCAGCCCACCGTCGCGGCCTGGCTCGACGGCGGCATGCCGTTTCGCGCTGAAACCAGCCGCAACTACGTGGAGGCCGTGCACCAGGGCAACCTTGCGCAACTGGCTGAACTCAGTAGCTTACCCTTGAACAACCGGGCCGCCGTCAAGCTTGAAACACGCTTTCGCTACAACCAGGACGTGGTCAGCGTGAATGCCATTGGCCCTGGCGTGATGGCGCTGATCCTGGCGTTCATTCCGGCCATGCTCACCGCCCTCGGCATTGTGCGCGAGAAGGAGCTGGGGTCGATCACCAACTTCTATGCCACACCACTGACACGCCTGGAGTTTTTGTTGGGCAAACAGGCGCCCTACCTGGTCATCAGCCTGGTCAACCTGGCACTGTTGGTGGCGATGAACCGCTGGTTGTTCGGTGTACCGTTCAAAGGCAGCGGCCTGACCCTGGCTTTCGGTGGCCTGTTGTACGTGCTGGCGACCACGAGCATGGGCCTGCTGATCTCGGCGTTCACCCGCACCCAGATCGCGGCGATCCTCGGCACCATGATCATCACCAGCCTGCCGACCATCCAGTTTTCCGGGCTGATCGTGCCGCGTTCGTCCCTGGAAGGTGCGGCAGCGCTGATGGGCATGCTGTTTCCGGCCGGGCACTTTCTGGATATCGCGGTGGGCACCTTCACCAAGGCCCTGGACCTGCGCCAGTTGTGGCCACAATGCCTGGCCTTGTTCGGATTTTTCGTCGGTTTTACCGGGCTGAGCCTGGTGATGCTCAAGAAGCAGGAGGCCTGATGCACAAGCTCGCCCATATCCTGCGCCTGGGGCTCAAGGAACTCACCAGCCTGCGCCACGACAGCGTGTTGCTGCTGTTTCTGGCCTACGCCTTCACCGTGGCGATCTACATGCCCGCTGCCGGTTCGGTGATTGGCGTGCACAACGCCAGCGTGGCCTTTGTCGATGAAGATCACAGCGCGCTCTCGCGGCAAATGGCCGAGGCCCTGCAACCACCGGAATTCCAGGCGCCGGCGCCACTGGCCTACGACCAGCTGGACAGGGTCATGGACAGCGGCCAATACACTTTCGTCGTCAATGTACCGGCGAATTTCCAGGCCGACCTGTTGGCGGGGCGCCAGCCGGGAGTGCAGGTGAACATCGATGCCACGGCGATGAGCCAGGCATTCATGGGCGCGGGTTACATCGGGCGGATTTTCCAACGCGAACTGCTGACCTACAGCGGCCAGGCCGACGCTGCCGGCAAAGCTCCGGCCCTGCTGACTACTCGGGCGTTGTTCAATACCAACCTGGAAGGTGGCTGGTTCCTGGCGGTGATCCAGATCGTCAACAACATCACCATCCTCGCCATCGTGCTGACCGGTACGGCCCTGCTGCGTGAACGCGAGCACGGCACCCTCGACCATCTGCTGGTGCTGCCCCTGACCGCGCTGGAGATCATGCTGGCAAAAATCTGGAGCAACATGCTGGTGGTGGTGTTGTGTACGTGGCTGTCCCTGGAACTGGTGGTCAAAGGCTTGCTCGGCGTGCCATTGGCCGGGTCGTTGAGCCTGTTCCTGTTGGTGACGGCCCTGTATTTATTTGCGAGTACTGCGTTGGGGATCTTCCTCGCCACTCTCGCCCGCTCGACGCCGCAGTTCGGCCTGCTGGCGATCCCGGTGATCATTCCCATGCTGTTGCTCTCTGGCGGCAGTACACCGCTGGATAGCATGCCCGAATGGTTGCAGTGGGTGATGCAGGGCTCGCCATCGACGCATTTTGTGAGCTTGAGTGCCGCGATTCTATTCAGGGATGCGGGGTTGAGCGTGGTGTGGCCAGACTTGCTGGCCCTGACGGGAATTGGCTTGGTATTTTTTGCGGTGGCGTTGGCGCGGTTTCGCAAGAGCCTGGCTTCCTGAGGCGCCTGGCAGGACCTCGCGAATGGCGCTAAGCGCCGGCTTCACTGGATGATCAGATTGTTGAAGAGCAAATCTTCCACCATCGGCTTGCCGGTCTCGTCATTCATCACTTGCTGGGTTTGTTTCAGGGCTTCCTGACGCAGCTTTTCCTTGCCTTCGACCGTACTCATGGCCTCGCTGGTCTGCTGGGTAAACAGCGCCACCAGCTGGTTGCGGATCAACGGATCGTTGGCTTTGACCGCCGCGGCTGCTTCGGTGCCGGTCACGCGCAGGGCGATATCGGCCTTGTAAACCTTGAGCTTGGCCGTGCCATCCAGGCCGTAGTTGCCCACAAACGGCGGGGTCAGGCTGATATAGCTGACTTTCGGTGCCTCGCCTTCCTTGGCCTCTTCGGCCTGGACGGCCATCGGCAACGTCAGGGCCAGCATCAACAGGATCCACGCTTTCACAGTTCATTCCTCGAATTCGTTTGCCCGGTAGCATAACGCTAGCAAGGCTGAGCACAAGCTTATGGGGGCTTATCAGGCGCGGGTATGCTCGTTGACCCACGGGCGCACCCTCCTACACTTATCGGCCACGATGCCAAAAGGAATAGTCCGATGAAAGCTGTGCTGTGCAAAGCCTTCGGCCCCGCCGAAACCCTGGTGCTGGAAGAGATCGCCAGCCCTGCGATCAAGAAGAACGAAATCCTGCTGGACGTGCACGCGGCCGGGGTGAACTTCCCGGATACCCTGATCATCGAGGGCAAGTACCAGTTCAAGCCGCCCTTTCCATTCTCACCCGGTGGCGAAGCGGCAGGCGTGGTCAGCGAGGTGGGTGAGAAAGTCAGCCACTTGAAGGTCGGTGACCGCGTAATGGCGTTGACCGGCTGGGGCAGCTTTGCCGAGCAGGTCGCGGTGCCTGGCTATAACGTGCTGCCGATTCCGCCGAGCATGGACTTCAACATCGCCGCCGCCTTCAGCATGACCTACGGCACCTCGATGCACGCGCTTAAACAGCGCGCCAACCTACAACCCGGTGAGACCCTGCTGGTGCTAGGCGCCTCCGGCGGTGTGGGCCTGGCCGCGGTGGAAATCGGCAAGGCCATGGGCGCACGTGTGATCGCCGCCGCCAGCAGCGCCGACAAACTCGCGGTGGCCAAGGCGGCCGGGGCTGATGAGTTGATCAACTACAGCGAAACCAGCCTCAAGGACGAGATCAAGCGCCTGACCGATGGCAACGGCGCTGACGTGATTTACGACCCGGTGGGTGGCGACCTGTTTGACCAGGCCGTGCGCGCCATCGCCTGGAACGGCCGCCTGCTGGTAGTGGGGTTTGCCAGCGGGCGCATTCCCGAATTGCCGGTGAACCTGGCGTTGCTCAAGGGCGCGGCGGTAGTCGGGGTGTTCTGGGGCTCGTTTGCCCAGCGCCAGCCGCAGGATAACGCGGCGAATTTTCAGCAGTTGTTCACGTGGTATGCCGAGGGCAAGTTGAAGCCGTTGGTGTCGCAGGTGTATCCGCTGGAGCAGGCTGCCCAGGCGATTAATGATCTGGGGCAGCGCAAGGCAGTGGGTAAGGTCGTCGTACAACCCCGCTGACCGAAGTGAAATGCGATCCTTGTGGGAGCTGGCTTGCCTGCTCCCACAGTTGATCTCTGCGGGCTCTGAGGAATTCGTTACGACCACAACTTATCTATTTACGACATGTTCGTAAAAGAACATGCAATTGCTCTCGTTTCCTGTGTTTGCAGATAAGAGGCGATGCTATTTTCGGTAACGAAACTGTAACATTCGCATCCGCAGTCAAAACAAGAAATTTGGAGCTCTTGAATGTTTGCTTTCTTTCGACCTGCCGCACACCAGGCGCCCCTGCCTGAAGAAAAAATAGACAGTACCTACCGACGCCTGCGCTGGCAGATCTTCGCTGGTATTTTCTTCGGTTACGCCGGCTACTACCTGCTGCGCAAAAACTTCTCCCTGGCCATGCCCTACTTGATCGACGAGGGTTACACCCGTGGTGAACTGGGCCTGGCGATGTCGGCGATTGCGATTGCCTACGGTTTGTCCAAGTTCCTCATGGGGCTGGTGTCCGACCGTTCCAATCCACGTTACTTCCTGCCGTTCGGCCTGCTGGTTTCAGCGGGGGTGATGTTCATTTTCGGTTTCGCACCTTGGGCAACCTCCAGCGTGACCATGATGTTCATTCTGCTGTTCATCAACGGCTGGGCCCAGGGCATGGGGTGGCCGCCGAGTGGGCGGACCATGGTGCACTGGTGGTCGCAGAAAGAGCGCGGCGGCGTGGTGTCGGTGTGGAATGTGGCGCACAACGTCGGCGGTGGTCTGATCGGCCCGCTGTTCCTGCTGGGCATGGCGTGGTTCAACGACTGGCATGCTGCCTTCTACGTGCCGGCCACCGTGGCCCTGGCGGTCGCGGCGTTCGCCTTCATCACCATGCGCGACACCCCGCAATCGGTGGGCTTGCCGCCTATCGAGAAGTACAAGAACGATTACCCGGAAGGCTACGACGCCAGCCACGAAGACGAATTCAGCGCCAAGGAAATCTTCGTCAAGTACGTGCTGCGCAACAAGATGCTCTGGTACATCGCCTTCGCCAACGTATTTGTCTATCTGCTGCGCTACGGCGTCCTGGACTGGGCGCCGACCTATTTGAAAGAAGCCAAACACTTCACGGTCGACAAGTCGTCCTGGGCGTATTTCTTCTACGAGTGGGCAGGCATCCCGGGCACGCTGCTGTGCGGCTGGATGTCGGACAAGATCTTCCGTGGCAATCGCGGCCTGACCGGCATCGTGTTCATGGCTCTGGTGACGGTGGCAACACTGGTTTACTGGCTCAACCCGCCGGGCAACCCGATGGTCGACATGATTGCGCTGTTCTCAATCGGCTTCCTGATCTACGGCCCGGTCATGCTGATCGGCCTGCAGGCGCTGGAGCTGGCACCGAAAAAAGCCGCCGGCACTGCCGCGGGTTTCACCGGCTTGTTCGGTTACCTGGGAGGTTCGGTAGCAGCCAGTGCGGCCATGGGTTATACGGTTGACCATTTCGGCTGGGACGGTGGGTTCGTACTGCTGATTGGTGCCTGTGTACTGGCGATCGCGTTCCTGATCCCCACGCTGTGGCACACCAACAGCGTCAGCTCGGCGCGTTAATCGGCAGAGCAATCTTTGGCACAACGCTTGAGCCGCGCCTCCAGGTTTTTATCTGGCATGGCGTGGCTACGCAGGGCGTTCACGGTCTGCTCGGCATAATCGCGAGTCGTGCCGTAACGCCCGCAAGCGCTTTGCAGCACATGATTAAGCACAATGTCGGGCAAGTTGCCGGCATAGCTAGGCAAGTGCCGCTCCAGAACAAACCCCAACGCCTGCACGGTGCTGCCATCTTCCAATCGGCAACTGAGCCAGTGCGGCCGGTACGAGGGGTAAGGCATCTCACGTTGCCATAAAGCGTAAAGCGAGGCCTCCAACTGGTCTTCCGGCAAGCGGTAGGCAAACCCGCTGCAGGAACCACCGCGATCCAACCCAAACACCAACCCCGGCAGCTCCGGCGTACCGCGATGCTCGTGTGACCACAAATACAGGCCACGGTGATAACCGTGAACCCGTGCCCGCACCCGCTCGGTCGACGAGCACTCAGGGCGCCAGATCAGCGAACCATACGCAAACAGCCACACCGGCCCCCCCTTGTGCCGAGCCATGGTGGCTTGCATCGAGCTCATCAATTGTTCGTGAGTGAGTTGCGGCCCCAGATCGAGCCGCGGAGGGTAAGCCAATTGCAGAAGATCGGTTTCAATGGCGGTCATGGCGAAAAGCGGTGCGCCTCCTGTGTGTTACCAGTTGTAAGCGACTTTACCGTAATAGAACGCGCCGCTGTAACCGTACGGCGAAAAAGTGCTGTAGGCGAGATTGCCGCCGCTGCTGGCGTAAGCATTAACCTTCTCTGGGTATTTGTCGGTAACGTTGTCGCCACCCAGAGTGAAGGTCCAGTTCTTGAGCTTGTAGTCGGCTGACAGGTCCAGCACCCAGGCGGCCTTGAAGGTCTGGTCGTTGACCTTGTCCGCCTGATAACTGGTGAACTCACCATAGCGCACCAGGTTAGTGTGCAGCGCCCAATTACCGAAGGTGAAGTCGTTGCCCAGGCTCAGCTTGTGCTGGGGCGTGGTATCGCCCAGCAAACCGATACGCTCGCGGCGGTCCACCCGCACCAGGTTGGCCCCCAGGCTGTCGAGAATCGCGGGGTTGGCTTTCACGTCGGTGACTTTGGTGTGGTTGTAGTTGTAGCCCACGGTACTGTTCCAGCGAATGCCGTTATCGAACTGGTAGCGATAATTGGCCACCAGGTCGACCCCATCGGTGCTGGTGTCCGTGGCGTTGGTGAAGTACCGGGCCGTGGTGTAGTTGATATTGCCGACGCCATTGGCTTGCAGGTAAGCCACCGTGGCCGGGTTGAGATTGAGGTTAGACGACAGGCTGATGCGGTCGCGGATGTCGATGCGGTATACATCGAGCGTGACGGTCAGGTCATCGGCCGGCTCCAGCACCAGGCCGAGGCTGTAGTTGCGCGACTTTTCCGCCTTGAGGTCTTCGGCACCGAGCAGGCGCGCCACCTGACTGTTGGCCGGGAAGGTGCCGGCTTCCTGGATGGTGCTGCCGATCAACTGCGATGAGGTGTAGGCAAAATTCTGCTGGGCCAGGGATGGCGCACGGAAACCGTTGGAGATGCTGCCGCGCAAGGCCACCTGGGGGGTGAAGTCGTAGCGGGCCGACAGCGAGCCGCTGACGTTGGAGCCAAAGTCACTGTAATCCTCATGGCGCACGGCGGCCGAGGCGCTGAGTTTTTCGGTGAAGTTGGTTTCCAGGTCCAGGTACTGTGCCCAGTTATGCCGCGTGCTGGTGCCGGCATCGGCATCGCGGAAACCGCCCAGGCCGGAGCTGCCGGTCTGGTAATAGGACGCAGGCTCGCCCGCCTCGATTTCATAGCCCTGATGCAGGTATTCACCGCCGAACGCCACGGAGACCGGATACGGCAGAAAGCCCACATCGAACTCACGGGACAGATCCAGGCTGACTTGCTTCTGATCGTTGCTCAGGGTGCCGTTGTTGAATTTACGCGGCGTTGCCAGGCCCAATGAGGTGTTGATGGTTTCAGTCCCCAGTTCGTACTGGTTCTTGCCGTAGTTGGCCGACAAGTCGTAATGCCAGTTGTAGGCCAGCAGGCCGCGCAGGCCCACCACCAGAGAAGTGTCTTCCAGGTTGCCCTTGATCAGCGGTAGGTAGCCGTTGGGGTTGAGTGCGGCAATGTTATTGGAGGCGTTGCTGGCCCGGTAGAACGCCGCTGTTTCACCGCGGCGCTTGCTGTAGCCACCGAAGGTGTAGAACTCGGCGGCATCGCTGAAGGAATATTCCGAGTTGAACTGGAACTTGCCTTCATTGGTGGCCGGCTCACCTTGGCGGAACACACGCTGGCCGTAGGTGGTAGAGCCGATGCTGCCGGGGCGGTAGTCGTTGCCGGCGCGGTTGGTGTAGTCGTTGTCGGCGCCTTCGGCAGACAGGTTGATAAAGCCATTGTCGCCCAATGCCAGGCCCGTATTACCACTGACATTACGCTGGATACCATCACCCTTTTTGTACTCGCCAAACTTGCTGGACACCGAGCCGCCATGGTCGGCGTTTTTGAGGATCACGTTGATCACCCCGGCGATCGCATCGGAGCCGTAACGTGCAGAAGCACCGTCGCGCAGCACTTCGATATGGTCCACCGCCGACAGCGGAATGGCATTCAAGTCTGCCGGGGCCGAACCGCGCCCAACCGCACCGCCCAGGTTGACGAAGGCGCTGGTATGTCGACGCTTGCCGTTGACCAGCACCAACACCTGGTCCGGCGACAAGCCGCGCAACTGCGCCGGACGCACCAGTTCGGCGCCGTCCACCAGGCTTGGCCGGGGGAAGTTGATCGACGGTATCAGCCGCGCCAATACGGCACCCAGCTCATCGGAGCCGGTACTGCGCAGGTTTTCACCGGAGATTACGTCGATTGGCGACAGCGATGCACTGGCGGTGCGCTCTTGGGCGCGGGTTCCGGTGACGATCACAGTGTCGAGTTTAGGTGCATCAACCGCAGAAGTTTCGTCTGCCAGAACTGGATTGAATCCCACAACGGTCAGCAAATTGGCCGACAAAATCGCCGTGTATAGCGCGTGTTTCCTGTAGCTCCCCATACCGCTCCCCTTTGAATCAAAAATAGAACTGCAATGCGCGAAGTTCGTACGATCGATCCGGCTGGCGGGCGGTGGCGGTCAGTATCTGGTTATGGTCGGTGAAGTCGGTAGTCCGTTGCGATATAGCTTAAAGATATTCATCAACCAGAATAAATACCTTAAAAGAATAAGCAAAAGCATAAGCACGCTCGCCCATTCGTCAGGATCCACACGGCTAATCCCGGTACTTTCAGCCCCGGTTCAGCCTGGGCGCGTGCCAAGCCGTCAAACTGCGCGCCTGTAACGACCCACTTAGCCGTTCATCAAATCGACTACCGAGGTCGCCATGAAAAAATTCCGATTGCCTGGCCTGTTATTGCTTGCCCAGGCCACCACTGCACTGGCGAGCGAAACGCCAACGGCGACTGACGACAAAGGCTTCTGGTACGCCCAGACAAGCGTCTACACCCGGCACTTTGCACCCGACCCGCAACACAACAACAAACAGGACCTGATCGGCCTGGAGCGCAATGAGGCGTCGGGCCTGGTGTATGGCGGGGTGACCTTTCGCAACTCGTTTCGCCAACGCTCGTACTATGCCTATGCGGGCAAGCGCTACGACATGGCCGACTACCCGGTGTATGCGAAGTTGACTGGTGGATTGATCCAGGGCTATCGCGGCGAGTATCGCGACAAGATTCCGTTGAATCGATTCGGGGTGGCGCCAGTGATCATTCCGTCTGTGGGTACCCACTACGGACCGGTCGCGGCGGAGCTGGTGTTGCTGGGGTTCAATGCAGCGATGGTGACGACTGGCTTACGCTTCTGACACGACACTGTCCCCTGTGGGAGCTGGCTTGCCTGCTCCCACATTATTCAGCGCAACACTTCAGGGCCGTGGGGCGTAGGCAAACACGTCAGCGCGCATCCGGTGAGCATCCATACCGGCGTCGACCAATGCATCCAGGGTGCCATAAATCATCGCCGGTGAGCCGCTGGCGTAGACATGTACCGTGTTGAGATCGGCAATGTCCTCGCACACCACCTCGTGCAGCAAACCGCAGCGCCCTTCCCAGCCACAGAGGTCGCTGACCACTTTGTGCAGGAACAGATTGGGCAGTTGCAGCCACTGATCCCAGTGCTCGATCTGGTAGAAATCTTCCGGGCGCCGTACGCCCCAGTACAGGTGCACCGGGTGCTTGAAGCCCGAAGCGCGACAGTGCTCGATCAGACTGTGCATCTGCGCCATACCGGTACCGGCGGCCATCAGCACCAGTGGCCCGTCCGGCAACTCGGCCAGGTGGGTGTCACCGAACGGCAGTTCCACACGGGCCATCTGGTTGCGCTGCAATTGTTCGATAAGGTTGCGCGCACTGTCCTCGCGCACCAGCACATGCAGCTCCAACTCACGCCCGGCATGGGGTGCAGAAGCCAGGGAAAACGCCGACTTCTCGCCGTTCTCCCGTTCGAGCATCAAGTATTGCCCGGCGTGGTAACGCACCGCTTTACCGGCCGGGGCGCGCAGGCGCACACGCCAGACATCGCCGCCGACTTCCACGCACTCGATCAATTGGCATGACAATTTGCGCAACGGCAACTCTCCTGGCGCGAGTACGCCATCCCACAACACAATGCAGTCTTCCAGCGGCTCGGCGATGCAGGTATAGAACTCGCCATGGTCGCGCACTTCACCGGCCTGGCTTACCCGGCCCTCCACCAGCAACGCCGCACACACATGGCACACGCCATTGCGGCAGGCCTGGGGGCATTCGTACCCCAGGCGGCGTGCACCTTCGAGGATTCGTTCGCCAGGGACCAGCTCCAGTACAGCGCCGGAAGGTTGCAGGGTTACACGCATCAATCTATTCCCAATTCTTTCCAGATCGCATCGACACGCGCGGTGACGGCTTCATCCTTGACGATCACCCGGCCCCACTCGCGAGTGGTTTCACCCGGCCATTTGTGGGTGGCATCCAAGCCCATTTTCGAACCCAGGCCCGATACCGGCGAGGCAAAGTCGAGGTAGTCGATCGGCGTGTTATCGATCATCACCGTATCGCGCTTGGGGTCCATGCGCGTGGTAATGGCCCAGATCACGTCGTTCCAGTCCCGCGCATTGATGTCGTCGTCGGTCACGATAACGAACTTGGTGTACATGAACTGTCGCAAAAACGACCACACACCCAACATGACGCGCTTGGCATGGCCCGGATACGACTTCTTCATGGTCACGATGGCCATGCGGTACGAACAGCCCTCGGGCGGCAGGTAGAAGTCGGTGATTTCCGGAAATTGCTTCTGCAGGATCGGTACGAACACTTCGTTGAGCGCCACACCGAGAATGGCCGGCTCATCGGGTGGACGACCCGTGTAGGTACTGTGGTAGATCGGTTTGACCCGATGGGTGATGCGCTCGACGGTGAACACCGGGAAGCTGTCGACTTCGTTGTAATAGCCGGTGTGGTCGCCGTAAGGGCCTTCATCGGCCATCTCACCCGGGTGAATCACGCCCTCAAGGATAATTTCGGCGGTAGCCGGCACCTGCAAGTCGTTACCGCGGCACTTGACCAATTCGGTGCGATTACCGCGCAACAGGCCGGCGAAGGCGTATTCGGACAAGCTATCGGGCACAGGTGTCACGGCGCCGAGAATGGTCGCCGGGTCGGCCCCCAGGGCCACGGACACCGGGAACGGCTTGCCCGGGTGTTTTTCACACCACTCTCTGAAGTCGAGTGCCCCGCCACGGTGGCTCAGCCAGCGCATGATCACCTTGTTGCGGCCAATGACTTGCTGACGGTAGATGCCGAGGTTCTGGCGATCCTTGTTCGGGCCTTTGGTGACCGTCAGGCCCCACGTGATCAGCGGGCCGACATCGCCCGGCCAGCAGGTCTGCACCGGCAGCATGGCCAGGTCGACATCATCGCCTTCGATGACCACTTCCTGGCACACCGCGTCCTTGACCACCTTGGGGGCCATGGCAATGATCTTGCGGAAGATCGGCAGCTTCGACCAGGCGTCCTTCAAGCCCTTGGGCGGCTCGGGCTCCTTGAGAAACGCCAGCAACTTGCCGATCTCACGCAGCTCGCTGACCGACTCGGCACCCATGCCGAAGGCTACGCGCTCGGGCGTACCGAACAGGTTGCCCAGCACCGGAATATCAAAGCCGGTCGGGTTTTCGAACAGCAGCGCCGGGCCCTTGTTGCGCAAGGTGCGGTCGCAAATCTCAGTCATTTCCAGTACCGGAGAAATCGGCATCTGGATACGTTTCAACTCTCCGCGCTGCTCAAGTTGCTGCACGAAATCCCGAAGATCCTTGAATTTCATTAAACATGCCACCCGTAAAATAGGCGTACATCCTACCTGCTCTGAGGGCGGCTGGCAGCTTAATTGGCCGTCACGCCGCGTGATTGCAACGAACTGAACAATGGCTCAAGGAAGGCTTCAATGTGTCGCGCCCCCACGTCTGACAGATGGTTATCGTCGGTATACAGCGCGCGACCATTGAGTTCGACCCGGCACAAACCATCGACGCCGCACAGCAGGGGCGCAGGGTCCAGCACCGCGACACCACTGTCGGCAGCCGCCAGTTCGTCAAACAATTGCGTGATGAACGCCTGGCGCTTCACATGCTCGGCCACGGCCAGCCCTTCACCACTCACGGGCCGGTTCATCATCGCCAATCGGCTGAGACGGTAAGGCACGATGATTTCCTGCAGCGGCACTTCCTTGACCAGCCAGACCTTATGGCCGGCAGCACGCAAACCCTGGATGCGTTCGCGCAAGCCTTGGGCGAAGCGTTGCTCGGCGACGGCACGCACGTACTGGCCAGTGCCGGGGTCCTTGAGCGCATGTTCCTTGTCACCCGACATTTGCCCGTACACATACAGGCTCCAGCGGGCGGCCAACACCACATCGCTGAATGCCTGCTCGGCCATGGCCTTTTCGACGCGATGGTTGAAATGTGCGCACCGGGCAATATTCTCCAAGCCATCGAGCGGTATACAGCCGGCAAAACTGGCCTCAACCAGGCTGATATCGTGGCGATCAGCACCCTCTTTGAGCGCGGGTATCAGCGCCGTAGCGTGACTATCACCCCATACCAGCGCTGAAACCGATTGGCCTTTCGGGCCGAAATGGCAGAACAGGCGCTCATCGGGCGTATCTTTGTCGGCCATGCACGCCAGCAGGTCCGGGCTCCACTTCTTGGCTTGGGCAAAGCGCAACGCCTGCTCGGACAAGCGCGAAGGCACGCCGTCAGCTTCGCGTATCGCAAGGCCAGTGAAACCCAGGCCCAAGATGCCGACGACCGCTGCCGCCAGGATCGCCTTGCGCGGAGCCAGCAAGCGCTTTTCCCGGAACGGCGTTTCCACAAAACGCCAGGACAGATAGCCCAGCACCAACGAAAGCAGCATCAGCCCGGCAAGCTCCAGGGGGCTCAAGCCATCCACCGCGGCATAGTTGGCATACACGAACACCGGCCAGTGCCAGAGGTACCAGGAATAGGAAATCAGCCCAATCCCTACCATCAGCCGGGTGCTCAACAGGCGCCCAACCCAGGTGTGTTGCTGCCCGTTGGCCCAGATCAGACCGACCACACCCAACACGGGCAACAGCGCGGTGGCCCCCGGAAAGGGCGTTTTCGCGTCGTAACCCAATACGGCAATCAGGATCAGCGCCATTGAGGCCAGACTGACACCTTGCGCCAAGGCCGGTGAGGCCCGCCATTCACGCATGGGCAGCACCGCCAGCATGGCACCGGCCAGCAACTCCCAGGCTCGCAGATGCAAGAGGAAGAAGGCTTTCTGCGGTTCATGCTGAACCGCCCAGACGCTCATGCCAAAAGACCCGAGCAACACCGCAAACAGCGCCAAGCGCCAGTGCTTCAAGCGGCTCGAGAGTAATGTCAGCAGCAGCGGGAAGAAAATGTAGAACTGCTCTTCTACCGCCAGCGACCAGGTATGCAACAAGGGTTTGATGTCTGAAGAGACATCGAAATAGCCATGCTGACGCGAGAACAGCAGGTTGGAGGTAAACGTCACCTGATAGTGCGCCGAACGCCCCAACTCCTCATAGTCCTTGGGCGCCAACAGAAACCAACCCACTGCCAGTGTCGCGGCGATCATCACAAACAGCGCAGGCAAGATGCGCCGGGCACGGCGAGCCCAGAAGTCGATGAAACTGAAGCGTCCAGCTTGACGCTCACGCCAGATGATTGACGTAATCAGGAAGCCCGAGATGACGAAGAAGACGTCAACGCCAACAAAACCGCCAGTAATGCCAGGGACACCAAAGTGGAACAACACGACTGCAAGGACAGCGATGGCACGCAGGCCATCGATGTCTCTGCGGTAAGCAAGGGTGGTCATAAGAATGTGGTCAGTCTGCGACGAAAGGGATGAGCGAAGTCACGCGTCAATTTTTGTTACTTAACGGATACTTATGCCACAAAAATCGCAGAATCTCGACGCAAAAAAAATGGCGCCCCATTAAGGGCGCCATTTTTTTGGACCTGAAACGCTGTATTACTTGCGTTTCATCGACAGGAAAAACTCGTCGTTGGTCTTGGTGGTTTTCAGCTTGTCGATCAGGAACTCGATGGCAGCCACTTCGTCCATCGGGTGCAGCAGCTTGCGCAGGATCCACATACGCTGCAGCTCGTCGTCAGCGGTCAGCAACTCTTCGCGGCGAGTGCCGGAGCGGTTGATGTTGATCGCCGGGAACACACGCTTTTCAGCAATGCGACGGTCCAGGGGCAGCTCCATGTTGCCGGTACCCTTGAACTCTTCGTAGATCACTTCGTCCATCTTCGAGCCGGTTTCAACCAGCGCGGTGGCGATAATGGTCAGCGAGCCGCCTTCTTCGATGTTGCGCGCGGCGCCGAAGAAACGTTTCGGTTTCTCCAGGGCGTGGGCATCGACACCACCGGTCAATACCTTGCCGGAGCTCGGGATCACAGTGTTGTAGGCACGGGCCAGACGGGTGATGGAGTCGAGCAGGATCACCACGTCCTTCTTGTGTTCGACCAGGCGCTTGGCCTTTTCGATCACCATTTCGGCAACCTGCACGTGGCGGGTTGGCGGCTCATCGAACGTCGAGGCAACCACTTCGCCGCGCACGGTGCGCTGCATCTCGGTCACTTCTTCCGGACGCTCATCGATCAACAGTACGATCAGGTGAACTTCAGGATTGTTACGCGCGATGTTCGCTGCAATGTTCTGCAGCATGATCGTTTTACCGGCTTTCGGCGGCGCGACGATCAGGCCACGCTGGCCTTTGCCGATCGGGGCGCACAGGTCGATCACACGACCGGTCAAGTCTTCGGTTGAACCGTTACCGGCTTCCATCTTCATGCGCACGGTCGGGAACAGCGGGGTCAGGTTCTCGAAGAGAATCTTGTTTTTCGCGTTCTCGGGGCGATCGAAGTTGATCGTGTCGACCTTGAGCAGGGCGAAATACCGCTCGCCCTCCTTCGGAGGACGGATCTTGCCAACGATGGTGTCACCGGTGCGCAAGTTGAAGCGACGGATCTGGCTCGGCGAGACATAGATATCGTCTGGGCCGGCGAGATAGGAAGCGTCTGCGGAGCGGAGGAAGCCGAAGCCGTCCTGGAGAATCTCCAGCACGCCATCACCGGAGATTTCCTCGCCGCTTTTCGCGTGCTTCTTGAGCAGGGAGAAAATCACGTCCTGCTTGCGCGAACGGGCCATATTTTCTATGCCCATTTCTTCGGCCAGTTGGAGCAGGTCGGTAATCGGCTTTTGCTTGAGTTCAGTCAGATTCATATAGGAATGACGTAATCATTTATGGAGGGGGGAAATTAAGCTTTTGGCTTAATGAGGCCGCGCCGCAGAGAAGGCGACAGGATCGCGTACTAATCGAAAAGGAATGCGTCGGCGACGGCTTGCAGGGGGCAGTGGAGAAACCAGTGCGGGGCCGAATGTACCACCTGAATTTCGGAGCGTCTAGCCCTGTATTACGAAAAAGCCCCGAGATTTTCGGGGCTTTTTTGACGACGCTTAGATGTTCGCGTCGAGGAATGCAGCCAGTTGCGACTTGGACAGCGCGCCAACCTTGGTGGCCTCGACGTTGCCGTTCTTGAACAGCATCAGGGTCGGAATACCACGCACGCCGTGCTTGGCCGGGGTTTCCTGGTTTTCGTCGATGTTCAGTTTGGCAATGGTCAGTTTGCCTTTGTAGGTCTCGGCGATTTCGTCCAGAACCGGAGCGATCATCTTGCATGGGCCGCACCACTCAGCCCAGTAGTCGACCAGTACAGCACCGTCGGCCTTGAGTACGTCAGCTTCGAAGCTAGCGTCGCTAACGTGTTTGATAAGATCGCTGCTCATGGAAGTCTCCAGGTTGTAAGCAAAAAAAACGTTGCCCATCATAGCCGCCCTTCCTTCGTTCAGGAAGCCGCCTCTGATTGAGTCTTGCTATGGCGTTGCATGAGTGGGGATATAGCTACTCATGGCGTCACGGCAGTCACAAACACGATGCCTGTTCGCAACGCCGCATTGCGAACGTGTTCCTGCATGGTTTTCTGCGCTGCCGCACTGCTGCGCCGGGCCAAGGAGCGCAGGATTTTGCGATGTTCCTGCCAGGTCTCCATGGCTCGGTCCGGCCGGATGAACGGTAGTTTCTGGCTCTCCAGAAACACCTCGGCGCTGGCACTGAGAATACTCACCATGGCCTGGTTGCCGCTGGCCAGCAGGATGCGCTGGTGAAATTCGAAGTCCAGCCGGGCGGCGGCTTCGAAGTCACCCACTTTGAGGACCTTGCGCATCGCCTCGACATTGTCTTCCAGGCTGTCGAGTTCGTCCGTGGTCAATGTGACTGCCGCCAAACCCGCAGCGAACCCTTCAAGCGCGTAACGCAGCTGGAAGATGTCCAGCGGTGTGGCCTGCGCCGCAAACGGCCAGGCGAGCTCGGATGGCGGGTCCGGCGCCAGCACGAAAACGCCCTTGCCCGCCTGCACACTGACCACACCCAATGCGCTCAAGGAAGATAAGGCCTCGCGCAACGACGCCCGGCTCACACCCAAGCGTATCGCCAAATCGCGCTGAGATGGCAATGCATCGCCCGGCCCAAAGCCTTGTTCCTTGATCAGTTTGCGGATGGCTTGCAAGGCCGCTTCCGGTACGGCTTGGGCGATGGAATTCATAAAAAACTCAAGGTTCCCGTCAGCTGAAGCGCTAGTTGTAAAGCTATTGAAGTCTGGCGGCAAGCCACGCCCCAAAGGGGCTCGTGCGTTTTTTACGGTGCTCGAAAAGGGTGCGAAAAATCCCGCAACTGTTCAGACCAGTAAGACCATGGCACTTCAACGAATCCGTGCCTTACAGACCATTACGAGAGGGCTGGCATGGGCTGTGCACTGAGCAAACTCAGAAAATTCCTTCGCCTTTTTCGGAGAGTTGCCATGACCAAGCGCTACAGCGCCCTGCTAACTGCCCTGTTTGCCAGCCTGATGCTGAGCCAGGCACCCGCCCAGGCTGATGGTCTGGACGATATCGTCGCCCGTGGCACCCTCAAGGTCGCCGTGCCCCAGGACTTCCCGCCGTTTGGTTCGGTCGGCCCCAACATGCAGCCACGTGGCCTGGACATCGACACCGCCAAGCTGCTGGCCGACCAGCTCAAGGTCAAGCTGGAACTGACCCCGGTCAACAGCACCAACCGCATTCCGTTCCTTACCACCGGCAAGGTGGACCTGGTGATCTCCAGCCTGGGCAAAAACCCCGAGCGCGAAAAGGTCATTGATTTCTCCAAGGCTTACGCGCCGTTCTACCTCGCGGTGTTCGGCCCACCCGAGGCGGCAATCAGCACCACCGACGACCTCAAGGGCAAGACTATCAGCGTGACCCGCGGCGCCATCGAGGATATCGAGCTGACCGCCGTGGCGCCCAAGGAAGCCACGATCAAGCGCTTTGAGGACAACAACTCAACCATCGCCGCTTACCTTGCCGGCCAGGTCGACCTGATCGCCAGCGGCAACGTGGTCATGGTCGCAATCAGCGAACGCAACCCCAAACGCGTCCCCGCGCTGAAGGTCAAGCTCAAGGATTCGCCGGTGTACGTAGGCGTAAACAAGAACGAGCCGGCGCTGCTGCAGAAGGTCAACCAGATCCTGGTTGCGGCCAAGGCAGACGGCAGCCTGGAAAAAAACGCACTGCAGTGGCTCAAAGAACCGCTGCCTGCTGACCTCTGAAGCGGAGTTGAACGATGGCCTATCAATTCGACTTTGTGCCGGTGCTGGCCAATACCGACCTGCTGCTGCGCGGTGCGTTGTTTACCCTTGAACTGACGGCCATCGGCGCCCTCCTTGGGGTTGCACTGGGCACCGTCGGTGCCGTGGTGCGGGCCTGGAAGATTCAGCCGTTTGCATGGATCTTTGGTGTGTATGTCGAATTGATCCGCAACACGCCGTTTCTGGTGCAGTTGTTCTTTATTTTCTTCGGCCTGCCGTCCCTGGGGTTGAAAATCACTGAGTGGCAAGCCGCTGTGCTGGCAATGGTGATCAACCTGGGGGCGTACTCCACCGAGATCATCCGCGCCGGGATCCAGGCCATCCCGCGCGGTCAGTTGGAAGCCGCCGCCGCGCTGGCGATGACGCGCTTCGAAGCGTTCCGTCACGTGGTACTGCTACCGGCGCTGGGCAAGGTGTGGCCGGCCCTGAGCAGCCAGATCATCATCGTGATGCTCGGTTCGGCGGTGTGTTCGCAGATCGCCACCGAAGAATTGAGCTTTGCCGCCAACTTTATCCAGTCGCGTAATTTCCGTGCCTTTGAAACCTATGCCCTGACCACCCTGGTGTACCTGTGCATGGCGCTGATGATTCGCCAACTGCTCAACTGGATCGGCCGGCGGTTTGTGATGAGGAACAGTCGATGAGTGAGTTCACCTTCTGGGACATCGTGCGCAACTTGCTTACTGGCCTGCAGTGGACCCTGCTGCTGTCACTGGTAGCATTTGTGGGCGGTGGCCTGATCGGCCTGCTGGTGATGACGATGCGCATCAGCCGCAAAGCTTTCCCACGCAATATTGCCCGCACCTATATCGAACTGTTCCAGGGCACGCCCTTGCTGATGCAGTTGTTCCTGGTGTTTTTCGGCGTTGCCCTGCTTGGCGTGGACATATCGCCCTGGCTGGCCGCTGCAATCGCATTGACCCTGTTCACCAGCGCTTACCTGGCCGAAATCTGGCGCGGTTGCGTGGACTCCATCGCCCATGGCCAATGGGAAGCCTCGGCCAGTCTGGCCCTGAACCCTTTTGAGCAACTGCGTTTTGTGATCCTGCCCCAAGCGCTGCGCATTGCCGTCGCGCCAACGGTGGGTTTCTCGGTGCAGGTGGTCAAAGGCACCGCCGTGACCTCGATCATCGGTTTCACCGAACTGACCAAGACCGGCGGCATGCTCGCCAACGCCACCTTCGAGCCGTTTATGGTCTACGGCTTGGTGGCCCTCGGTTATTTCCTGCTCTGCTACCCCTTATCCCTCAGTGCGCGCTACCTGGAAAGGAGACTGCATGCCTCTGCTTAGAATTTCCGCCCTGCATAAGTATTACGGCGATCATCACGTCCTCAAGGGCATCGACCTGACGGTGGAAGAGGGCCAGGTTGTGGCGATCATCGGCCGTAGCGGCTCGGGCAAGTCCACCTTGCTGCGTACCCTCAATGGCCTGGAGTCGATCAATGACGGTGTGATCGAAGTCGATGGCGAATACCTTGATGCCGCCCGCGCCGACCTGCGCAGCCTGAGGCAGAAAGTCGGCATGGTGTTCCAGCAGTTCAACCTGTTCCCGCACCTGAGCGTCGGCGAAAACGTGATGCTGGCACCGCAAGTGGTGCAAAAAGTGCCCAAGGCCAAAGCGGCACAGTTGGCCAGGCAAATGCTCGAACGCGTTGGGCTGGGCGAGAAGTTCGACGCCTTCCCCGATCGGCTGTCCGGTGGTCAGCAGCAACGAGTCGCCATTGCCCGCGCGCTGGCCATGTCACCCAAGGTGCTGTTGTGCGATGAGATCACCTCGGCCCTGGACCCGGAGTTGGTCAATGAGGTGCTCAGCGTGGTGCGTCAACTGGCCAAGGACGGCATGACGCTGATCATGGTCACCCACGAAATGCGCTTTGCCCGGGAAGTTGGCGACAAGCTGGTGTTCATGCACCAGGGCAAGGTGCATGAAGTCGGCGACCCGAAGGTGCTGTTCGCCAGTCCGCAAACCCCCGAGCTCGCCAACTTCATCGGCTCGGTTGAACAGCCGGGCTGACCAGCTCGAAGCTGCCCTGTCCGTCCAGTACCGTCTGATTGCGTACCTGCAGGGCGGCTGGGGAAAGGTCGGTGTCGATGTCGACCTGGGCAGTCAATTGCTTTCCAGCCGTTTGCGCCACCAGGACCTGGCCCGGTAACAACTGCCCGCTGGCACTCTCACCGGGCACGTGTGACAGCGCCCACCCAACGGCACGCCCGTCCACTTGGGCATGCTTGAGCGTCAGGCGAAAACGCCCCTCACGCCCAAAACGAAAGCCCTGGCCATCCGCTGCTCCGGTAAATCGTAATGCCATTGCCGAAGGCTCTGCGCAAAGTACGCTCAGGTGCACCGTGCGCGTACCCAGCACGACTGAGGGGCTTTCGTCCAATGCCTCCTGGCGAATAACGCCATAGTCGATACGCGGCTGGCTTATAGACAGTCGGCAGTTTTCAGCGCGCACGCCCTCAGCCAGCAATACGCCACAGAGCAGTACGAACCCCATGCTTTTCAGCTTAGCGATCATGGCACACCGCCGATGTTGTCTCATAGAACTTGTCATTGTCGGGTTGAGTCTCGGCGGTAAGGCTTAGCAGGCAGGAGGAAGAGTCCGGCAATGAAACACGCAGGGTTTGCGAGTCGTTGAGGTCGTTCAGGAAAATCATGCCCTCACCCACCACACTGGTCAGGAAACGATTGTCCTTGCCGAACACCGAGGCGCCCTGAGGCAACGGCCGCCCTTGCTGATCGTGGACGGTGAGCAGCACACGGCGCACTTTGACCACATCGAATGCCACGGTATTGAAAGACCCCCGGCCGGCGGCGAGCACATGGGTACCGTTTTTCAGGTCAACACGCTTTGGCAGCGACTGGGTCTGCACTTCGATGCGACTGTTGGTGTACGCGGGCAAGCCAGGTATAACGGCCTGCCCGCTGAAATCGGTCCACACCGGGCCTTGCGGGGTGTCGATTCTTGCAGCGCCGATATCCCCTACCGAGGCAATACCAAACGTGTCCTGCACGGCATACGGCGAAAAGGTTACTCCGCCTCCGTGCGCCACCACGCCGCCTTGCAACTGCCCCGTGTAGTTGGTGCTCAGCGGATCGCGACTAATCCCCAGGCCGATCCGGGTATAACGAGGCATCAGATCCACCTGGCCACGTACCGATTGCTCGCGGGCACTGAGATCGCGCTCGATACCCACCTCGTAATTCACATACTCATTGACCCGCTCACTCAACGCCGTACCGGCACGAGACTGATCCCCGCGACGACGGATATAGCTGTTCACGCGACGATCACCGCCCAGGGGCACGCTGACCTGCAGGCGCACGGACAACTCATTGTCCCGGGCCGTTTCGCGCCGGCTGCCGACACCGTTGGCGTCGCGGCGCGAATGAGTACCGCCCACCTGCGAGTCGGCGACCAACGCGACATCGACACGATTGAACGATTTATTCCATGACGCAAACACGTGCTCAGCCGTTTGCCCGTCGACTTGAGAACTGCGTGTATAGCCCAGGGAAAATGCGCCCAGCGTGGTGTCGACCCAGCTAACGCCCGCCGTGTACTGATTCTTGAAGCGCGAGTCCAGCACGTCGGCCTTGGTCGGCCGGCCCGCTTCAAGTACCTCGCGATACCCTCGGGTCTGCGTGGTTGCGCTGAGGTTAAGATCTATATCGGCGTACACAGGACTGCTGACGGACACGCTGCTGCGTGACCCGGATACGGCATTACGACTATCCCGAGACACGTTATGGCGTGCACCTACAGAAACCCGCTGGAAAAACACGCTGCTCAGGGTACCGCCTGCCGACCAGTATTCATCGGTGTTCAACAAGCCAAAGCCGGCCGAGGAGTCACGGCCCAGGCCCCACGTGCCGCTGGCCATGGCGACTACCGGCGACGGGGCTTGCTCATGCTCGTTCTCACGCACCTTGCCAAGGGAGAAATAATAGCCTGGTACCGCTGGCGCAGCCCCTGCGAAGGAGGCCGCCGGCACCACGAAACTGCGCCTGGCGCCCCGCACATCGATGACGCTGACCTCCAGGTCGCTGGTGCCGTTGAGCAACGACAAGCCCGTCAGCCGGAAGGGTCCTTCGGGCACCAGCGTGCTGTGGATCAACACGCCTGACTGGCGCACTTCAATCCGCGACTGGCTCTGGGCCAACCCCTCTACCACCGCATTGTTGCTGCCCGCCGGTGCACGCGATTGGCCATCGGGGGAAAACTGCACTCCAGACAGCTGGATGCCGCTGAACAGCGGGTTATTGCTGGAGAGCTGACCCACTTGAAAAGTCGATTGCAACGCGGCGATATCCCGCTGGGCATAGGCATACAGGTGCTCGGTACGGGCCGTCCCATTGTCAGAGACATAGAATTGGCGACTGCGAACAATCCAATCACCCAGGTTGAAACCCGCCTCGGTATTGGCCGAAACGAACCGGCTGGGCCCACTGCTCGAATGGCTGTCAAAACCCTGCACGTCATAGTTGAACAGCGCCGCCGCGCCACCCCGGGCGAACTCCCCGGCCTCCCATTGCGGCTCACGCAGGGCCGCGGTCGGCACCACCAGCGCTACCTCATCGCTGCCGGGCCGCAGCCGCACCATCGTCGTCGGGAAAACCCCGAGGAAGTCGTGGCAGGCCTGATCCTTGGTGGCTGCTTCGCCAACGATGCCAGCGGGTTTCACCAACCCGGCTTTTTCCAGCAGCCCAGGGGTAAAACACAATTGTCCTTGCGAGTCGAACCTCGCATCCACAAGCCCGAGCGGGTTTCCGTTGACCCGCAACCCCACCACATGAACACCTTCGCGAAAACGCGCGGCTGTGCGGAAGTAATCAGAGACTTTCGGGTCAATGCCGTGCGTGGTCAATGCCGCAAGGTCGAAGCCTTCGCCCAACTCCAACGCAGGAACAGCGCCAGGCAAGCTCCACAATGTCGCAACGCCCATGAGCAGCGAGGGTCGACGGGACCAAAACGAGGTCATTAATGGTTTACGCGACAGGTTTGTCATGGGTCGATCAACCCCTATCGGTATTGATCGAGGCCCGATAGCTGCCCGCCGAAAAGCCGTAGACCGTGGCTGGCTGCATCTCAACTGCAGTCATACCCTCCAATAGCCCTTCAACCGTCAATGCCAACGTTTCACCTGGCAAAACGTATGCACGCGGCAAAGTAGCTGGGGTTCCTTGCGGAAGTATCTGCACCTGCGGCGCCAGGCGCACTACGTATGCACTGTCGTTGTGAACCATGAGACGCTCTCCCACACGCCTCCACTCCAGCAGTTCCCATGGAGAATGATGCTCAGGCAGGCCGCGTGGGTGCAGGATCAGCGGCAAACTCTGCCGAAGGGTGATACCAATGGTCGCAGCGCCAGCCGCACGCGCCTGGGGGATACCCTCGAAAGTCACGCGTTTCAACCGCTGGATCTTCAATGGTTCCTTCAAGGTGCTGATGAAACGGACCAACTGGGTTTCACCCGCCTCTACTCGCGTAATGGGAGGTGTCACAATCAATAGCGGCTCCACATCCTCGGGCATGTTGTGCACGACGGAATGAAGCAGCGCGGGCGCCGCATCAGTATTTTTGATATTCATCGTGGCCTCCCCTTGTTCTTCGTAGAGCAAGACCACTGTTGTTTCCGGCAACATTCCATCCGCCGCCGCAATGGGGATAAAACACAACCCCACACTTGCACAAAATACAAAAGCACAATTTTTTACTGAAAGGCCATTCACTCAGTTTCCCCCAAACTTGAAACTGACTACTTGTTGTAGCCAGAAAAAACAGCCGATAAGAAACGGACACTTTCTAACCAGCTGTATTTTATTTCTTAGAGTTCGATGTAGCTCAATTCAAGGGTTGCGCGCCCATCAAGGGTAATCTCACGGCCCAAGTCCAATTTCGTGCTTTTGTTAATAACCGGCCTCACCGCGATAGTGCCGGTCAGTTGAGTAATGGAGGCCGGAGTGTTGGCCGTACTGCTGCGCCACGAATGCTGACTAGGCGATTGGGCGACTTTACCGTCACCGCTCTGCCAGGCACCTGACCCGACACGCATGATGGGATACAGGGTTGTGGTCGGCGACCGAAGGTTTTTGAGAGTGATCGCAAATCCACCGGTCTTACGACCGGATACAGCGCCCAAGCCATAGTTGTGTGCCTCGGTGTAGCCTCCTCCAAGCACATTGAGAATGCCCGGCACCTTACTGCCGGACTGCAGGTCAACAAACTTCAGCCCGAAACGAGCGGCCGTGGTTCCGCAACTGACGGTCAGGGGCGTGGTCTTTTCCGCCAGCGGAGTGAACGCTGTAGGAGACAGCTGCCCAGAGGGAATGTCGCCATAGTTGATAATACCGCCACCGGTCATACTGAGGCTGCACGCGGCGGGCTTGATGGTACCCCTGACGATCAATTCGGCACTGGTGGATGCATGGGCGTTGAGAGCTGCAGCGAGATAAGCAATACCAAGAGTCAAACCAACAATTTTTTTCATATTCAACCTGTCACTGAAATTTATCAGGCATGTTTATTTCGGCCTTGAAGATACAAGGTCATAAATAAATAACACCACGGCAAAATTGCCGAGTGACAGTCTGTCGCTTTGGCACTTCACTGAAGAATAAGACGACACTCCAATTATCGTGGGATCGATAAAAACAAACTGTGGGCCAAGCCTCTCCCAGCAGTAGTCTTAAACAAAAAAACAAATAGAATATCGAAGCTTAGTTTGTAGGCGAAATCATAATCGGCGATAAAACAGCTCTAAGTTAAAAACTCCTACAGCCCTCACGTATACACCAACAGAAGCCCGGAACGGCAACCTACCTTTCCGTCAGGGATTGCTTACAGACAACCTCAGAGAGCTTCCCGAAGCACTACGCGTTGGCGTCAGCGGTCGATCGTGGCACGATGGCAAGGTTATCGACCGAGATCCCCAAACCATGCCGCAATCCCAAGCCAAGAATCTGTCCTTGATCGCCGCCATCGACCTGGGCTCCAACAGCTTTCACATGGTCGTGGCCAAGGCCCAGAACGGTGAGATCCGCATCCTTGAGCGGCTCGGCGAAAAAGTGCAACTGGCCGCCGGGATCGACGACGAGCGCAAGCTCAATGAAGAATCCATGCAGCGCGGGCTCGACTGCCTCAAGCGATTTGCGCAATTGATCAATGGCATGCCGCCTGGCGCCGTGCGCATCGTCGGCACCAACGCGTTGCGCGAAGCCCGAAACCGCAATGAGTTTATCCATCGTGCCGAGGAAATCCTCGGGCACCCGGTGGAAGTTATCTCTGGCCGTGAAGAGGCGCGCCTGATCTACCTCGGCGTTTCCCACACACTGGCCGACACGCCCGGCAAACGCCTGGTGGCGGACATTGGTGGCGGCAGTACCGAGTTCATCATCGGCCAGCGTTTCGAGCCACTGCTGCGTGAAAGCCTGCAGATGGGATGCGTGAGCTTCACTCAACGTTACTTCAAGGACGGCAAGATCACGCCGGCGCGCTATGCCCAGGCTTACACGGCGGCGCGGCTGGAGATCATGAGCATTGAACATGCCCTGCACCGCCTGACCTGGGATGAAGCCATCGGCTCGTCCGGCACCATCCGCGCCATCGGTCTGGCCTTGAAGGCTGGCGGCCATGGCACTGGCGAGGTGAATGCCGAAGGTCTGGCGTGGCTCAAGCGCAAGCTGTTCAAGCTGGGGGATGCGGAGAAAATCGACTTCGACGGCATCAAACCTGATCGCCGCGCCATTTTCCCTGCGGGCCTGGCGATTCTCGAAGCCATCTTCGACGCCCTAGAACTGCAACGCATGGACCACTGTGACGGCGCCCTGCGCGAAGGCGTGCTCTATGACCTACTGGGCCGTCATCACCACGAAGACGTGCGCGAGCGCACCCTCAGCTCGCTGATGGAGCGCTACCACGTCGACCTGGAACAAGCCGCCCGTGTGGAGCGTAAAGCCTTGCACGCTTTCGACCAGGTGGCCGCCGATTGGGACCTGGAAGACGGCGTCTGGCGCGAGCTGCTGGGCTGGGCTGCCAAGGTGCATGAAGTGGGCCTGGACATCGCCCACTACCATTACCACAAGCACGGCGCCTACCTGATCGAGCACTCGGACCTGGCTGGGTTCTCCCGCGAAGACCAACAGATGCTCGCGCTGCTGGTGCGCGGCCATCGCCGCAATATTCCCAAGGACAAATTTGCCGAATTCGGCAAAGACGGCATCAAGCTGATTCGCCTGTGCGCGCTGTTGCGCTTTGCAATCCTGTTCCACCACATTCGTGGCACCCAGGAAATGCCCCAGGTAAAACTGCGCGCTGCTGATGACAGCCTGGAAGTGATCTTCCCCAAGGGCTGGCTGGATGAAAACCAGCTGACCCAGGCGGACTTCGCCCAGGAAGCGGAATGGCTGACGCGGGTGGGGTTCAGCCTGAACCTGCGCTGAATCGAATCTAAAGCACACCGCAACAGGCGCTAGTACCGACCGGCACCGTTTCTATTCGCCGCAGGCGCCTGCCGGCCAAGCGTATCGTATGGTTGGGTGCGGGTGGCTGGCTTATACGGCTGACCGTTTCCCGGACTACGCTCAAGCAGCGCCCGGATCTTCCCGCCCATTGGTATGCATGCCTGATCGAGTATTCGATAGACGACAAGCCCCACACCTGTCAGACCTCATTGATTGACGCCAAACGTTACCCTGTCCATCAGGTGGCACGGCATACGGGTTGCGCCGCAAGGCCTAATCGTCCTCTGGTGGCTCAAGCGATGACCAACGCGCTACGGATCTGCCCGCTGAAACACTAGGTACTATTCCTAAGCGGCTGGTAGAACTGCGTACCCAGGCCCAACACTTCATGTTGCCGTCCTCTGCGTGCCAATCAGTGGTACATACCTGTCAATTATGACAGTTGTACACGTCTGCGGATTAAGTTCCACTGCGTCTTAGACCTCATGCGTAACAGGTAGTAGCGCAGAGAACCTACATACCGTACCGCTCCAGGGAAGGGTTCACGATGAAATCATCCGTTATGATCATTCTAGGATTTGGCCTCTACGCTACTGGCTTGAGCGTTGCTCATGCAGCTGCATGGGTGCCGTTTTCCGCAACCGCAGGTGCGCAATGCGCACCGGTCGACATCAATAATACCGGCATTACAGCGGGTAATTGCCGACCGGCCAGCACTACCGCCAACAATGTCGCATGGGTAGCCGACGGTGCCGCACACGGCGCTCAGAGCGCACTGACCTCATTGGCGAGCGGGCAACCTTGTAGTGCTTCTGCATTGTCCAATAACGGAAAAGTGATGGGTAACTGTAACGACGCCAGCAACTCTAATTTTGGAGTGGTCTGGACTGCGACATCCCCAGCCGTCGCGCCCATAAAGCTGGATTCGCTACCCGCAACGCTGTTAATACCCCTGCTGCGCCCCAAAGATGTCGCCACCAATGCCGTAGCGATCAACGATCGAGGCGACGTGGCAGGTTCAAGCCTGGATGCCGACAACCAGGGAACCGCAGTATTTTATGCCAATGGCAGCGGCACCCCTGAACGCGTGTCCAATTGGGGGGACAATTGCGCCGTTGCGGATGTTAACTTGCCCACTACTGGCACCCCGCAGCTCGCTCTCAATTGCCCTAACAATGCTGGTAACACCACTGCTCGGGTCGCGGAAAAAAATGGGGCGTCCTATAGCATGACTGATCTGGCACTGCCCACCGGCGCCAGCTATTGCACGGTCACCCGTGCTATTAATGCCTCCAGCTTCGTCGGAACATGCATTTATCCCAACTCGGCAGTGAACGTGACGAAAAGTGCATTCTGGAGCAACAAGACTGCTGCGCCGGCAGTCCTGTCGCTCTCTTCTGGTTCCAAAAACATGGCCCTCGGTATTAACGAGGCCGGCCGAGTGTTGGTCTCCCAATCCACCGTAGATGGCCGAAATCAGTACATGATGTGGCTGCCTTCGCCGTTACCCATCCCGATCATCGCGATCATTCCTTTACCAACTGGTAGCGCATGGGGAGAAGCAGGCGCGATTACCAGTGGTGAAATCGTCGGGCTGAATGTTCTCAATAGTGACCAATACTCACAGGGTTGCACGTGGACGCAATCGGCAGGAACCGTCTGCTTGCTACCGATTAGCGGAGGCAAAAACAGCGAAATTAGAGCCGTTTCCAAAAACGGTGCCTACATGACGGGCATGGTCCTGAACGCCACGCAAACTGCAATCGCTGTTACTACGACGTTACCCTGATAGCAACGATGGTGAGTAAACGAAATCTTTGCACTGCTGGTTGCACTAAAAGGAGTTCACAGATGAAACACACAATGGTAATCACCGGTTTCCTATGCAGCTGGGTTGTTTTCCTGGCTGTTATGCCAGACGCTGCGCAGGCCAGAGGATTTCACAGCGGCACATTTTACCCAGGCGGCAGTTGGAGCGATGACCCAGGCCCGCGCTTTATAGAAAATTGGTTCGCACCGAAAGAAAAAGAACCAACCCCTGTGAATGCCACTTCTGTTAAAGAAGCCAACGGAACTACCCCCGATTGTCAATATGGATATCGATGGGCACGCGCGCGTCCTGATGACCCCATCACAAAGATTTCTTGCTAAGTCTCACTAACCACGAAGGGCCGAGGGGCTGACGCGCATGGGATTCGGCCTGAACCTGCGCTGAGCCGATCTAAAGAACACCGAAATACAAATGTGGGAGGGGGCAAGCCCCTCCCACATTTTTAGACTTTGCCGGGTTTTAGTTCACCGCAAGAATCGGGCTACCCAACTTCTCCAGCAACGTCGCCTGCGCGCTGCGCGGGTTCTGGTTGCCGGTCGGGGTGTTGCGTACATAACGCCCGTCCGATTGCAGGCTCCAGCTGTGGGTGTTGTCGGTGAGGTAGCTTTCCAGCTCCTTCTTGACCCGCATGATCAGCTTCTTGCCTTCCACCGGGAAGCAGGTCTCCACACGCTTATCGAGGTTGCGCTCCATCCAGTCGGCGCTGGAGAGGAACATCTGCTCTTCACCGCCGTTGAGGAAGTAGAACACGCGGGTGTGCTCCAGGAAGCGGCCGATGATCGAGCGCACGTGGATGTTATGCGACACGCCGACAATACCCGGGCGCAGGCAGCACATGCCACGCACCACCAGATCGATGCGCACGCCCGACTGGCTGGCCTTGTACAGCGCGCGGATGATCTTCGGATCGGTCAGCGAGTTGAACTTGGCGATGATGTGCGCCGGCTTGCCATCGAGGGCAAACTGGGTCTCGCGGGCAATCATGTCGAGCATGCCCTTCTTGAGGGTGAACGGCGCGTGCAGCAGCTTTTTCATGCGCAAGGTCTTGCCCATGCCGATGAGCTGGCTGAACAACTTGCCGACGTCTTCGCACAGTGCGTCGTCGGATGTCAGCAGGCTGTAGTCGGTGTAGAGCTTGGCGTTGCCGGCGTGGTAGTTCCCGGTGCCCAGGTGGGCGTAGCGCACGATCTCCCCGGCCTCGCGGCGCAGGATCAACATCATCTTGGCGTGGGTCTTGAAGCCGACCACGCCGTAGATCACCACCGCACCGGCTGCTTGCAGACGGCTGGCCAGTTGCAGGTTGGACTCTTCGTCAAAGCGCGCGCGCAACTCGATCACCGCGGTGACTTCCTTGCCGTTACGCGCAGCATCCACCAACGCATCGACGATTTCCGAGTTGGCGCCACTGCGGTAGAGGGTCTGGCGCACGGCCAGAACATGCGGGTCCTTGGCGGCCTGGCGCAGCAGATCGACCACCGGGGTGAACGACTCGAAGGGGTGCAGCAACAGAATGTCCTGCTTGCTCACCACGCTGAAGATGTTCTCGCTGTTTTGCAGCAGTTTCGGGATCTGTGGCGTGAATGGCTTGTATTGCAGCTCCGGATGGCTGTCCAGGCCGGTAATGCTGAACAGGCGCGTCAGGTTCACCGGGCCGTTGACCTGGTACAACTCGGATTCGGCAAGGTTGAACTGCTTGAGCAGGTAGTCCGACAGATGTTTGGGGCAGGTATCCGCCACTTCCAGACGCACCGCATCGCCATAACGCCGCGAGAACAGCTCGCCACGCAGGGCACGAGCCAAGTCTTCGACGTCTTCGGAATCCAGCGCCAGGTCGGCGTTACGGGTCAGGCGGAACTGGTAGCAGCCCTTGACCTTCATGCCCTGGAACAGGTCATCGGCGTGGGCATGGATCATCGACGACAGGAATACATAATTGTCGCCAGCGCCCCCTACCTCTTCCGGTACCTTGATGATACGTGGCAACAGGCGCGGGGCCGGGATGATCGCCAGGCCCGAATCGCGACCGAAGGCATCGATACCTTCAAGCTCGACGATGAAGTTCAGGCTCTTGTTCACCAGCAGTGGGAACGGGTGCGTAGGGTCCAGGCCGATGGGGGTGATGATCGGCGAAATCTCGTCCCGGAAGTAACGGCGCACCCAGGTCTTGATCTTGGCGGTCCAGTGACGACGACGAATGAAGCGGACCTGATGCTTTTCCAGTTCCGGCAGCAGGATGTCGTTGAGGATTGCGTACTGGCGGTCCACATGGCCATGTACCAGCTCACTGATGCGCGCCAACGCCTGGTGCGGTTGCAGTCCGTCGGCCCCGGCTTGTTCGCGGGCGAAGGTGATCTGCTTCTTGAGGCCGGCAACGCGAATCTCGAAGAACTCATCCAGGTTGCTGGAGAAAATCAGCAGGAATTTCAGCCGCTCCAGCAACGGGTAGGACTCATCCAGCGCCTGTTCCAGCACACGGATGTTGAATTGCAGTTGTGACAACTCGCGATGGATGTACAGGCTGCTGTCATCCAGGTTGGTGACCACGGCCACCGGTGCCGGCGCAGGTGCTTCGGCAACCACCGCTGGCGGGGCAGGCTCCAGCTCCGGTGGGGTCTGGGAAACTTGTTCAACCACCGGGTGAGCGTCTTTTACGGCAACTTCGGAGAGTCCTTCGGTATTCATCGAGTGTTCCTGTGAGGGCTATTGTTGCTCTCTAAGCAATTGGGCAGCGCGGGCGGCGAAGTAGGTCAGAATGCCATCAGCGCCGGCACGTTTAAAGGCAGTCAGGGATTCGAGGATCACCCCTTCACTCAACCAACCATTCTGGATCGCCGCCATGTGCATGGCGTATTCACCGCTGACCTGATAGACAAAGGTCGGCACTTTGAATTCCTCTTTGACCCGATAAAGGATGTCCAGGTACGGCATCCCGGGCTTGACCATCACCATATCGGCGCCTTCGGCCAGGTCGGCCGCCACTTCGTGCAGCGCTTCCTGGCTATTGGCCGGGTCCATCTGGTACGAAGCCTTGTTGGCCTTGCCCAGGTTCAGCGCCGACCCCACCGCATCGCGAAAGGGGCCGTAATAGGCGCTGGCGTATTTGGCCGAGTAGGCCATGATCCGTACATTGACGTGACCGGCCAGTTCAAGGGCTTCGCGAATCGCCTGGATACGCCCGTCCATCATGTCCGACGGCGCAACCACCTGGGCGCCCGCCGCTGCGTGCGACAAAGCCTGCTTGACCAGTGCATCGACGGTGATGTCGTTCTGGACATAACCCTCTTCGTCAAGAATGCCATCCTGGCCGTGTGTGGTGAACGGGTCCAACGCCACGTCAGTGATCACCCCAAGCTCCGGGAAGCGCTCGCGCAGGGCACGGGTGGCGCGCTGGGCGATCCCTTGCGGGTTCCAGGCTTCGGCGGCGTCCAGAGACTTGAGCTGCGGGGGGGTCACCGGAAACAGCGCCAGTGCCGGGATCCCCAGTTCAACCCAACCGGCCGCCTCGATCAGCAACTGATCAATGGTCAAACGCTCCACACCCGGCATCGACGCTACCGCTTCCCGACGATTTTCACCGTCGAGCACAAAGACCGGCAGGATGAGATCGTTCGTCGTCAGTACATTTTCACGTACCAGGCGGCGAGAAAAATCATCACGACGATTGCGACGCAGACGAGTGGCGGGGAACAGGCGATTGGCAGGGGTAAAGCTCACGACAGACTCCTGAGCCCGCGTTTACGGGCGAGCGTTGCAGTTATAAGCGGCCATTATGACGAAGGAATGACAGTTGTGCTTATCGATGCGACCTGTAGTCGCATTCGTCATTTATGTAGGAATTGTTCACTTCGTGACACATCTCGATACTTTCATGAATCTTCGTGAAGGCGTAGGCTGCGCGTTCATTTCGCCAGCACCCCAGACCATGCTTCAACAATTTCTGCATGACTTCGGCTACTTTGCCCTCTTCCTCGGCACGTTTTTCGAAGGCGAGACCATCCTCGTACTCGCAGGCTTCCTGGCGTTTCGTGGCTACATGGATATCAACCTGGTGGTGGTGGTTGCCTTTTTTGGCAGCTATGCCGGCGACCAGCTTTGGTACTACATGGGGCGCAAGCACGGCCGCAAGCTGCTGGCACGCAAGCCGCGCTGGCAGTTGATGGGCGACAAGGCACTGGAGCATATCCGCAAGCACCCGGATATCTGGGTACTGAGCTTTCGCTTCGTCTACGGATTGCGCACGGTGATGCCCGTGGCGATCGGCCTGTCCGGTTACCCGCCGATGCGCTACCTGATCCTCAACGGTATTGGTGCGGCGATCTGGGCCGCTGCACTGGGGGCTGCGGCCTATCATTTCGGTGCGGTGCTGGAAGGTATGCTCGGCAGCGTCAAGAAGTACGAGCTATGGGTACTGGGCGCCTTGCTGTTGCTGGGCTTTGGCCTGTGGCTGCGACGTCGCTTCAAGAATGCCCGCATCGCCCGCCAAGCGTGTGCCGAGGCCAAGGCTCGGCTGGCTAACCAGCCAGCCCCGGTCGAAACGCCTAAGACGCCAACCGAGTAAAACGGCCTCTGCAACAGTAGAGACCAATCAGGCTGAGCAGGCTGTAGCTCGCCAGGCCCAGCCAGGCGAGAGGGCTGGCAGGCCACAAGCCGACCAGCGGCGCCAGCCATACCAACGGCAGGCTCAGCGCCAGGCGCGCCAGCTCGGCCTTCAACGCCCATGGGCGATTCTCCAGCGCCACCCCCAACGTAAACAGGCCCAGCGCCATCGCGCCCCAGCCGAGCACCAACGCCGCCGTAGGCAAGCCCTCACCGAAATTCATCAGATAACTGCCAAAGCCCACATAAGCAGCAAATTGCAAGGCGATGTAGACCTGCTGCCGCGCATCCAAAGGCACTTCGAATTTGCGAAACTGGCTCAGGTCCGGCTTGGCTATCGGGTATTTGGCTTTGACGTCCGCCGGGCGCCAGCCGGTGCGCATGAACCAGATGCGCAACTTGTCCCACCAGCTTTCGGCGCGCCGGGCGTCACTCCATAATTGCGCATAAAACTGCAGGTTGGCCCACAGCGGGTTCCAACTGGCCAGAGGTGTGGTTACCCCAAAAATCACCGGCTCGTTGTCGTCTTCCTCTTGAAAAGTACCGAACAGCCGGTCCCAAATAATGAACACCCCGCCGTAGTTACGATCCATGTAGAGAGCATTCTGTGCGTGGTGGGCCCGATGATTGGACGGCGTCACGAAGCACCACTCAAACCAGCCCAGCTTGGGAACGTGGCGGGTATGGACCCAGAATTGATACAACAGGTTGAGCGAAGCCACGCTGATAAACACCACCAGCGGCACGCCGACCACAGCCAGAGGCAGGTAGAAGATCCAGCTCAGCAGAAAACCGGTGCTGGTCTGGCGCAAGGCGGTGGTGAGGTTGTAGTCCTCGCTCTGGTGATGCACCGAATGCGCGGCCCAGAGAATATTGCGCTCATGGCCCATGCGATGCAGCCAGTAATAGCAGAAGTCATAGAACACAAAGGCGAACACCCAGGTCCAGGCACTCTGGGCCGACAACTCGATGAGCGCCAGGTGTTTGAGGGCGAACGCGTAGGTCAGCAGGCCCACGCCCTTGGTCAGCAAACCGGTCGTGGTGGACAGCACACCGGTGCTGAGGCTGTTGATGGCGTCCGCTACTCGGTAGTTGCGTGCACCGCGCCAACGGTCGGCCAGCAGCTCCACAACGATCAGGGCGATAAAAAACGGTACTGCGTAAGGCACAAAGTCCATGGGCTAGTCCGGTCTATTTTTGTTACATCAAGATTAGGTGCAGCGACGTGAGATCCCATTGGCAACAGGTTACAAATTAGTAGACATTTAACGCCATGAATCAGGAGAAATGCCCATGAGCAAAAAGATTGCAGTGATCCTTTCCGGCTGTGGCGTATACGACGGCGCAGAGATCCACGAGAGCGTGATCACCCTGCTGCGCCTGGACCAGCGCGGCGCTCAAGTGGAATGCTTTGCACCCGACATTGCGCAATTGCACGTGATCAACCACCTCACCGGCGAAGAAATGCCCGAGTCGCGCAATGTGCTGGTGGAGTCTGCGCGTATCGCCCGGGGCGCAGTGAAGGATATTGGCCAAGCCAACGCCGCCGACTTCGACGCCCTGATCGTGCCCGGCGGGTTTGGCGCAGCGAAGAACCTGTCGAACTTCGCCGTGGAGGGCGCCGGCTGCAGCGTCAACCCGCAGGTGCTGGAGCTGGCTGAAGCGTTTGCCGAAGCAGGCAAGCCGGTGGGGTTGATCTGCATCTCTCCGGCCCTGGCCGCGAAGATCTACGGCCCTGGCGTGACCTGCACCATCGGTAACGATGCCGACACAGCCGCTGCCCTGGACAAGATGGGCGCCACGCATCACGAATGCACGGTGGAAGATATCGTCGAGGACAAAGCGCGCAAGCTGGTCAGTACGCCGGCGTATATGCTCGGCAAGAACATCAGTGAAGTGGCGTCAGGGATCAACAAGTTGGTGGATCGGGTGCTTGAACTGACCCACGAAAATGACTGACACCCTCTTACTGTAGGAGCGAGCTTGCTCGCGAAGAACCTGAGAGCGCCGCGCTCATCCAGAGCCCCCGCGTTATCGTTGACGTTCTTCGCGAGCAAGCTCGCTCCTACAGAGGCTTCATCAAGCGGGTAAGAATTCGGTCCAGGGCATTGGCAAATGCCTGCTTGTCCTTTTCCCCATGGGGCGGTGGTCCGCCGCCCATCTGACCTTGCTCACGCAGATCGGTGAACAGGTTACGCACCGCCAGGCGTTCGCTCATGTTCGCCGGGCTGAACTCCTTGCCTCGCGGATCGAGGGCCGTGACGCCCTTCTTCACCAGTCGATCGGCCAAGGGCACGTCACTGCAAATCACCAGTTCGCCGGGGACGGCGTGCTCAACCAGGTAGTCATCGGCCGCGTCGGGGCCACTGGGCACCACGATCAGCTTCACACAGGAAAAGCTCGGTTTGCTCTGGCTCTGCCCGGCCACCAGCACCACCTCGAACTGGCGCTTGAGGGCAAACTTCACTACCTGGTCCTTGGCCGCCCGAGGGCAGGCGTCGGCGTCGATCCATACCCGCATGCTACGCCGCCGCCCGGTGCTTTTCGGTCAGCCGGCTACGGCCATACAGCACCACAATCGCCAGGATCGCCACAGCCTGCGCACCCAACGAATACGCATCGGCATGAATGCCCAGCCAGTCGAAGTCAAAGAACGCCACCGGCCGCGTGCCGAAGATGCCCGCCTCCTGCAAGGCCTTGACACCGTGCCCGGCGAATACCACCGACAGCGCGCACAGCAACGCAGCGTTGATGCCGAAGAACAGCGCCAACGGCAACTTCGCCGAGCCACGCAGGATCACCCAGGCCAGACCCACCAGCAGCACCAGCGCAGTGGCACCACCGGCCAGCACCGCGTTGTGCCCGGCAGGGCCGGCCTGCAGCCACAGGGTTTCGTAGAACAGGATCACTTCGAACAGCTCGCGATAAACCGAGAAGAACGCCAGCACGGCAAAACCGAAACGGCCGCCGCCGCCCACCAGGCTGCTCTTGATGTAATCCTGCCAGGCCGCTGCGTGACGCCGGTCGTGCATCCACACGCCGAGCCATAGCACCATCACGCTGGCGAACAGCGCCGTGCAGCCTTCGAGCAGTTCTCGCTGGGCTCCGCTGACGTCAATCACATACGCCGCCAAGGCCCACGTAGCCAAGCCTGCCAACAGCGCCAGGCCCCAGCCGACGTTGACGCTGCGCACCGCCGACTGCTGGCCGGTGTTACGCAGGAAGGCGAGGATCGCCGCCAGCACCAGAATCGCTTCCAAGCCTTCGCGCAACAGGATCAGCAGGCCAGAGATATAGCTCAATGACCAGCTCAGGCCATCGCCGCCCAGCAAGCCGGCGGATTCAGTGAGTTTGCCTTTGGCAACGTCCAGACGCTGCTGCACCTGCTCGACAGGCAAACCATCCTGCAACGATTGCCGATAGGCCATCAGGGCCTTCTCGGTGTCTTTGCGCACATTGGCATCGACGTTATCCAGGGAGCTTTCCACCAGCTCGAAGCCTTCCAGGTAGGCAGCGACGGACAAATCATAGGCCTGCTCGTGGTCGCCGTTGCGGAAGGCCGCGAGGCTCTTGTCCAGCGTGGCGGCCGTGTAGTCGAGCAACTGCGCGGGACCACGTTGAACCTGTGGCGGCTGTGCACGCTGGGCGCGGAACGTCGCCGCAGCGCCAGGGCCGTCAGCGGCGAGCACTTCATTGGGGGTCTGGCGCGCCAGGTCGGCGAGGTTGAACGCCTGCTCACCTTTGGCGGCAGCCGGGTCGGCGGTGAAACCGGCGATATAGGTCGCCAGGTCCCAGCGCTGGCGATCGTCCAGTTGGTCAGCGAACGATGGCATATCAGTGCCTTCGACACCCAGGCCGAGGGTGTTGTAGATCGCATACAGGCTCAAGCGATCCAGGCGCGTGGCGTCACGCAGGTTAGCGGGGGGCGGCGTCATGCCCATGCCAGCCGGACCATCACCGGCGCCGGCAGTGCCGTGGCACACCGAACAATGCTGGGCATAGAGCGGCGCGCCGCGTGTCGGGTCCGGCGTGATGGCCGGGGCTTGGCTGACTTCATACGCCACGGCCAGCTTGGCGCCCAACTGACGAGCCTGGCGGGCCACGCTCGCGCCGTCCTGATGGGCGGTGACCGCCGCCAGCAATTCATTAACGCCACTTATCAACTCAGCGCGCTCGGGTTTGTCGGGCAGATCAGCCACCAAACCCTGCAGCACTCCGAGGAACTCCACCTGCTCGCGGTATTCCGAGTCGTCCACCACCTTGCCTGCCTCTACCGTAGGTGGGTAGTCGGCGCCGATGTAATCCAGCAAATGCAGGGCCTGTGGCGCGCCTTCGGCGGTCGCGGCCAAGAGATTGAAGCTGCACGACATCAGCGCCGGCAACAGCAGCCACGCAAGAAAGCGGAAAGGGGCAGTCATGAATGAATCTCAAGTGGAAATACGAAGTAACACTATTGTTGAGCTTTAATGAATTCGACTCAAGGTGTTATTTCATATCACCCCTAAATCCAATGTGGGAGGGAGCCCCTCCCACATTTCGATTCGGTTTCGGCAATTACGCCGTAGCGCGATGCAGGCTGGCGAGAAATCCGGCAGCGCCGACAAACAAGCCGGCGAATGTACGGTTTACGCGCTTCTGTTGTTTAGGCGTACGCAACAGACGCAAGACTTTCGACGCCAACCCCGTGTAACCCGCCATCACGATCATATCGACGCTGATCATGGTCGCACCGAGGATCAGGTACTGAATCAACAGCGGCGCCTGCGGGTTCACGAATTGCGGCAACACCGCCAACATGAACACCAGGGCCTTGGGGTTGCTGGCGTTGACCAAAAAGCCGCGGAACATCATCGCCATCGGCTTGCCGATCGGGCGCACGGCGGCGTCATCGGTCATGTCCATGGGCAGGGCGCGCCATTGCTTGATGGCCAGGTACACCAGGTAGGCCACGCCAAACCATTTGATCGCATAGAATGCGGTAGACGACGCCGCCAGAATGGCCCCCAGGCCACCCGCGACCACGGCAATCTGCATCGCCAGGCCCAGTTGCAGGCCAATGGCGTTCCAGTAGCCCCGGACAAAACCGTATTGCAGGCCGCTGGACATCGAGGCGATGGCACCGGCGCCAGGAGAAAGGGAGATGATCCAACTGGCCAGGAAAAAGGCCAGCCATGTGTCGAGAGCCATTGCGCACCTCAGAAGGGAGTCAGCGATTGTGCCTTTAAGCTAACTCTACCGACCGAAGGCTGGCTATAGATTTTTACAAGATGTAAACGCTAGCGGTCGCCCGGAAATACATGGGTGCCAGGCCAACGGCGCACCGAGCGCTGAAAGAACAAGCTGTTAGGCACTTGCACCATCGCGCTGCTGGTCCCGGCTTCTTCTACTTCGATCAATGTGGTGTAAAGCAGGTTGATCGCCACGACCCTGCCCTTCACGCCGGGTTTGTCGACGGTGTCCACCAACTCGACAATATCCCCAAGGCGGAACGGCCCGACGGTGAAGATCAGAATTGCGCACAACAGGTTGGACAGCACCGACCACATGGCGAAGAACGCCACTGCCGCTACCGCGACAAACCCTGACAGCGCCGTCCACAGCACCGTGGCAGACACTCCCAGGCGCCCCAGCACAAAGATCAGCGCACTGCCCATGATCAGCCAGCGCAAGCCGCCGCGCAGGGGCATCAGCAGTTGCGGCGGGAACGGGTAACGCTCACCCAGGCGCGTCAGGCCCTTGGCGACGAAGCGCTGGGCCAGGTAGCCGGCCAGCAGGATCAGCAGGATTTGCACGCCGATCCATACGGGCTCGACCCATTGCGCCGGTACCGGCAGTTGCAACGCTTCCATCAGGACAGCGCCTCCAGCTCCGCTTGCAAGGTTTCGAGCAGTTCGAGGGCCTCCATCCAGGTTTCCTCCAATTGCCCTTCGCGCACCTTGAGCTTGGCCTGTTCGGCCAGCAGGTCACGCAGCTCATCCTTGCGCGCCGCCTCGTACACGGCGCTATCACCCAGGCTGGTTTCGATCTTGGCCAGGCGCTCGTGCACCTTGCCCAGCTCGGCTTCCAGCTTGTCGGCCTCACGCTTGTGCGGCGCCAGTTGCTGGCGCAGCGCGGCGGCGGCCTGGCGCTGGGCTTTCTTGTCAGTCTTGTCCGGGTTGACCGGGGTGTTGCTGGCCGGCGCATTGCGCAGGCGGTAATCGGTCAGCCAACGTGCGTAGTCGTCCAGGTCGCCGTCGAATTCTTCGACCTTGCCGTCGGCCACCAGCAGGAAGTTGTCGGTGGTGCTCTTGAGCAGGTGGCGATCGTGAGACACCACCAGTACCGCACCGCTGAACTCCTGCAGGGCCATGGTCAGTGCCAGGCGCATCTCCAGGTCCAGGTGGTTGGTCGGTTCGTCGAGCAGCAGCAGGTTTGGACGGTCCCAGGCGATCAGGGCCAGGGCCAGTCGGGCTTTTTCGCCACCGGAGAAATTCAGCACTGGCTCGTCGATCCGTGCGCCACGGAAGTCGAAACCGCCGAGGAAGTCGCGCAGGGTTTGCTCGCGCTCGGTGGGCGCCAGGCGCTGCAGGTGCAACAGCGGGCTGGCCTTGGCATCAAGCGAATCCAGTTGGTGCTGGGCGAAGTAGCCCACCACCGTGTTCTCGCCACGGGTCAGGCGGCCAGCCAGTGGCTCAAGCTCACCCGACAGGTTCTTGATCAGCGTCGACTTGCCCGCTCCGTTGGGGCCAAGCAAACCGATGCGCGCGCCGGGCGTGAGCTGCAGCTTGACCTTCTCCAGGATGGTCTTGTCGCCGTAGCCCAAGCGAGCGTCCGACAGATCGAGCAGAGGGCTTGAGATCTTCACCGACTCACGGAACACGAAATCGAACGGCGAATCGACGTGGGCCGCCGACAGTTCTTCCATGCGCTCCAGCGCCTTGATGCGGCTCTGGGCCTGACGGGCCTTGGTGGCCTGGGCCTTGAAGCGGGCAATGTAGCTTTCCATGTGCGCACGTTGCGCCTGTTGCTTTTCAAAGGCCTGTTGCTGCTGGGCCAGGCGTTCGGCGCGTGCGCGTTCGAACGCGGTGTAGCCGCCACGGTAGAGGGTGATTTTCTTCTGCTCGACGTGGGCGATGTTGTCGACCACGGCGTCGAGGAAATCCCGGTCGTGGGAAATCAGCAGCAAGGTGCCCTGGTAGCTCTTGAGGAAATCTTCCAGCCACAGGATCGCATCGAGGTCCAAGTGGTTGGTCGGCTCGTCGAGCAGCAACAGGTCCGAGGGGCACATCAGTGCCTGGGCCAGGTTCAGGCGCATGCGCCAGCCGCCGGAGAAGTCGGCGACCGGGCGGTCCATCTGTTCGTTGGTAAAGCCAAGGCCAGCGAGCATTTTGCGGGCACGGGCGTCGGCGGTGTAGCCGTCGGCACTGTCCAGCTCGGCGTGCAGGCGGGCCTGGGCGGCACCGTCCTGGGCTTTTTCGGCTTCGGCGAGGTCGTGTTGCACCTGGCGCAGGCGCAGGTCGCCATCGAGCACGTAGTCGATCGCGATGCGGTCCAGGGTGTCGATCTCCTGGCGCATATGGGCGATGCGCCAGTCGGCCGGCAGCAGGCAGTCCCCGGAATCCGGGGTCAGCTCACCGAGCAGCAAGGCGAACAACGTGGATTTGCCGGCGCCATTGGCACCGATCAGGCCGGCTTTGTGACCGGCGTGCAGGGTCAGCTCGGCGTCTTCGAGAAGACGTTGCGGGCCACGCTGTAATGTTAGGCTTTGAAGTCGGATCATAATGGCGGCGGAGTCTACCAGCTTCGTTGGCCGCTGGCTTGGGTGTGAATATGTGCGCTGACCTGTGGAGCTTTGCCCTTTCTACCTACGCTCGCCCGGGTGTAGAGGCCGCTTGCCTGCGTTTGCAGGAACATGGCGCGGATGTATGCCTGCTGCTGTGTGGTGCGTGGCTGGAGCGGCGCGGTGTGGCACATACACCTGAGCGGGTGCAGGCGCTGCAACAGCTTGCCCGTCCGTGGCGGGTGCAGGTTGTCGAACCGTTGCGATACCTGCGCGTGCAATGGCGAGCCCTGGCGCAGCAGGATACGCAGCTGGCATCGTTGCGCGAGCGGGTGAAAGCCGTGGAGCTGGAGGCTGAACGAACACTGCTGGCGCGCCTGGAAACCTTGGCGCAGGCATGGCCGATCAATGAGGTGGTGGGTCAGTACGAATGGCTTGAAGGCGTGGCGACCGAAGCCGCCAACCTTGACCACGACGCGCTGCAGGCGCTGCGCGTCGCGGCCACCGACGCTTAGGAAGCGTTGGTTGGGGTGGTGCTTGGCGCTACCGGTGCAGGCGTGGTGCTGGCCGATGCGGTTGGAGCGGTGGATGCTGTCGGTGCCGGTGGAGTGGCTGGCTTGGCGACTGCTGGTTTGGCAGCAGCAGGTTTAGCGGCTGGCTTGGCTGCTGGTTTCGCGGCAGCAGGTTTGGCGGCTGGCTTGGCTGCTGGTTTCGCGGCTGCAGGTTTAGCGGCTGGCTTGGCTGCTGGTTTCGCGGCTGCAGTTTTGGCGGTTGGCTTGGCTGCTGGTTTCGCGGCTGCAGTTTTAGCGGCTGGCTTGGCTGCTGGTTTCGCGGCTGCAGTTTTAGCGGCTGGCTTGGCTGCTGGTTTCGCGGCTGCAGTTTTAGCGGCTGGCTTGGCTGCTGGTTTCGCGGCTGCAGTTTTAGCGGCTGGCTTGGCTGCTGGTTTCGCGGCTGCAGTTTTAGCGGCTGGCTTGGCTGCTGGTTTCGCGGCTGCAGTTTTAGCGGCTGGCTTGGCTGCTGGTTTCGCGGCTGCAGTTTTAGCGGCTGGCTTGGCTGCTGGTTTCGCGGCTGCAGTTTTAGCGGCTGGCTTGGCTGCTGGTTTCGCGGCTGCAGTTTTAGCGGCTGGCTTGGCTGCTGGTTTCGCGGCTGCAGTTTTAGCGGCTGGCTTGGCTGCCGGTTTGGCAGCTGCAGTTTTAGCGGCTGGCTTGGCTGCCGGTTTGGCAGCTGCAGTTTTAGCGGCTGGCTTGGCTGCCGGTTTGGCAGCTGCAGTTTTAGCAACTGGCTTGGCAGCAGCGGTTTTGGCAGCGGGCTTGGCTGCAACTTTTGCGGGTGTACGAGCCCCCAGCGCTTTAGCTACGGCTTCCTTCACACGACCAACGCCTTGGGCCAGCTTCAGGCTTTCTTGAGCGTCTTTTTTGAGTTGGGAAATGTAGCTGCGGGTTTCAGCTTGACGATCCTTGAGGGCGTCCAGCAGGTCCTCAAGTTCTTTGACAGCGCCCTTGGCTTTGGCTTGCGCCTTGGACTTGCCGGCAGTAGCGGCGTCTTGCAGTTTGGTACGGGACTTGTGCAGCTTTTCTTGCGCTTTACCGCGTTGTTTTTCCAGTTTGGCGAGCAGTTTTTCTGCATCGGCCAACGCCTGGGAACATGCGCTTTCCAGATGTTCGAGCAGGCTGCCCGAAAGTTGTTGGAGCAAGTGCAACGGGGTATTTACAGGCTTCTGTTTGGCCGACATGGTTTACCTCCTGGCTGACGTGGGTGCGGCTCATACTAGCCCTCTGCTCTTACCGCCGCTAGCGCATGTTGACAGTATCGTTGGGCTTGCGTTGCACGGTACGAAAATTCTTATCGATATAACGCAAATGCTCACCAGTTTTTACGCACTCACACTGGCATAATCCGTCGCACTTTCGCCGGGAGAATGTCCATGTCGCGTTATCTTTTTCTAGTGCTTGGCTTGGCGATCTTCGTGGCCGATGCGAGCGAGCAATCGCCGTCAAAAACCACTGCCACAGAGGCGCATGATCTAGCCTATAGCTTGGGCGCAAGCCTCGGCGAACGCTTGCGCCAGGAAGTCCCCGACCTGCAGATCCAGGCCCTGATCGACGGCCTCAAGCAAGCCTATCAAGGCAAGCCGCTGGCGCTCGACAACGCGCGCATCGAACAGATTCTTACCGCGCACGAAGCGCAAAACGCCGCCAACGCCCAGCTACCTCAAAGCGAAAAAGCACTGGCCGCCGAACAGCAATTTCTAACTCGGGAAAAAGCCGCCAGTGGTGTTCGTGAATTGGTAAATGGGATTCTGTTTACCGAGCTGGCACCGGGCACTGGCAACAAGCCGTTAGCCAGCGATGAAGTGCAGGTGAAATACGTGGGCCGACTGCCTGACGGAACTGTCTTCGACAAAAGTACGCAACCGCAATGGTTTCGCCTGAACAGCGTGATCAGCGGTTGGAGCAGTGCATTGCAACAGATGCCGGTGGGTGCGAAATGGCGTCTGGTGATTCCTTCAGCCCAGGCCTATGGCGCAGACGGCGCAGGTGAGTTGATCCCCCCCTATACGCCGCTGGTGTTCGAGGTCGAACTGCTCGGCACTCGCCACTGACCCATAAAAAACGGTGCGACATGCGCACCGTTTTTTATCTCGCCGCCAAGGATCAGGCCTGGACAGCAGCCTTTTGTTTGTGGGCCGTGTGCAACACTTCGATCAGGCAATCTTCCAATTCGAAACGCTCATGGAGCAGACCGCCGAGCTCCTTGAATTTTTCAGCAACACACTTGCCTTCATCACACAGATCATTGAAGGCCAGCAGCTTCTCGGTGATCACATCAATGCGCGGGTAAAGGGTTTCGGCCAATTCCAATCCGCGTTTGTCATTGAAGGCTTTCGCTTCGCCGGTCAGCTGCTCATAAACCTCAAAATGACCCGCAGATACGTAATCCACCAAAGACCCGCAGAATTCTTGCAGAGGCTTTTGCTTCTCAGCCAATGCATCGGGATGGGCACCAAGAGTGTCATAGGCCTGAATCAGTTCGCGGCGCTCCAACAGCCATCTATCGATCAGCTTGTGCACCCCACCCCAACGTTCCTGAGCATTCTGACAACTTTCCAGCATGATGATCTCTCTTCCCTATAGGGGCGCTGCTGCTCTGTACCTGCGCAACACTTGAAGGATTAAGCAGCAGTCGAACAAAGCCGCTTCTGACAAATGGTTTGGATACGCGTGCGGGCCAGATTATGCCCGCATGACTATGGCTTCAAGGTACGCAGGAGAGAATGTTCATACAAGTGTTTAATCCACTCCTACAACGCGCGTCCCGTTTTCATGACGTTGTGATGCGCAAATGCTTACTGAACAACAGCCGCGAGCATTGCATGACACCCAGGATCAACATCGCCACAAAGAACAACAGGCTCCACTCCGGCAGGCTCAGGTCAAATAGCGTCCAGTTGATTTCAACGCAATCGACAGTCCCGTTGAACACTGACCTCGCCGCCTGCCAGAACGACAGGTTTTCGATCATGTAGTGCAAGCTGGGCCAGCAATCCCGGCCCGCACCTGACGGAATATTCTGCAATAGCACTTGGCGCCCGGCAGTGATGGCGCCCAATAATGCACACACGGTGCTCGCCAGCCCATACAGACAAAGGCCGGAGCGCCCGGGATTATGAAGGGCGGCCATCAGGTTGATCAGCGCAAAAGTGGCCAGAAACAGACGTTGTACCTGGCACAGAAAGCAAGGCCGTAGCAACGCGCCGTATTCCAGATAGAAGGACGCGCCCAACGTCAGCGCACCCGCCATGAACGCCAGCAAAAACAAGGAGCGTAAAGGGGCCAAAGACATTGTTTATCCGCACTGCAAGAGATAGGTCGCTACGGTAGAGGAAAGGCCCGACCCCTTTCAAGACGCCCCGGAGCAGACAATTCCGCGAAGAAGCAAGGACATTCCGCCAAGGCATGGCGGAAATCCAGTTACAACAAGTAGGAATTAGTCATCACGTCAGTTATACCGAGTGTTTATTGGGGTTTTAAGGATCGGGTGTCGGATAGATCCGAGCCAATCCATTCACCCTTTCCTACTTCAAATACGCGCGGGTACTGGCAGAGGCGAGGACAACAGACGATTGTCGAGCAGCCCCAGACCTTCCTGAAACAGCTGGTTGCTGCGCTCGGTGTCGCCCAGTTGGGCCAGCAGGCGGGCCAATTCGGCACAGGCTTCGGGGTTGCGCTGAACTTGCAGGCTGCTTTCCAGATAGTCCCGCGCCTTGCCCCACAGGCTGTTTTGCAGGCACAGACGGCCAAGCGTCAGCAGCAAGCTGGCATCGCCCGGATGGTCCTTGAGCCAGCCTTCGGCAAACTTCAACTGGCGCGCCGGGTCACTGCCACGCAACAGGCCATACAGCCGAATCAGATGGCTGTCATAGTCGCGTTTGAGGGCACCACGCAGCACTTCCTCGGCCTTTGCATCCGCGCCTAGCCGACGCAGTTGGTCGGCATAAGCCAGCACCAATTGTGGCTGCTGGCGCTGGGCCGAGGTCAGTTGCTCCCAGGCCCGTTCCAGAGACTGCAAGCCCGCCTCGCCCTGCTCTTCACGCTGGGCAGCCAGGCTCAGGTTTTCGCCCCAGGCACGACGTTCCAGCTCGGCCAGCTCACTGGCGGGCAAGACTTTGTCCTTGCGCAGTTCAGGCAGCAGGCGAATCACCGAGGACCAATCGCCACGCTGCTGATGCAGGCGCTGTAGCTGCCTGAGTACCTGCGCGTTATGCGGGTGACGCTCGTGCATCGCCTGAAGCGTAACCAGGGCGCCTTCCGTATCGCCGCGGTCCATCTGCAGTTGCGCATGGCTCAGGGCTACGGCCAATTCCGCCTGGGGCTGGCGCTCCAGGGCGCGCTCCAGCAAGCCGTCGGATTCCTCATAGCGGCCCTGCTCATTGGCCGCACGGGCAGCACCGATGTAATAGAGCAGCGGCTGACGCTCTGCTTCGGCAGCGCGGTGCAAGTGGCGTTCGGCACTGGCCCAGCGGCCCTCGGCAAGGTCCATCTGGCCTTGCTCGATCGCGATCTGCACACGGCGGCTGCGGTTGCGTCGCGACCATGGATTGACCACGCCACCGGAGGTCGTGATCAGGCTCAGCAACACACGAACCAGGTAGATCGCCAGGCCGATGGCAAACACCGCCACCAGGGTAGCCCACAGGCTTGACTCGTAATGCAGCAAATGCGGATAGGTAATCAGCACGTAGCCGGTGTGTTTCGAAATACCCACGGCCAGTGCGAGGGCGACTGCAATCGCCAGCACCAGGATCACATAGAAACGCTTCATCAGCTCTACTCCTGGGTCGCCGGTTTGCCGGCCGCGGCCTTGGCTTCGTCGGCAGACAGATGACGACGTTCAAGGTAAGCCTGCACGGCGGCCAGGCTCGCAGCCAGGTCCGGCGTCACCACCGACACGGCCTTGGGCTCAAGTTCAGCTATACGCGCCAGCATCGCCTTGCTCTGCGGGTTGTCCTGATTGAAGTTGTCTTGCAATACGCTGCGCGCTTCGCCCAGCGAGCGGCTGTATACCGCCGACTCGCCGTTGAGCGCGGCCCACTGCGCCTGCTCCAGCGCCAGACTCAGGGCCAGGCGCACTTGGTTCAAGCCCTGGCCTGCCAACAATGGCCGGATATTGTCATCCGGGTTGAAGTCGATGCGGAAATAGCGGGAAATCTGTTCCCACCACTGGCTCAACTGGTTCTGCGTATCGCTTGTGGGGCGCCCTTGGGAAGCAGGCTCCGTAAGCTGATACTCCGGGGCAATCGCCGCCAGTTGCACGACCTGGTCACGCAAGGCCGCCAGTTGCAGGTACAGGCCGGTGCGGTCTGGTTGCTCAGTGCTGCGCAGTGCGGCAAGGCTCTTGGCCAGTTGCTCACGGGCGGTGAAAGCCCCTGGGTCGCTCTGCTCGCGAAGAATCTCGTCGGCGCCCTGGACCAGCGACTGCGCACTGTTGATGTCTTGCAAGGCAGACAAACGCAAGCTGGCCAGACGGATCAGATGCTCCGCCTCGGCCAGGCGCCAATCCTTGCGGCTGGCGCCCAACACCGTTTCGAGGCGCTGGCTCAGGCGTTGCTGATCGCCCTGCAACTGGGCAACCAGGCGGCGGCGCTCTTCCAGCTCGTCCGCACCCGGCAATTGTGCCAGGCGGGCGGCCAACTGTTGCTGGCTTTGCTTGAGGCTCTGGGATTGGTCATCCAGGGTCTGCACTTGGCTCAATTGATGTTGGTTGCTGGCTTGAAGGGCGCGGACCTGCCAGATCCCCCAGCCGCCAGCAGCTAAGCCAGCAGCCCCTAGCAGCAAGGCGACGACCGCCAGGCCATTGCCGCGGCGCGGCGCGGTGACCGGTGTCTCGACCGGCGCATCAAGCGCGGGCTGAGCTTCATCTTTAGGCAAGGCTGTTTCGCTCACGTATCCGTCCTTTGCGTATCAGAGAGTGGGAACGGGATAGCTCCCCAACGCCACTAACAAAGCCGCGGCACTTGCGCCGCGACAATCCACAACTTTTTTTGCGCCAGCGGCCCGCGCCATCTCATAGACGCGCGGGCTGGGCACGAACAACGGCAGCTTTGCCACCAGGGGCCAATCACGGCCGGCCAGGGCTTGCAGGTGTAAAAAACCCTGTCCACTGCTGACCACCAGGCCGTTCAAGCGTTCCAACCGGATGCGTTGCATCAGCGCACCCGTCTCGTAGACCGGGAGAAAACGCCGATACAATTCCAGATAGTCGACACTAGCACCTTGCTCGCGCAAACGCTCTGCCAGCAACTCGCGGCCGCCCTCGCCACGCAGGATCAGCACCTTGGCGCCCGGCTGTGCGATAGCCTCGCGCAATGCAGGCAATTGAAGCAAGGCCTCGCTGTCATCGCCAGTGGCGGGATAATGAACGTCGAGGCCATGACCGGCCAGGATCTGCGCCGTCGCCGCACCGACGCTGAACCACGGCATTGGTGGCACGGCATTCCCCAACCGTTGCAGCGCCAGGCGCGCGGCCGGCTTGCTCACAACAATGACCGCGCAATAACGCTGCAACGCGTCAAACACCGCTTGTTGCTCAGCCGTAACCGCTAACGCTTGCGTCTCCAGCAACGGCAGACGGCTGCTGTATATACCGGCCTGGGACAATAACGCCGCCAGGGCTATCGACTCCTCGGCAGGCCGCGTCAGCAGCACTCGCCAGTCGGTCACTGCGGACCGGCCTCGCCATAGACTTTTTGTAAAATGGCACCGGCGCCTTTGTCCAGCAACTCCTCGGCAACCTGAATCCCCAAGGCCGTGGCGTCTCGTTGCGGCCCACGCACCTGGGCAGTCAGCAGGGTACCGCCATCCGGATCCCCCACCAGGCCGCGCAGCCACAGGCTCTCACCTTCGAGTACGGCATAACAGGCGATGGGGACTTGGCAGCCGCCATTGAGGTGTTTGTTCAGGGCGCGCTCGGCGGTCACACGAACTTCGGTATCGGCGTGATCGAGGGGCTTGAGCAGTGCGTGGATTTCGCTGTCGACGGTCCGACATTCGATGCCGACTGCGCCCTGCCCGCCGGCGGGCAGGCTGTCTTCGACGCTGATGGCCGATGTGATGCGATCTTCGAAGCCCAAGCGGATCAAGCCGGCGGCGGCAAGAATGATCGCGTCATATTCGCCGGCATCCAGCTTGGCCAGGCGCGTGTTGACGTTGCCGCGCAAAAAGCGAATCTGCAAGTCGGGCCGACGTGTCAGCAACTGAGCCTGGCGACGCAGGCTGGAGGTGCCGACGATGCTGCCCAGCGGCAAGTCATCCAGGGACGCGTAGGTATTGGAAACAAAGGCATCACGCGGATCTTCGCGCTCGCAGATGCAAAAAAGGCCCAGGCCTTCAGGGAAGTCCATGGGCACGTCTTTCATCGAATGCACAGCGATGTCGGCTTCGTTTTCCAGCAGCGCAGTTTCCAGCTCCTTGACGAAAAGACCCTTGCCGCCGATTTTCGACAGGGGTGAGTCCAGCAGCTTGTCGCCGCGACTGACCATGGGCACCAGGGATACCTTGAGGCCCGGATGAGCCTGCTCAAGGCGTGCTTTGACGTATTCGGCCTGCCACAAGGCCAAGGCGCTTTTACGGGTGGCGATGCGGATTTCGCGAGAGGACATGGATCAATCCGTACTGAATAGATACGGCGGATAATAACAGCTCAGGCAAATACGCTTTGATTTGAATCAGCAAGTGCGGGGCCTCCCTGGCCACATCGCACCGGGATAAGGAAGGCAGACCGCGCCCCAGCCCTTGGGCTAAAGCTGCTGCATCATCTTGCGCACGCCGGCGACATGGCGTCGGCTGACGATCAACGCATCGCCATTGAGCCCCTTCAGAAAGAGCTGAAAGTGCCCCAGGGGTGTGCGCTGCAAGCGCTCGATACGTTCGCGGGCTACCAGCGCGTTGCGATGGATACGCACAAAACGGTCGCCGAATTCATCCTCAAGGGCCTTGAGCGGCTCATCCAGCAGCACTTCGCCGGCTTCATGGCGCAGGGTCACGTACTTGTGATCGGCAATAAAGTAGACCACCTGGTTGAGCGGGATCAGCTCGATGCCTTTGCGGGTGCGCGCACTGATGTGGCTGCGTGGCCCGTTACCACTTTGGGCCGCAGGCTGGGTCAGTGCGGCAAGTTGGGCACGGCTGGGACGCTCGGCTTTTTTCAAGGCTTTGAGCAAGGCCTCGGCGGTGACCGGCTTGACGAGAAAACTGACACCGCTGTCTTCCAGCGTCTGTGCAGAGAACTCTTCCTGGGCCGCGCACAACACCACGGCAGGTGGCGATTCGCGCTCGCTCAGGCGGGCAGCGACTTGCAGGCCATCAAAGCCCGGCATACGGATATCGAGCAGCACCACATCCGGCTTGAGGCTGTCGATCAGGGTCAACGCCTCCTCACCGCTGGTGGCACTCGGTTCAAGGACTGTATAACCCTCGAGTTCACTGACAAGACGGCTCAGTCGCTCGCGGGCTTGGGGTTCGTCATCAACGATCAGGACATTCATATTGCGCTGGATTCCTGCGTGAGTCTCGCACAAGGATAGCGTAGACAGGTGCGGTGACTTGCGTCACAGCGATCCACGCTAAGACTAGCGCGAGCGGCAAAAAGTGCCCTGAGAGCGGCACCCAAATTTACCCGGACCTGTTCAATAGCGCCCAAGACCTGCTGCCTTCGGGCATCGTCGTAGGGTTCACTGATACACAATCCGAATACCCCCCTGTTTAATGGATAGTCTGGTTATGACCGCATCACCAGACTTTGGTGCATTCACACACTAGCAGTCCAACTGTAGACGCTCACTGAGACGATATTGCTCAATCGTCAAATATCGTTTCAACAAGCACGTATCTCCAGTCTCGTCCCGGATGCGTTCGGCGGCAAGGCACTTAGCCATCTACGACACAAATAAAATTGCCGATCACCCGCGGCACCGCCTTCACGGGCAACCCTGTTATTATCGCCGGTACACCTTCATGCCTCTTTCAAGCAGATCACGAGCGAATCCATGAGCACCGACAAGACCAACCAGTCCTGGGGCGGCCGCTTCAGTGAACCCGTCGACGCCTTCGTCGCGCGCTTCACCGCCTCCGTCACCTTCGACCAGCGCCTGTACCGCCACGACATCATGGGCTCCATCGCCCATGCCACGATGCTGGCCAAGGTCGGCGTGCTGACCGACGCCGAGCGTGACAGCATCATCGACGGCCTGACCACCATCCGCGGTGAAATCGAGGCAGGCACGTTCGACTGGCGCGTCGATCTGGAAGACGTGCACATGAACATCGAGGCACGCCTGACCGATCGCATCGGCGTGACCGGCAAGAAACTGCACACCGGCCGCAGCCGTAACGATCAGGTAGCCACCGATATTCGCCTGTGGCTGCGCGATGAAATCGACCTGATCCTGGCCGAAATCACCCGCCTGCAAAAAGGTTTGCTGGAGCAGGCCGAGCGTGAATCGGACACCATCATGCCCGGCTTCACTCACTTGCAGACCGCCCAGCCAGTGACCTTCGGTCACCATCTGCTGGCCTGGTTCGAAATGCTCAGTCGCGATTACGAGCGCCTGGTCGATTGCCGCAAGCGCGCCAACCGTATGCCGTTGGGCAGCGCTGCGCTGGCCGGCACCACCTACCCGATCGACCGCGAGTACACCGCGCAGCTGCTGGGTTTTGACGCCGTGGGCGGCAACTCCCTGGACGGCGTGTCGGACCGCGACTTCGCCATCGAATTCTGTGCCGCCGCCAGTATCGCGATGATGCACCTGTCGCGCTTCTCCGAAGAGCTGGTGCTATGGACCAGCGCCCAATTCCAGTTCATCGACCTGCCGGACCGCTTCTGCACCGGCAGCTCGATCATGCCGCAAAAGAAAAACCCTGACGTGCCTGAGTTGGTGCGCGGCAAGAGCGGCCGTGTATTCGGCGCGCTGATGGGCCTGTTGACCCTGATGAAAGGCCAGCCCCTGGCCTACAACAAGGACAACCAGGAAGACAAGGAACCGCTGTTCGACGCCGCGGACACCCTGCGTGATTCGCTGCGCGCCTTTGCCGACATGATCCCCGCGATCAAGCCCAAACACGCGATCATGCGTGAAGCAGCCCTGCGTGGTTTCTCCACGGCAACCGACCTGGCGGACTACCTGGTGCGCCGTGGCCTGCCATTTCGTGACTGCCACGAAATCGTCGGCCACGCGGTGAAATACGGTGTGGACACCGGCAAGGACCTGGCGGAAATGAGCCTGGAAGAACTGCGCCAGTTCAGCGACCAGATCGAACAGGATGTGTTTGCCGTGCTGACCCTGGAAGGCTCGGTAAATGCCCGCAACCATGTGGGCGGCACTGCGCCGGCACAGGTCAAGGCAGCGGTCGTGCGCGGCAAAGAATTGCTCGCCAGCCGCTAAAAGCATCGCAGGCAAGCCAGCTCCCACACTTGATTGGGTTCACACATCAAAATGTGGGAGCGGGCTTGCCTGCGATGGCGCCCTTACAGATGCCAAAGGTTTATTTCTTGGCCGCAATCATCGCCATGAATGCCGGGATCGCCGCCTGCCTGTCCGCCTCTACCTTCTGCGCGTTGGGCATTTCATTCAGGCGCCCCAGCAATGCCTTCGCCTGCGGCAACTGCGCCAGCAGGTCCAGCCCGAACAGCTTCTCGCCCACGCCGCACGCCAGGTTCAGGCTGTACATGAAATACAAATCCGCAATGGTGAAGTTCTCCCCAGCCACATAAGGCGCGAACTTACCGTGCCGACCTAACGTACCGATCCCAAGCAGCAGCTCGGCCCTGGATTTCTCCTTGATCGCCTCCGGCACCGTCATGCCGAAAAAAGCCTCGGCGAAACACGCTCGCGCAGGCAGTTCGATGTAGAGCTCGATTTCACGGCACAGCGCCAGCACCTGAGCCCGTTGAAAAGGGTCGGCCGGCAGCAATGAAGGGCCTTCCTGAGTGTGTTCGATGTACTCCAGAATCACGCTGGTTTCATTGATAAACCCTTGCTTGACGCCCAGCACCGGCACTTTGCCTCGCGGGCTCACCGCCAAGGCTTCGGGGGTCTGGCCTGCATAAAAAGGCACCTCCTCGAAAGCCAGCCCTTTCTCCAGAAGTGCAAGCTTGACCATGTTGTAGTAGTTACTGACTGAAAATCCGTAGAGCTTGAGCATTGCAGATGCCTCCAGGCCGGGTGTGGGGTTGGCTGCAAGAGTTATAGTTCCAGGCGCCCGGCCTGACCAGCAGCATCACCTGCCTGAATGGCGGTAGACTGGCACCCTTTCCTTGAGGAGCCTGCCATGAGCGAGCCGACCGATATCGACAATGACGAAGAAGAATTCACCGAAACCACGCTGATCGAAGCCATCGAAAACCAGATCGAAAGCGACAACCCGCCAGCGGCCAAGGCAACGTTCAACAAACTGACCCTGGTGGGCTACGAGCGCGACGACATCCTGAATCTGATGGCTCACGTGCTGGCCTTCGAGATCGACGCCATGCTCGAAGATGACCGCGCCTTCAATACCGATTGGTATGAAACGGCGCTGCGAGCACTGCCCGAGTTGCCGCCGGAAAAGGAATAACCCCGGCACGCAGCAACACGCTGGACAGTTCGGCAAAGTGCGTTCACCTTATGGCCTGCTAGCCTCTAATAAATTTTAGAAAGTCTGGAGTCCTTATGTCGTATACCCCTGAGTTGGTTGCCGAACTGGAAATCCTTGTACTCTTCCCCTTGGACAGCACCAAGGAGGGCTTGAAAGTCCATCAGACCGCCGCTCCTACCGCCATCGCCGCTGCCAAGCGCCTCCATGCGAAAGGACTGATCGATCAGCCGGACGGGGGCTACCTGACGAGCCTTGGCCGGGATGCTGCAGAACAGGCTCAAACCCTGCTGACCATTCTGACCACTGCCAGCACCAAAGAAGCTGCCTGACACCTGATCCCGCCCATGGGGTCCGCCCGTTGCGGACTCCGAGGGCGCTGTTGTGTGGCGCAAAAATTCTGACGCCAAAAAGCCACTTCCCTTTAAAACTCCTACGCTACTGTCTGTAGACTCCTGCATGGCTGCCCACGTCGGGCCCAGCGAGCCACCGAGTTCGACATGACCCGCACCCACGAAATCCGCCCCGATCTGGACGAAGGCATCGACCGCAAGGTGCTGACCCAGTTGCGTGCGCGTTTCATGGCCCTCAATGAGGGCCGCATGGCCCGGGCTGTCGAGGGGCTGACACCACGCCAACAAGGCGTGCTGACTTTGTTGCCGCTGTTTTTCCACGTCAATCACCCGCTGTTGCCGGGCTATGTCTCCAGCAGCACCCCGGCGGGGCTGTCGAATTTCGAACCTGACGCCCAGGCTCTGGCCGAAGCCCAACGCCTGACCCGCTCGTTCTCCTATAAACCGCGCCATGGCAACCCGCCCCGCCCCATCCACGGCCTGTTCCTGATGGGCAGCCTCGGCACGCTGGCCCAGGCCGATCAAAGCGATATGGACGTGTGGGTGTGCCACGCCCCCGACCTGGACGAAAGCGAACTGGCAGAGCTGCGCAAGAAGTGCCAACTGCTGGAAGCCTGGGCCTTGAGCATGGGCGCCGAGGCGCATTTTTTCCTGATCGAACCTACACGCTTTGTCCTGGGTGAACGCGACACGCAACTAAGCTCCGACGATTGCGGTACTACCCAGCACTACCTGCTGCTGGACGAGTTCTACCGCACAGCCATCTGGCTGGCCGGGCGCACGCCGATCTGGTGGCTGGTGCCGGTCTACGAAGAAAAGCGCTACGCCGAATTTACCCACGCCCTGATTTCCAAGCGGTTTATCCGCGCCGATGAAACCCTCGACCTGGGTCACCTGGCCCATATCCCGCCGGGCGAGTTCATAGGTGCCGGGCTGTGGCAATTGTTCAAGGGCATCGAGTCACCGTACAAATCGGTGCTCAAGCTGCTGCTGACCGAGGTCTACGCCAGCGAACATCCGAACGTGTACTGCCTGAGCCTGCGTTTCAAGCGAGCGGTGTTCGCCAACCAAGTGGACCTGGATGAGCTGGACCCTTACATCGTGGTGTATCGCCGCATCGAGGAATACCTCAAGGCCCGCAACGAGCCGGATCGCCTGGAACTGGTACGACGCAGCCTGTACCTGAAGATCAACCGCAAGCTCAGCGCCGGCCAGCGCACCGCCACTTGGCAGCGACTGCTACTGGAACGCCTGGCCCAGGAATGGGGTTGGGACCAGCGCCAACTGGCCCTGCTGGACAGTCGCAGCCAGTGGAAAGTGCGCCAGGTTGCTTCCGAGCGCCGCGCCCTGGTCAATGAACTGAACTACAGCTACCGTTTCCTCACCCAGTTCGCCCGCAGCGAACAGACTGCCAGCCTGATCAACAAACGCGACCTCAATGTACTGGGCCGGCGCTTGTATGCGGCGTTCGAACGCAAGGCCGGCAAGGTTGAGTTCATTAACCCAGGCATCGCCCCGGACCTGGCCGAAGACACTCTGACCCTGGTGCAGTCGCCCAACCGCAAGGAGCCGGGCCAGCACCATTGGGGTTTGTATAACGGCAACCTGACGGCCCTGGAATGGGAGCACTTCGCGCCGATCAAACGCAGCCGGGACCTGCTGGAAATGCTCACCTGGTGCCATCGCAACGGCGTGATCGACAGCAGTACCCGCCTGGCGCTGCACCCCGGTGTCAGCGACATGACCGAGTTCGAATTGTTCAACCTGCTGGGCAGCCTGCAACAAACCATCGCCCTGCCCCTGGCCAGTGTCGAGGAAGAACGTCTGCTGCGCCCGGCAGTGCCCGAAGATGTGCTGTTGCTGATCAACGTCGGCGTGGACCCGCTCAAGCATCATCGCGACCTGAATATCCTGATGACCACCGAGCGCACCGACTCCCTGAGCTACGCCGGTGTACGCGAAAACCTGGTGCTGACCCTTGACCAGGTCACGCTCAACAGCTGGAACGAGGTGATGGTCAGCCGCTACGACGGGCCCCACGCCCTGCTCGACTGCCTGCGCGACTACCTCAACCAACTACCGCCGGGTCATCTGCCACGGCTGCGGGTGCGCTGCTTCTGTCACAACCGTGCGCAGTTCATTGCCCAGCGTGTAGAAGAGGTGTTCGACACCGCACAACACCTGTTGCTTGGCCAAGGCAATCATCGTTACCTGTTGCAGGTGCAACAGCACTATCACGTCATGGAACTGACACCGGGCCAGGCCAATCATGTGTCACTGCCAACCCAGGACGCGCTGATTGCCTACCTCAGTGAGGAACTGGCCAGCTACAGCCCTTGGCACCTTGACGCCATGGCCCTGGAAGACCATGACCTGGCGCTGCTCCTGCCCATGGGCCAGGCTGATTGCGTGCAAGTGTTCTATCGAGTCAACGAAGGCTTCGCCCAGTTGTACGTACTCGACGAATTCAACGCGCTTTGGCAGCAGCGTTTGCCGTTTCATGATGAACAAAGTCTGCTGGCACCGCTGCAACGCTTCCTGCGATCGATCCTCTATCGCCGCGAAGCGCTGTCGTCCCTGGATTCCCGACAGCCCCTGGGTGAAGTGCACACCTTGTACTATCAGTTATTGCCATCGGGCAGCAGCCGCGCGCGCGGCGTGGAGCCACGACCGGCGCCGCAGAACCCTGCCAACAAACCGTTTTATGACGTGCAGGCAATTATCGGCAAAGGCGCGCCTGGCCAGGTGGGGATCACCCTTTACTGCAATCAGCGGGAATTTTGCGAACTGGAATTTGGCGACCAACTGTTTGCCGTGGTCGCCCGGGAGATCGTCGGGCAACGCCGGGAAACCGAGCGTTACCGTTGCTACATCACTGATCTGGATTTGTCAGGACTGCTCGGTGATGTGCAAAGCCCGAGCAATTTGTACCTGCGCTACAAAGCCGAACTGGAACAGTCCCTCAATGCCGCACTGGGCCAGATTTAGAGCGAGAAAGCCCCGCCATCCTTGGGCTGGCCTTCGACACTGAGCAATTCCAGCTTGAGCGTCTTGCCACCCGGTGCAGGCCAGTCGATATGCTGGCCCACTTGCAGACCCAGCAAAGCACTGCCTACCGGCGCCAGGATCGAGATCTTGCCTTCGTCGGCGTTCGCGTCCTTGGGGTAGACCAGCGTCAGGTGATAGTCCTTGCCGCTGCTTTGCTCACGGCAATGCACGCTGGAGTTCATGGTCACGACACCCGCAGTCACTTCATCGTGACCGACCACGTCTTCGGCGCGGTCGAGTTCGGCTTGCAACGCTTCGACGCCGGGAAACTCGTCGCCCAAGCGGTCGATCAGTTGCTCAAGACGCTGCACGTCAAGACGGGTAAGAATGATGGAAGGTGCGGTCATGATTCAGGCAGACTCCTTTTTTCTGCTCAAAAAAGCAAAACCCCGCCAGAAAAAGGCGGGGTTCTCACGGACCTCGATGAGTTGAGGTGTACCCGGACACTACCACAGCGACACAAATAAACAAGATGGCATCAGGCGTGTGCCTTGCGCTGCTCTGCCTGGGCACAGATTACCCTGCGCCGCGCATCGTCGGCGGAGCGCCATTCACGGATGTCTTCCACGTGGCGGAAGCAGCCGAGGCAGACTTTCTGCTCGTCCAGGCGACACAAACTGATACAAGGTGACGGCACCGCCGGGCTGACATTGCTGAACAGCGGCTTGGGCGGGCGTACAGGTACAGGCTGGGTCACGGTCAGATCTCTTCGAAGTCCAGGTCAGCACCGGACTGTTCCTTCGTGAGACGAGCAAGCATTTCGCTCAGCAACTCCTCAGTGGTGTCGTGCGTCCAACGGTTTTCCTCTTCATCGTAATCGAAGTGAAAACCACCGGTGCGCGCTGCGAGCCACAGTTGGCGCAACGGCTCCTGGCGACTGAAGATCAACTGAGTGCCGTTCTCGAACTTGACGGTCAGCACACCAGCCGAGTTTTCCAGATCCACATCCAGGTCGCTGTCGTCGAAAATATCTTCCAGCTTCTCCTGGGTGGCATCCACCAGGTCGTGAAAACGGGCTTCGGTCAAACTCATTGTGGCAACCTCAAAAGTGTCTGGTTTTGCTCAAGCGGGGCACAATACGGACGCGCTTCGCCGATTGCAAAGGATACCGATTTCATTACAGATGGCAGTACGAAATATCATCAAGCAGCGTAGCCCGCTTCTTGTGCTCCTCGGCAAAGCCCCGCCGGACGGGTAGTGCGGCGCATAGGCAAGCTGCCGGGTGGTCGGTATACTCGGGCGCAATTAATGCATATTCAAGGATTTCGCCATGAAGCGCCTGATCTCTTCCCTTGCTGCGCTCGTCGCGGTCGCTTGCCTCGTTAGTGCCTGTGGCCAGAAAGGCCCGTTGTACCTGCCGGATGACAGCAAAGATCCGAATGAACAGGCGCAATCGTCGCAAAAGCCGTCAAAAGCGCATAAGCACGACACCTACTAAGGGAAACTTATGGACGCTTTTAACTACCGGGACGGCGAGCTGTTCGCGGAAGGCGTGGCGCTGTCCGCGATTGCCCAGCGCTTTGGTACCCCGACCTATGTGTACTCCCGTGCGCATATCGAAGCCCAATACCGCTCGTTCACTGACGCCCTCGATGGCGTGCCGCATCTGGTGTGCTACGCGGTCAAGGCCAACTCCAACCTGGGTGTGCTGAATGTCCTGGCGCGCATGGGCGCCGGTTTCGACATCGTCTCCCGTGGCGAGCTCGAACGCGTATTGGCCGCCGGCGGCCAGGCTGAGAAAATCGTGTTCTCCGGCGTCGGCAAGACCCGCGAAGACATGCGCCGCGCCCTGGAAGTCGGCGTACATTGCTTCAACGTCGAATCCACCGACGAGCTGGAGCGCCTGCAAGTCGTTGCCGCCGAGATGGGCGTTCGTGCGCCGATCTCCCTGCGCGTCAACCCGGATGTCGACGCCGGCACCCACCCGTACATTTCCACCGGTCTCAAAGAGAACAAGTTCGGCATCGCCATCGCCGACGCCGAAGAGGTGTACATCCGCGCCGCGCAACTGCCAAACCTGGAAGTACTGGGTGTCGACTGCCATATCGGCTCGCAACTGACCACACTGCCACCCTTTCTGGATGCCCTTGACCGTCTGCTGGCCTTGATCGATCGTTTGGGCGAGTGCGGCATCTACCTGCAACACATCGACCTGGGCGGCGGCGTCGGCGTACGTTATCGAGACGAAGAGCCACCGTTGATTAGCGACTATATCCAGGCCGTGCGCGAACGCATCGAAGGCCGCGACCTGACGCTGATGTTCGAGCCGGGCCGCTATATTGTCGCCAACGCCGGCGTGCTGTTGACCCAGGTCGAGTACCTCAAGCACACCGAACACAAGGATTTCGCCATCGTCGATGCGGCGATGAACGACCTGATCCGCCCGGCGCTTTACCAGGCCTGGATGAATGTCACCGCCGTGACGCCGCGCGCCAGCGAAGCCCGCGCCTACGACATCGTCGGCCCGATCTGCGAGACCGGCGACTTCCTGGCCAAGGACCGTCAGCTGGCCCTGGAAGAAGGCGATCTGCTGGCCGTGCATTCGGCGGGTGCCTATGGGTTTGTCATGAGTTCCAACTACAACACTCGCGGCCGTGCCGCCGAGGTGCTGGTGGACGGTGATCAAGCGTTTGAAGTGCGTCGCCGCGAGACGGTAGCCCAGTTGTATGCTGGCGAAAGCCTGCTGCCGGAGTAAGCCATGCTGCTGCGTTTTACCAAGATGCACGGGCTGGGCAATGATTTCATGGTTCTCGACCTGGTCAGCCAGCACGCGCACATCCTGCCCAAACACGCCAAACAGTGGGGCGACCGTCACACCGGCATCGGTTTCGACCAATTGCTGCTGGTGGAGGCGCCGAGCAACCCGGAGGTGGACTTCCGCTACCGGATCTTCAATTCCGACGGTTCCGAAGTGGAACAGTGCGGCAACGGTGCGCGCTGCTTTGCACGCTTTGTGCTGGACAAGCGCCTGACCGCCAAGCGCCAGATTCGCGTCGAAACCAAGGGCGGCGTGATCGAACTGGATATTCGCAGTGACGGCCAGATCAGCGTCAACATGGGCGCGCCACGCCTGGTGCCGGCGGATATTCCGTTCCAGGCCACCGAGCAGGCCCTCAGTTACCCGCTGGACGTGGATGGCAGAACCGTGGATATCGCCGCCGTGTCCATGGGCAACCCCCATGCGGTACTGCGGGTCAACGACATCAATAACGCCCCGGTGCACGAACTGGGGCCGAAGATCGAACATCACCCGCGCTTTCCAGCGCGGGTCAATGTGGGCTTCCTGCAGGTGATCGACCGTACCCGCGCGCAATTGCGCGTTTGGGAACGCGGCGCCGGCGAAACCCAGGCTTGCGGTACCGGCGCTTGTGCCGCTGCCGTAGCCGCGATCAGCCAGGGGTGGATGGATTCGCCGCTGCTGATCGACCTGCCCGGTGGACGCTTGTCCATCGAATGGGCAGGCCCTGGCCACCCGGTGATGATGACCGGGCCGGCCTCGCGTGTATACGAAGGACAGGTCCGTCTATGAGTGAGCCAAGCCAATGACCGATAAGCCTCAAGTACCCGCACACGCCACCCCGAGTGAAAGCCTGGAGGCCGCTGCTGTCGCGGCGTACCTTGAGGCTAATCCGGACTTCTTCGTCGAGCATGAAGAACTGCTGCCGGCCTTGCGCATTCCCCACCAGCGCGGCGATACCGTGTCGCTGGTGGAGCGGCAGATGAAGATCCTGCGCGAGCGCAATATTGAAATGCGCCATCGGCTGTCCCACCTGATGGACGTGGCCCGCGACAACGACCGCCTGTTCGACAAGACCCGCCGCCTGATCCTGACCCTGATGGACGCCGCCAGCCTGGAAGAAACGGTGATTGCCGTGGAAGACAGCCTGCGCGAGGACTTCCAGGTGCCCTTTGTCAGCCTGATCCTGTTCAGCGACAACCCGATGCCCGTGGGTCGCTGGGTCACAGGTGGCGAAGCACAGACAGCCATCGGTGGCCTGCTGTCCGAAGGCAAGACTGTCAGCGGCACCTTGCGTGAACATGAACTGGACTTCCTGTTTGGTGCAGAGCAGCGCAAGCAGATCGGCTCTACCGCCGTCATCGCCGTCAGCCATCAAGGCTTGCACGGCGTGCTGGCCATCGCCAGCCGTGACCCTGCGCACTACAAAAGTTCGGTGGGCACGCTGTTCCTGACCTACATCGCCGAAGTGCTGGGCCGCGTCCTGCCGCGTCACACCACCACACTGCGCGCGGTGCGCTGACCATGGAGCGGCAACTGGACGCCTACTGCGCTCACCTGCGCAATGAGCGCCAAGTGTCGCCCCACACGCTGGAAGCTTATCGGCGGGACTTGAACAAGGTCCTGGCCTATTGCGAAAAACAGCACGTCAGCAGCTGGAAGGCCCTGGATATCCAGGCCCTGCGCAGCCTGATCGCCCGGTTGCACCAGCAAGGCCAGTCCTCGCGCAGCCTGTCTCGCCTGCTGTCGGCAGTGCGCGGCCTCTATCACTACCTCAATCGCGAAGGCCTGTGCGATCACGACCCGGCCAATGGCCTGTCCCCGCCCAAAGGCGAGCGGCGCCTGCCCAAGACCCTGGATACCGATCGTGCCTTGCAGCTGCTCGATGGTGCGGTAGAAGATGACTTCCTGGCCCATCGCGACCAGGCAATCCTTGAGCTGTTCTATTCTTCGGGCCTGCGCCTGTCGGAGCTGACAAGCCTGAACCTCGATCAGTTGGACCTCGCCGATGGCCTGATACAAGTGCTCGGCAAAGGCTGCAAGACCCGCGTGCTGCCGGTGGGCAGAAAAGCCCGCGAAGCCTTGCAGCTATGGCTGCCATTGCGCCTTTTGACCAACCCGGCGGACGATGCGGTGTTCGTCAGCCAGCAAGGCCGACGCCTGGGGCCCCGAGCGATCCAGCTTCGGGTCAAGGCCGCCGGCGAGCGGGAGCTGGGGCAGAATCTGCACCCGCACATGCTGCGCCATTCCTTCGCCAGCCACCTGCTGGAGTCCTCCCAGGATCTGCGCGCCGTACAGGAACTGCTCGGCCACGCCGACATCAAGACCACTCAGATCTATACACACCTGGACTTCCAGCACCTGGCAACGGTGTACGACAGCGCCCATCCACGGGCCAAACGCATCAAAGGCAGCGACTCATGAGTATCAAGCTGATCACCTTCGACTTGGACGACACCCTCTGGGACAACGTACCCGTCATCATCAGCGCCGAAGCGTCGATGCGCGAATGGCTGGCAGCCAACGCCGCCAAGGTGGGCGATCTGCCCCTGGAACATTTCGCCAGCCTGCGCCAGCAGGTGCTGCAGCGTCATCCCGAACTCAAACACCGTATCAGCCTGCTGCGTCATCGCGTGTTGATGCATGCGTTCGAGGAGGCCGGTTATCCCCAGCCTGAGGCCACAGAGATGGCGGATGTCTGCTTCGAAGCGTTCATCCACGCACGCCACCAACTCACCGTGTTCCCGGAAGCCGAGCCGATGCTCAAGGCGCTGCGCCAGCACTTCCTGCTCGGCGTGATCACCAATGGCAATGCCGATGTGCAGCGTGTGGGCCTGGCGGACTACTTTCACTTTGCCCTGCGCGCTGAAGATATCGGCATCGCCAAGCCGGATGCGCGGCTGTTTGACGAAGCGTTGCAGCGTGGAGGGGTGGACGCCAGTGCGGCCGTGCATGTGGGCGATCACCCTGGGGATGATATCGCCGGGGCACAGCAGGCCGGGTTGCGGGCGGTGTGGTTTAACCCCGCGGGCAAGGCCTGGGAGGGTGACAAGCACCCGGATGCGCAGATTCGCAGCCTGACGGAGTTGCCGCCACTGCTGAGTCGCTGGGGTTAACACTACCCCCCAATGTGGGAGCTGGCTTGCCTGCTCCCACAAGGTATTGCAGCGAACTGGTAATGGCTCCAGGCATGAAAAAGCCCGCAGCGACGGCGGGCTTTTTCTTACAAGCAAGAGGCGGACTTCAGATAGGTCGGCTGCCGTACTTGTTATCCGGCTTCTTCGGTGGGTCAGCTACCACGTTAGCCTCGACCTCGACCACTTTGCCACCCTTCGCGAGGAATTCTTCCATCGCTCGGGCCAGGGCATCGCGCTCTTTGTTCTTGGCTTCAACACTCGGCAACTCATCTACCGAAACCGCAGCCTTGGCTTTGCCTTTGGCTTTGGGAGCCGCATCATCGGCACCGCCATCATCGGCATCGTCAGCAACGTCTTCCGCCGCTACGTCAATACTTTCTTCGGTGTCATCGTCGTCACCTACTTCGAGTTCGTCGTTTTCCAGATCATCGTCGCTCATGTTCTACCTCATGACTTGCGAAAAGCAGATTAGTTATAGCCCAGCTTCACCCTCTGTCGAGGTCGCCGGAAAAAAATCAACATCCACCGGGTTTCCAGTGGCTTATGCCTCTTCACCGTGCAAGGTGGCGAGGACTTTACGAGCACCGCCATGATCACGGTGCTCGCCCAGATAAACACCTTGCCAGGTCCCCATCGCCAAGCGGCCGGCCTTGACCGGCAAACTCAGCTGGCAGCCCAGCAGACTGGCCTTGAAGTGCGCCGGCAGATCATCCGGACCTTCGTCATTATGTTCAAAACCTGCGCGGCCCTGTGGCACCAGCAGGTTGAAAAAACGCTCGAAGTCACGGCGAACCGCCGGGTCGGCATTCTCGTTGACGGTCAACGAGGCCGAGGTATGCTGCAGCCACAGATGCAACAGGCCCACACGGCACGCCTTCAATTCAGGCAAGCCGGCAAGCAACTCGTCCGTTACCAGATGAAAGCCCCGGGGCTTGGCCCGCAGGGTAATCAGGGTCTGTTGCCACATACAGTTCTCCGCCCATCGGCGCGCATTCTAGCGCGCTCTGGGAAAAAACAAAGTGCCGAATACGCCTTCATGCCTGTAAGACATTTGCACTCTGAAAAGTGCCGTGTGGATCCCATCACAAAGTTGATAAAAAACCCATACACCTTTAGCCAAAGACAAACACCAGACAAAAAAATGCCCGGCAAGCCGGGCATGTTTTTTTCGCGTACTTACAAGTTGTAGCCGCGTTCGTTGTGTTGCGCCAGATCGAGGCCAACCGCCTCTTCTTCCTCAGTGACACGCAGGCCCATGACCATGTCCAGCACCTTGAGGATGACGTAGGTCACGATCGCCGTGTAGATCACGGTGAAGCCTACGCCTTTGCACTGGATCCAGACTTGGGCCGCGATATCGGTCACAGTGCCGAAGCCACCCAGTGCCGGGGCAGCGAACACACCGGTGAGGATCGCACCGACGATACCGCCGATACCGTGCACGCCGAAGGCGTCCAGGGAGTCGTCGTAGCCCAGCTTGCGCTTGAGGCTGGTGGCGCAGAAGAAGCACACCACACCGGCGACCAGGCCGATCACCAGGGCACCCATCGGGCCCACGGTGCCAGCGGCTGGCGTCACGGCGACCAGGCCGGCCACCACACCTGAGGCAATGCCCAGTGCACTTGGCTTGCCGTGAGTGATCCACTCGGCGAACATCCAGCCCAGCGCCGCAGCAGCCGTGGCAATCTGGGTGACCAGCATCGCCATGCCCGCCGTGCCGTTGGCCGCCGCAGCGGAGCCGGCGTTGAAGCCAAACCAGCCGATCCACAGCATGGCCGCGCCGATCAAGGTATAACCCAGGTTGTGCGGAGCCATCGGTGTGGTCGGGAAGCCTTTACGCTTGCCGAGCACGATGCACGCCACCAGGCCAGCCACACCCGCGTTGATGTGCACGACGGTGCCGCCGGCGAAGTCCAGCACGCCCCAGTCCCACATCAGGCCACCGTTGCCGCTCCAGACCATGTGCGCGATCGGCGCGTAGACCAGGGTGAACCAGATAGCCATGAAGATCAGCATCGCGGAGAACTTCATGCGCTCTGCGAAAGCACCGACGATCAGCGCCGGGGTGATGATGGCGAAGGTCATCTGGAAGGTGATGAACACGGCTTCCGGAAACAGCGCCGCAGGCCCGGTGATGCTGGCCGGGGTGACACCCGCCAGGAACGCCTTGCCCAGGCCGCCGAAGAAGGAGTTGAAGTTGACCACACCCTGTTCCATACCGGTGGTATCAAACGCGATGCTGTAGCCGTAGACGACCCACAGGATGCTGATCAGGCCGGTGATGGCAAAGCACTGCATCATCACCGACAGAATATTCTTGGAGCGGACCATGCCGCCGTAGAACAGCGCCAGGCCAGGGATGGTCATGAACAGCACCAAAGCGGTGGCGGTCAGCATCCAGGCGGTGTCGCCGGAGTTGAGGACTGGAGCAGCCACTTCGTCTGCCGCCATGGCCAGGCTTGGCATTACGATGGACAACAGGGCTCCGAGCCCTGCGAATTTACGCAGAGTCATAGTGTTTTCTCCTGGGGCGTTGGGGTTTGGCGGCTTAGATTGCGTCGGTATCGGTTTCGCCGGTACGGATGCGAATAGCCTGTTCCAGATTGACCACGAAGATCTTGCCGTCACCGATCTTGCCGGTGTTGGCCGCCTTGGTTATCGCCTCGATAACCCGCTCAAGATCCTTGTCGTCAATGGCGACATCAATCTTCACCTTCGGCAGGAAATCGACTACGTATTCCGCGCCACGATACAGCTCGGTATGACCCTTCTGCCGACCGAAGCCCTTGACCTCAGTAACGGTAATGCCCTGCACGCCGATCTCGGACAGTGACTCGCGTACATCGTCCAACTTGAACGGCTTGATGATGGCAGTGACTAGCTTCATGAAAACTCTCTCCCGAATTGGTGGACTTGCCCCAGGAAAACAAACCCGTCTCAAGTCTAAGCGCAGTGCCTGGCTTTGTAACGCATCGTCGCCTCGGCATTTGCCGTTGCGACGCCAGCGATCCACTGGTGACGAAACCTGTACCCCTGATCCGTCGGCGCACTGCATTCGTCACAGCGACTGCATCAGTGCATGGGTCATGATCGTCTAAGCAGAAACCTTGCCAGCTCCGTAAAAATCACTGAAATCAGTCCCTTGCTCACTCGTGCCCACCCACGGGGCGTACGTGCAGCCGCAATGCGCATCAAAACGGTGCGCAGCCGCCCGCTTTGATGCGCGAAAACCGTGCGCAACGCAGCATGAAAAAGACTATAGACGCTGCGTGATACACTGCCGGCCAACTGTTTTCCGGAATATTTCCCATGCTCGCGCCCAAAGACCTCCTCGACGCCCTGAGCGGCCACGCCTCTCGCCTGTTCAGCGGCGACACCCCGCTGCCCCGCAATGAAATCGAAAGCCAGTTCAAGGCATTGCTGCAAAGTGGCTTCAGCAAGCTCGACCTGGTCAGCCGGGAAGAGTTTGACAGCCAGATGGTCGTACTGGCCCGCACGCGTGCGCGGTTGGAGAGCCTGGAGGCGAAGGTGGCTGAGCTTGAAGCGCGGTTGGCGCCATCCTCTGCTGAATAAACACGGTTAGTGTGGGAGCTGGCTTGCCTGCGATGGCCATGGGTATCTACACAACTTTGGTACGCTGCTGCTCCTCTGCAAGGGAGCTTGCTGCCTGTCAGCTTATAGCTATCTAACTGATGCACCGCGATCCAAATGTGGGAGGGGCGGTGCGACGATTCGACTTGCCCCCGATGGCGGCCTCAGGGCCGACCAAGACGCTGGATCAGACTGAGTACATATCCGTTTTTTGGGTAACGGCCACTGTTGGTTCCGCTTTTACAGCGGGTCACTTTTGAAAAGAGCCGGAATGCCGGCCCAGCCAAAAGTAACCAAAAGGCTCTTGCCCCACCACTCGGCACCTCGCTTAGGCTCGGTGTGCCCGTAATCCGACAGTGATTTGGGGGGCCGCCTGAGATCAAAAGCAGATCAAGATCAAGATCAAGAGCGGCTCGCTTCGCATCGTGGTTACCATTGGCGACTACAAAGTTGTGTAGATATCTATGCTGCGATGGCGGTGCATCAGCGGATGATTCTTTGCTGACATACCGCTATCGCAGGCAAGCCAGCTCCCACATTTGTTTTGCATTGCCGCCCGGATACGTTCTGTAAAACCTCCCTCCCTCGCTGGACGCCCCCCTCGTCTACCCTTGAAAAACCCGCAGGAAGCGGCCCCCCATTCAAGGAACGAGCATGTCCCTCGCTATCGTGCACAGCCGCGCCCAGGTCGGCGTCGAAGCCCCCGCCGTCACCGTTGAAGTGCATATGGCCAATGGCTTGCCATCGCTGACGCTGGTGGGCCTGCCGGAAACTGCAGTAAAGGAAAGCAAGGACCGCGTTCGCAGCGCCATTCTCAACTCGGCGCTGCAATACCCGGCCCGGCGCATCACCCTCAATCTCGCGCCCGCCGACCTACCCAAGGACGGCGGGCGCTTTGATCTGGCGATTGCCCTGGGGATCCTGGCGGCCAGTGTGCAAGTGCCGGCCTTGATGCTTGATGACGTGGAGTGCCTTGGTGAGTTGGCGTTATCGGGCGAGGTACGGGCGGTGAAGGGTGTGTTGCCGGCCGCGCTTGCGGCGCGCAAGGCCGGGCGCACCGTGATAGTGCCCAGGGCCAATGCCGAGGAAGCCTGCCTGGCGTCGGGGCTCAAAGTGATTGCGGTGGACCACCTGCTGCAAGTGGTGGCGCACCTTAATGGGCATGTGCCGATTGAGCCCTACAGGTCCGACGGCTTGCTGTACTTGAACAAGCCTTACCCGGACCTGAGTGAAGTGCAGGGCCAACTGGCAGCCAAGCGTGCCTTGCTGATTGCGGCGGCCGGCGCACATAACCTGCTGTTCAGCGGGCCACCCGGTACCGGCAAGACCCTGTTGGCCAGCCGCCTGCCGGGCTTGCTGCCACCGCTGAGCGAGCAGGAGGCGCTGGAAGTGGCCGCGATCCAATCCGTGGTCAGCCTGGCCCCCCTTAGCCATTGGCCTAATCGCCCGTTTCGCCAGCCGCACCACTCGGCATCCGGCCCGGCGCTGGTGGGTGGCGGCTCGAAGCCGCAGCCGGGGGAAATCACCCTGGCCCATCACGGCGTGCTGTTTCTGGATGAGCTGCCGGAATTTGATCGCAAGGTACTGGAGGTGCTGCGCGAGCCATTGGAGTCGGGGCATATCGTGATCTCCCGAGCCAGGGACCGGGTGAGTTTCCCGGCACGCTTCCAGTTGGTCGCGGCCATGAACCCCTGCCCGTGCGGCTACATGGGCGAACCCAGCGGGCGTTGTCGGTGCACGCCGGAGCAGATACAGCGCTATCGCAACAAGCTATCCGGGCCGCTTCTGGACCGGATTGATTTGCACCTGACAGTCGCCCGGGAGGTCACTGCGCTGAGCCCCTCCCAACAGGCCGGTGACACCACCGCGCAAGCGTCCGCCCAGGTGGCGCAAGCCCGTGAACGCCAGCACCAGCGCCAGGGTTGTGCCAATGCATTCCTCGATCTGCCACGGCTACGCGAACACTGCCAGTTGACCAAAGCCGATGAAAGCTGGCTGGAAAGCGCGTGCGAACGACTGACATTATCGCTGCGTGCAGCCCATCGGTTGCTCAAGGTGGCTCGCACCCTGGCGGACCTTGAGCAAGTGGAAGGCATCGCCCGCCATCATTTGGCGGAGGCGCTGCAGTACCGACCAGCCGCTCATGGCTAGCACTTGTCAGGCAAAATCCAGCAGCAGCCTCGCCACTTCCAGCACCTCTTCCAGCACCGCTTCTGCCGACTCTGCGGAAGGCTTGAGCATCAGGTCATCGGCATAGCCCATCGCCAGGGCGAAGATCTGCCGTGCAGCGCGCTGACACGACTCGCAGCGAAAGACGCCATCGGCAACGCCCCGCTCGATCACTTCGGCAAGCATGCCTTGCCACTGGGCGTTGATCACCAGGTAAGCCTGGGCCATTTGCGGGTCGTGCATGGCTTCGTCCCAGGCGTCGAGCCACAGCGCCCAAGCGGCGTCAGCGGTGCTGGGCAGACAGTCGCGCAAGAACCCCATAAGCGCTTCTAGCGGTGGAGCATCGGTCAACGGCTCGCGCACTTCATCCAATTGCTCATTGGCAAAGCGCACAAAAGCTTCGCGACGCAGTTCATTCCAGTCACTGAAGTAGTGATAGACGTGACTACGCGACAGCCCGGCATGTTCGGCCAAGTCACGGGTGGACACATCGGCGAAACCCTTGCTGCGAAACAGCTCAAGAGCGGCGGCGATGATCTGGTCTTTACGGTCGATACGCGACATGGGCAATTCCTTCGGGCGCCGGTAGATGAGCGGCGCTTGCTTTTTGAGCGATCGCTCAAGGATACTTGAGCAGTCGCTCAATAATAGCGTCTATCACTCCTTTGGTGCACCCATGACATCCGTCACCCCACAAATTCTGATCGAACAAAGCCAGAAAATCGGCCAGCAGTCCGCCAGCCAGACACTCAAGGCTATTGCCAAAGCTTATCCCGGCAAGCTGTCTTGCACTTTGTCACTGGTGGCGCTGGAGAACGCACTGTTGTTGGCCTACCCGCTGTTTGCCGGGTTCGCGGTGGATTCGATTATCCGCGGCGATGCCACCAGTGCGTTGTTCTATGCCGCCGTAGTCATGGCGTTCTGGGTGGTCGGGGCGGCACGGCGAGCGCTGGATACACGCACGTTCACGCGCATTTACGCCGACCTTGCGGTGCCAGTCATCCTCAACCAGCGCCAACAGAACCACAGCACCTCGAAATCGGCGGCACGGGTGGTGCTGGCACGGGAGTTTGTCGACTTCTTTGAAAAGCACGTGCCAATCATCGCCACGGCGTTGGTATCGATCGTGGGCGCTGCGGTAATGTTGATCGTGATTGAGCCGTGGGTAGGCATGGCCTGTCTGGCCGCGCTGCTGCTGTGCATCACCTTGTTGCCACGCTTTGCACAGCGCAATCAGGAACTACACGAGCGCCTGAATAACCGCCTGGAGAAAGAAATCGGCCTGGTCGAAAAAGTCGGCGCGCCGACCCTGCGACGTCACTACCAGGTGCTGTCACGCCTGCGCATCTGGCTTTCAGACCGCGAGGCTGCGGCGTACCTGTTTCTCGGTACGCTCGCGGCTTTGCTGTTTGTGGTCGCGATCAGCCAGTTGGCCTTGTCCCCAGCGGTCAAGGCCGGCCACATCTACGCAGTGATGACTTACCTGTGGACCTTCGTGACCAGCATGGATGAAGCGCCAGGCATGGTCGACCAACTGGCGCGGCTCAAGGACATCGGCAAGCGCGTAGACCCAGGGCTGGGCGACCACTAAGCCTCAACGAAACCGGTCCACCTCCTGACGCAGGCCTGCCGCCAGGGTTTCCAGTTCCTTGGCGGTGACTGCCAGGTTCGACACCACTTCACGCTGCTCGCTGTTGGCCAGGGCAATGCTTTGCAAGTTACTGCTGAGCAGGGTTGCGGTGCTGCTCTGCTCCTGGGTGGCGGTGGTGATCGCAGCGAATTGCTGGCCGGCCGAGCGGCTTTGCTCATCGATACGCGCCAGGGCCGAGGCGACGTCGGCGTTGCGCGACAGGCCGTCCTGCATCAATACCTTGCCGTGTTCCATGGTGCTGATGGCGTTGCCGGTTTCCTGCTGGATGCTCTGGATCATCGCCGAAATTTCATCGGTGGCCTGGCGGGTGCGCGAGGCCAGGTTACGCACTTCGTCGGCGACCACGGCAAAACCGCGGCCTTGCTCACCGGCGCGGGCGGCTTCGATGGCGGCGTTGAGCGCCAGCAGGTTGGTCTGTTCGGCGATGGAGGTAATCACACCGACGATCCCGCCGATTTCCTGGGAGCGCTGGCCCAGGGTGTTGATCACTGCGGCTGTGCTGTTCAGGGCAGTGGCAATATGCTCCAGCGACGATGACGCCTCTTGCATCGAGGTGCGGCCGATCCGGGTCTGCTGGGCATTCTCTTGCGCCAGGCGCTCGGTATTGCCCATGTTGTCGGCGATGTTCAACGAGGTAGCGCTGAACTCTTCCACCGCGCCGGCCATGCTGGTGATCTCGCCAGACTGTTGCTCCATGCCTTCGTAGGCACCACCGGAGAGCCCCGACAGCGCCTGGGCGCGGCTGTTGACCTGTTCGGCAGCACTGCGGATATGCGAAACCATGGTCGACAGCGCTTCACCCATCTGATTGAAGCTGCGCGCCAACTGCCCGATCTCGTCATGGCTGGACACGTTAAGGCGTGCGCTCAAGTCGCCCGCACCCAGAGCTTGCGCCTGGCGTACCAAATCACTCAGTGGCGCCAGCTTGCTGCGCAACAGCCACACCGTGGCGCCCACTGCCAGCAACATCGCCAGCACACTGCCGATCACCAGGCGGATCCCGACTTCCCACGTCACGGCGCGAATTTCCGCCTTGGGCATACTTGCCACCACCGCCCAGGGGCCGCCTTCGAACGGCACCGAAACGCTGTAGAAATCTTCGTTTTTGTCGCTCCAGAAACGCCCTGCCCCCGGCGTCTTTGCCAGGTCGAGCATCACGGTAATGGCCTGGTCCGGCGCCTGTACGCCGGCTGGCGGCACCAGCCAATGCTTCTGCTCATCCAGCAGCGCCAGGGAGCCGGTCTGGCCGAGGCGGAAGCGCTTGAGGTTTTCAAACTGGGCGTTCTGCGCGTCGGTGTAATCGAAACCGATAAACAGCACGGCGATGACCTTGCCGTTGCTGTCACGTACCGGGCTGTACTGGGTCATGTAGGAACGGTCGAACAATACCGCACGGCCGATATAGGTTTGCCCGTCGGCAACACGCTGGTATGCCGCGCCTTGGCGGTCAAGCACCGTACCGATGGCACGATTGCCATCCTGCTTGGTCAAGGAAGTGCTCACGCGGATAAAGTCGTCGCCGCTGCGCACGAATACGGTAGCCACACCGCCGGACATTTGCTTGAACTCGTCCACTTCTTCGAAGTTGTTGTTCAGCACCTCATTACCCAGGTACAGGCTCGGCGTCTGTACACCGGCCACGGCCACCGGTTGGTCGGCACGCACACTCAGGCCGGCGCCGAAGCGTTTTTCAAACAGCCCGCTCAAACGCTGGGTACTCTCGCGCAAGGTGCTGTGGAAGGTATTGAGTTGGTCGGCGAGCAAACGCGCCTCGCTGGCCAGGTGCTCCTCACGGGTGTCGAGGTTGGCGGAGTCGAGGGAACGCAGGGCAAACACAGTGCTGCCGCTGATAACGACAGCCAGAATCACGGCAAGGGCGAGACCTAACTGGGAGGCAATCCGGGCACGAGGTTGAGACATGACAGCTCCTGGCCGAGGCCAGGATCATCCTGATCTCATAGCGCTGCTCGGCAAATTATCTAAGTGGGAAACGTTGGTGCACGATGGTTCCAACACACCTTCTTCGGCGGCACTTGGTAATACTTGAGCGAATCACAGGGGTATCCCGCAAACGATTGCATCAACCGCCGGCCCCTACTCAATCGAGACGTTCAACCTGGGGCAACTCCATCGCTTTGACTTCACCTTGAAGAAACTCCGCCAGCCGTCGCAAGCGTTCCCCCCCGGGGCGGGTTTTCGGCCACACCAGGTAGTAACTTTCCCCACTGGCGACTGCCCTGGGCCACGGCAGGCTCAGGCGTCCCTGGGCGACATCTTCGGCCACCATCAACAAATCGCCCATGGACACGCCATAGCCACGCGCCGCCGCGATCATGCCCAACTCAAGGGTATCGAACACCTGCCCGCCCTTGAGAGACACCCGGGACGACAACCCCATGCGCTCCAGCCAGCTGCGCCAGTCACGACGATCAGGCGTGGGATGCAACAACTCGGCACTCGCCAGGCGGGCAGCGTCCCAAGGTCCATCATCCAGCAGGTTCGGCGCGCCCACGGGGATCAGCAATTCGGGGAACAGGTAACTGGCCTCCCAGTCCGCCGGAAAACGCCCATCGCTCAACAACACCGCACAGTCGAAGGGTTCCTGGTTGAAGTCCACTTCATCCACGCTCATCCACGCACTGGTCAGTTGCACCTCATTGCCTGGCTGCAAGGCGCGGAAGCGACTCAGGCGCGCCAATAGCCAGCGCATGGTCAAGGTGGACGGTGCCTTCATACGCAGAATGTCATCTTCAGTATTCAAGGTATGACAGGCGCGCTCCAACGCAGCGAAGCCTTCGCGCACGCCGGGCAGCAACAGGCGCGCGGCTTCGGTGAGCTGCAGATTGCGACCGCTGCGCTGGAACAGGCGGCAGGCGAAATGCTCCTCGAGGGTGCGGATATGCCGGCTGACTGCACTTTGGGTGATGGACAGTTCCTGCGCCGCGCGGGTGAAGGAGTTGTGCCGGGAGGCGGCCTCAAATGCACGCAGGGCATACAAGGGAGGAAGACGACGAGACATAGGGAAAGCTCCAACGGCGCAATATCGGCACCCTACCAGAATCAGTCAGGCATGAGTTTTAATCATGTGAGCGATCGCATTTATCCTTTTGTGCAACGCGCCCAAAGCGCCGAGAATCAATCTCTCCCCCATTTCCTGACTATTTGAGTGTGATGATCATGCAACATCCGGCACGTACCGAACTCTGGGCCATTCTGCGGCTGTCGGGGCCGTTGATTGCCTCACAGTTGGCGCACATGCTGATGGTGCTGACCGACACCCTGATGATGGCGCGCCTGAGCCCCGAAGCCCTGGCCGGCGGCGGCCTGGGCGCGGCGAGCTATTCGTTCGTGGCGATCTTCTGCATCGGCGTGATTGCCGCGGTGGGCACCCTGGTCGCCATTCGTCACGGCGCAGGCGATATCGACGGCGCCACGCGCCTCACCCAGGCCGGGCTGTGGCTGGCGTGGTTGATGGCCCTGGCAGCGGCGCTGCTGCTATGGAACTTGAAGCCGGTGCTGCTGATGTTCGGCCAGACCGAAACCAACGTACAAGCGGCGGGGCAATTCCTCACCATCCTGCCTTTCGCCCTGCCCGGCTATCTGACTTTCATGGCGCTGCGCGGCTTTACCAGCGCGATCGGCAAGGCGACGCCGGTGATGGTGATCAGCCTGTGCGGCACCGTGGTCAACTATCTGCTCAATCACGCGTTGATCGAAGGCATGTTCGGTCTGCCGAAGCTGGGCCTGATGGGCATTGGCCTGGTGACCGCCATTGTTGCCAACGGCATGGCGCTGGCATTGATGTGGTACATCCGCAGCAACCGCGCCTATGCCGCCTACCCGCTGGGTACTGGACTGCTGCGCTTGAATACCCACTACCTGCGCGAGCTGTGGCGCCTGGGCCTGCCGATCGGCGGCACCTATGCGGTAGAGGTCGGGCTGTTTGCCTTTGCGGCGTTGTGCATGGGCACCATGGGCAGCACCCAGTTGGCTGCGCATCAGATTGCCCTGCAAATTGTCTCGGTGGCGTTCATGGTACCGGCGGGGATGTCCTACGCGGTGACCATGCGCATCGGCCAGCATTACGGCGCCGGGCAGTTGTTGCAGGCACGCATGGCCGGTCGGGTCGGCATAGGCTTTGGTGCCATGGTAATGCTGGGATTTGCCGTAGTGTTGTGGCTGTTTTCCGACCCGTTGATCGGGCTGTTCCTCGACCATGACGACCCGGCGTTCCATGACGTCATCGTCCTGGCCGTCAGCCTGCTGGCCGTCGCCGCGTGGTTTGAATTGTTCGACGGCGTGCAGACCATTGCCATGGGCTGCATCCGCGGCTTGAAAGACGCCAAGACTACCTTTCTGGTGGGATTGGGCTGCTACTGGCTGATCGGTGCGCCCTCGGCCTGGCTGATGGCGTTCACTTTAGGCTGGGGGCCCACCGGGGTGTGGTGGGGCTTGGCGCTGGGACTAGCGTGCGCGGCGGTAAGTCTGACCTGGGCGTTTGAGGCGAAGATGAAGCGGATGATTCGGCGGGAGCCGGATGCTCCTGTTGGGTTCCAAGCGGCACTGCCTGACTAGCGAGTGCACGCGGTCCATGTGGGAGCTGGCTTGCCTGCGATAGCGGTGTGTCAGGCTAATCATTATTAGCTGAACGACCGCTATCGCAGGCAAGCCAGCTCCCACATTTGAACCACTTTGAAGGCTTAGCCCAACAGTGCCTGCTGGCTTTGCCCAAACATCAGGTACTCCACCAGTTCCGCCAACGGCAACGGCTTGCTGATCAGGTACCCCTGGGCCTGGTCACAACCGAACAACCGCAACAGCTCAAGCTGCTCAGGTGTTTCCACACCTTCGGCCACCACTTCCAGGTTGAGGTTGTGGGCCAGGTTGATCATCGCGTGTACCAATTTGCGGTTTTCTTCGCGCTCTTCCATGCCGCCGACAAAACTTTTGTCGATCTTCAACAAAGCGATCGGCAGGCTGTTGAGGTGTACGAATGACGAAAACCCGGTGCCGAAGTCATCCAGGGAGAACCGCACGCCGAGGCGGCCCAGGGCGTCCATGGTCTGCTTGACCAGATCGCTGCGGCGCATCACCGCGGTTTCAGTCAATTCGAACTCCAGCCATTGCGCTTCCACGCCACGCTCGGCAATCAGGCGACTGAGTGTGGAGAGCAATTGGCTGTCCTGGAACTGGCGAAACGACAGGTTGACGGCCATGTGCAGCGGCGGCAGGCCGCGTTCGCGCAGGTCTTGCATGTCGCGCAGGGCCCGGGAGATCACCCAGTAGCCCAAAGGCACGATCAGGCCACTCTGCTCGGCCAGCGGCACGAATTCGCTGGGTGGCAACAAGCCGCGCTCACCGTGGCGCCAGCGCACCAGGGCTTCGAGGCCGACGATATGACCGTCGTCCAAGTCCAGGCGCGGCTGGTAATGCAGCTCCAGCTCATCGCGGCGCAAAGCCCGGCGCAGTTCACTTTCCAGGTCGGCCAGGCTGCGAGCGTTGCGGTTGATGCGTTCATTGAAGATGTGAAAGGTGCAGCCCTGGGTGCTTTTGGCCTGCTGCATGGCGATATGGGCGTGCCACATCAACGGGTCAGCGCCGGCGCGGGCGCGGGCATGTGCCACGCCCAGGCTGCAGCCGATCAACAGGCTTTCGCCATCGACCCAGTAAGGCTCGGCCATCACTTCGGTGATGCGCTCGGCCATCCACTCGGCACGCTGGGGCGCGCGACGGGTGTCGATCAGCAAGGCAAATTCATCGCTGCCCAGCCGCGCCAGCTGGTCCCCGGCTTCGAGCTGGCTCTTGAGCCGCGACACCACTTGCAGGATCAACCGATCGCCGGCCTGGTGGCCGAGGGCGTCGTTGGCATGACGGAAGTTGTCCAGGTCCAGGTGGCCCAGAGCCAGGCCGCGGCCTTCGTTGTCCGCCAGCCGAGCCGCCAGCAGTGTCTGGAAGCCCTGGCGGTTGGCGATACCGGTGAGCGGGTCCTGCTCGGCCAAGCGCTGCAAGGTGTTCTCCAGAACGCCGCGCTCGCGCACATGGCGCAAGCAGCGGCGCAATGTTTCAGGGTCCAGCCCATTCAGGATCAACCAGTCGCTGACACCGAGCGGCGACACCAGCGGCTCCTGCTCCAACAGCAATACACACGGCAAGCTGCAGCGGCCAGGACCGGGCTGCAGGCTGGGCGTGGTCAATAACACGGCGCCCTGATCGTCATCGAACAGACGACTCACCGAGTCCCAGTTGGGTGCACTGATCAGCACAGCCCCTTCGCCCATCGGCACCAGGCACTCGCGCAACAACGCTGCCCATGCAGGCTCTTCGGCCAGCAGCAGCAAACGCAAGGGTTCGACAGGCGTAGACAAGCTAACTCCCTAGACTCTGCTAAATTTCGTGAGCGATGGCATTATGACGTGCGGCCTGGCAATGATAAATGCGTGACAAATGCATGACAGATGATAGGTGTTATCAAACACGCAGACTGTGAAAAATAGTCTGAGTATTCCCCACATCCTGCGGCAAAGTAGCAAAACCGGCAAATTTAGATCGAGTGGTACGTCACACCGTCGTTCTAAGGCAGCAGAATCTTGCCAGCCTGTTAAAATGCCCGCCCTTTTGAACAACGACTCCTAAAACTCCGTATGTCCCGACTCAATCCCCGGCAGCAAGAAGCCGTGAACTACGTCGGCGGCCCTCTATTGGTGCTCGCCGGCGCCGGCTCCGGCAAGACCAGCGTGATCACCCGCAAGATCGCGCACCTGATCCAGAACTGCGGCATCCGCGCCCAGTACATCGTCGCCATGACCTTTACCAACAAGGCGGCGCGGGAAATGAAAGAGCGGGTCGGCACCCTGCTCAAGGGCGGCGAAGGCCGCGGCCTGACGGTGTGTACCTTCCACAATCTGGGCCTGAACATCATCCGCAAGGAGCATGTGCGACTGGGCTACAAGCCCGGCTTCTCGATCTTTGACGAGACCGACGTCAAGGCCCTGATGACCGACATCATGCAGAAGGAATACGCAGGCGACGACGGCGTCGACGAAATCAAGAACATGATCGGCTCATGGAAAAACGACCTGATCCTGCCCGCCGAAGCCCTGGAAGCTGCACGCAACCCCAAGGAGCAGACCGCCGCCATCGTCTACACCCACTACCAGCGCACGCTCAAGGCGTTCAACGCAGTGGACTTCGACGACCTGATCCTGCTGCCGGTCAAGCTGTTCCAGGAACACAAGGACATCCTGGAGAAGTGGCAAAACAAGGTGCGCTACCTGCTGGTGGACGAATACCAGGACACCAACGCCAGCCAATACCTGCTGGTGAAGTTGCTGATTGGTACGCGCAACCAGTTCACCGTGGTGGGCGACGACGACCAGTCGATCTACGCCTGGCGCGGCGCCCGCCCGGAAAACCTGATGCTGCTCAAGGAGGACTACCCGTCGCTGAAAGTGGTGATGCTGGAGCAGAACTATCGCTCCACCAGCCGCATCCTGCGTTGCGCCAACGTGCTGATCTCCAACAACCCCCACGAGTTTGAAAAACAACTGTGGAGCGAGATGGGCCATGGCGATGAGATCCGCGTGATCCGCTGCCGCAACGAAGACGCCGAAGCCGAACGCGTGGCCGTGGAAATCCTCAGCCTGCACCTGCGCACTGACCGACCCTACAGCGACTTTGCGATCCTGTATCGCGGCAACTACCAGGCCAAGCTGATCGAGCTGAAACTGCAGCACCACCAGGTGCCGTATCGCCTGTCGGGCGGCAACAGCTTTTTCGGACGCCAGGAAGTAAAAGACCTGATGGCCTACTTCCGGCTGATCGTGAACCCGGACGACGACAACGCCTTCCTGCGCGTGATCAACGTACCGCGCCGGGAAATCGGCTCCACCACCCTGGAAAAGCTCGGCAACTACGCCACCGAACGCAAGATTTCCATGTATGCCGCCACCGACGAAATCGGCCTGGGCGAACATCTGGACACGCGCTTCACCGATCGCCTGTCACGCTTCAAGCGCTTCATGGACAAGGTGCGCGAACAGTGCGCCGGCGAAGACCCGATCAGCGCCCTGCGCAGCATGGTCATGGACATCGACTATGAAAACTGGCTGCGCACCAACAGCTCCAGCGACAAAGCCGCGGATTACCGCATGGGCAACGTCTGGTTCCTGATCGAGGCGCTGAAGAACACCCTGGAAAAAGACGAAGACGGCGAAATGACCGTCGAGGACGCCATCGGCAAGCTGGTGCTGCGTGACATGCTCGAACGCCAGCAGGAAGAAGAAGACGGTGCCGAAGGCGTGCAGATGATGACCTTGCATGCCTCCAAGGGCCTGGAGTTTCCTTACGTGTTCATCATGGGCATGGAAGAGGAAATCCTCCCGCACCGCTCCAGCATCGAAGCCGACACCATCGAGGAAGAACGGCGCCTGGCCTACGTGGGCATCACCCGCGCACGTCAGACCCTGGCCTTCACCTTTGCCGCCAAGCGCAAGCAATACGGCGAAATCATCGATTGTGCCCCCAGCCGGTTCCTTGACGAGCTGCCGCCCGATGACCTGGCCTGGGAAGGCAATGACGACACCCCCACCGAGGTGAAGGCCGTTCGCGGCAACACCGCCCTGGCGGATATACGCGCAATGCTAAAGCGCTAGAATCGACTACTTTTCAATCTACTTTCGGCGCCTGCTGCGCCATCAGAGGAAGCTTTCCGTGGAAGCACTGCACAAGAAAATTCGCGAAGAAGGCATCGTGCTTTCCGATCAGGTTCTCAAGGTCGACGCCTTTTTGAACCACCAGATCGACCCGGCACTGATGAAACTGATCGGCGACGAATTCGCCGCGCTGTTCAAGGATTCGGGGATCACCAAGATCGTCACCATCGAAGCCTCAGGTATTGCACCGGCGATCATGACCGGGCTGAACCTGGGTGTACCGGTGATCTTCGCGCGTAAGCAGCAGTCGTTGACCCTGACGGAAAACCTGCTGTCGGCAACGGTGTATTCCTTCACCAAGAAAACCGAAAGCACCGTGGCGATCTCCCCACGCCACCTGACCAGCAGCGACCGCGTGCTGGTGATCGATGACTTTTTGGCCAACGGCAAAGCGTCCCAGGCGCTGATTTCGATCATCAAACAGGCCGGCGCTACCGTGGCCGGCTTGGGGATCGTGATCGAGAAGTCGTTCCAGGGTGGGCGTGCGGAGCTCGATGCGCAGGGTTATCGGGTTGAGTCGCTGGCGCGGGTGAAGTCCTTGGCGGGTGGTATCGTGACCTTCATCGACTAAATCAACGTGTGGGAGCTGGCTTGCCTGCGATAGCGGAGTGTCAAACGACAGAGATGTCGACTGTCAGGCCCTCATCGCAGGCAAGCCAGCTCCCACATTTGATTTGTGTTGCCTGTCAGCGGGCGGTCGCCTGTAGCCCAGCAAGCAATAACCGTTGATACAAATCCTCTTTAAACCCCTCCGGCTTATCCAGACGCATCCGTACCAGATGCTCGGGATACGCCTGCGGCTCCGGTGCATCCAGTGCCGCCTTGCCCAACTCCAGAATCTCCGTCAGCTTGAATTTGCTCTTGAGCCAGTTCAACGCTCGCAACAAGTCCCGCTCCTCATCCGTGAAATCACTGCCCAACGGGTATTCCGGGAACAACCGTCGATGCTTGGCCTGAATCGCCTGGAGGCGTTCCGGCGTGTTGTCCGCAAAGCGCGGATCCAGCTGGAAGTCCTTGGGCAGCTTGCCGGCCTTTTGTGCCTGCTCAATCAAGTCGCCCTGGAAACGCGAGTCTGTGATATTGAGCAGCGCTTCGATCACCTTGGCATCCGTCTGCCCGCGCAAGTCGGCAATGCCGTACTCGGTAATGACGATATCCCGCAGGTGCCGGGGAATGGTGCAGTGGCCGTACTCCCAGACAATATTGGAACTGACCTCGCCCGCCGACTCCCGCCAGCTGCGCAAAATCAGGATTGAACGCGCACCGTCCAGCGCATGCCCCTGGGCAACGAAATTGTATTGCCCGCCCACACCGCTGAGCACGCGACCGTCTTCCAATTGGTCGGCCACGCCGGCACCGAGCAATGTGACCATGATCGCGCTGTTGATAAATCGCGCATCCAGGCGCTGCAGCCGCTTGAGTTCTTCCTGGCCGTACAGCTCGTTGATATAGCTGATGCCGGTCATGTTGAATTCGAGGCGCTTGGCGTGGGTCATTTCCTGTAAGCGCTGGTAAAAACTGCGCGGCCCTAGAAAGAAGCCGCCATGGATCGACACGCCATCGGGTTGCGCCGCATCGTCCAGGGTGCCTGCGTTGGCCTGCATCTGGGTCGCCACATCCGGGTAGACCTTGCGCCGCACAATCCCGGCATCCGCCAGCACCAACAGGCCGTTGACGAACATCTCGCTGCAACCGTAAAGACCACGGGCGAAAGGTTCGACACCGCCCTCACGGCTGATCAACGGCGCCCACTGATACACATCCAGGTCCGTCAGCAGCAATCGATAGGCTTCGTTATCGGCCTGGCGCGCCAGCAAGGCGGCAGTCAGCGCATCGCCCATGGAGCCAATGCCAATCTGCAAGGTGCCGCCGTCACGTACCAGGGTGCTGGCGTGCAGGCCTATAAAATGATCCTGGAAGCCCACCGGCATGTTCGGCGTGGAAAACAATGTGCTGCTGTCTTTTTCATCGAGCAGGTAGTCGAACGCGTCCATGCCCAACTCGGCGTCGCCGGGCATGTACGGCAAATCGCTATGGACCTGGCCGACAACGAGGATGGTTTCCCCGGCTTCGCGGCGCTTGGCGATCATCGGCAGCAGGTCGAGGGTGATATCCGGGTTGCAGCTCAGGCTCAGGCGATCAGGATGCTCGGCGCTGCTGGCAACCAGTTGCGCCACCAGGTTCAGGCCGGCGGCGTTGATGTCGCGGGCGGCATGGCTGTAGTTGCTGCTGACGTAATCCTGCTGCGCCGAGGCGCTATGGAGCAGGCTGCCGGGCTGCATGAAAAACTGCTTGACCTGGATATTCTGCGGCAGGCTGTCCTTGTGCAGGTCTGCGAGGAAATCCAGCTCGGGGTAGTCACCGAACACCCGCTCGATGAACGGTTCGAGAAAGCGCTTCTGCAAGCCATCGCCCATCGTCGGGCGGCCCAGGCTCAACGCGGTGTAGATCGTCAGCGCCCGCTCCGGCAGTTTGGCAATACGCCGGTACAGCGCGTTGGCGAACAGATTGGGCTTGCCAAGACCCAGCGGCATGCCCATGTGGATATGCGCCGGCAACCGCGCCAGTACGTCGTCAACTGCTTGCTCGATTGAACACAACTGCACCATCGGACTGCTCCCGAACATTCCATGAATTGGAGTTGGACCGAGCTTGCCGGGTCTTTGCTGCAATGAACAGCGTCGAAACACAAATCGCGAGCACAAAAAAGCCGCTCGCAAGCGGCTTTTTGGCGAACTTAAGCTTATTTCAAACCTGACATCTTCTGGATAGCGCCCTTAAGCTCGTCATCCGAGCAATCATTGCACGTGCCTTTAGGGGGCATGGCGTTGATACCGGTGATGGCCTTGGCCAGGATGCCATCAAGGCCGCCCTGATGATCGGCGCGCTCTTTCCACGCGGCCGTATCGCCAATCTTCGGCGCGTTCAGCAGACCGGTACCATGGCACGCATTGCAGTGCTTGGCGATCACCTCATCCGGCGTTTTCGCACCACCGCCACCACCCGCTGCCACAGCGACCTCCATGCCCTTGCACTCCTGGCCCTGGACGCAAACCTGGCCCACAGGCTCCAGGCGCTTGGCAATGTCATCATTGGTCGCAGCTTGAGCGCTGACAGCCCATAGGGCCAGTACGGTTGCTGGTGCAGCCAGCATTTTCATAATTAGGTTCACGCGTTCACCCTCAATGGTGGCTATTCACGCCTGCGGCCACGGTTTCGCAGGCGGCGAAAGTATAACGGTTAGCCCGGGCTGCCGAAACAACCCTATTAAATAAAGGGAGATACGGCCACACGGATACAGCTATGGGAGCCTCTGCAACGCTGGCAGGGCGCCTCTTTTGTTAAAAGTTCGCGGGCGTGGCTGCGCTGATTAGTCGCGCCGGCACATCGAACGGGTTGCGAAAACGATGGGGCTTGGTGCTTTCAAAGTAGTAGCTATCGCCAGCTTCGAGCACAAAAGTTTCAAGACCGACCACCAATTCCAGGCGACCTTCCAACAGGATCCCGGTCTCCTCGCCCTCATGGGTGAGCATTTCTTCGCCCGTGTCGGCGCCTGGCGGGTAAATTTCGTTGAGAAAGGCAATAGCCCGGCTCGGGTGCGCCCGGCCCACCAGTTTCATGGTGACGGCACCGTCAGAGATGTCGATCAGCTCATTGGCTTTATAGACGATCTGCGTCGGTATTTCCTGGAGGATCTCCTCGGAAAAGAACTCGACCATGGACATGGGGATACCGCCCAGCACCTTGCGCAGGGAGCTGATCGAGGGGCTGACGCTGTTTTTCTCGATCATCGAAATGGTGCTGTTGGTGACGCCCGCGCGCTTGGCAAGCTCGCGCTGGGAAAGACCTTTGAGTTTACGGATGGATTGCAGTCGTTCGCCGACGTCCAATGCAGGAGCCTCCTAGGATTCAGGCTTTGTTGTAATTGAGCGTTATCATGGCGACAGCGTTCAGTATTTACAACACTTGGGCCTAAATCCCGGGCAGCTGCATTCGTACCCGGCCATCAAGCGCCGCAATAGAGCCTTGGCACCCGGCGCAGGTTGCAGAAAATCTGGTACGGAATGGTATCGGCAGCAGTGGCGACGTCACTGGCGAGGATGTTCTTGCCCCACAACTCCACGGTTGAGCCAAGGCCCGCTTGGGGTAAGTCGGTGAGGTCGACACACAGCATGTCCATGGACACGCGCCCCAGCAGTTGGCTGCGCTGGCCCGCCACCAGCACCGGCGTACCGGTTGGCGCGTGGCGGGGGTAACCGTCGGCATAGCCCATGGCAACCACTCCGATGCGCATCGGCTTGGGCGTGACAAACCTGGCGCCATAGCCCACGGGTTCGCCAGCCGGCAGTTCGCGTACACAAATGATTTTGGACTCCAGGGTCATCACCGGCTGCAACCGTGCGGCAAAGGCCTGGTCTTCGCCAAATGGCGTTGCGCCGTAGAGCATGATGCCAGGGCGTACCCAGTCGCTGGCCACGCCTGGCCAGCCTAATACAGATGGGGAGTTACGCAGGCTGACTTCGGCAGCCAAGCCTTGGCGAGCTGCTTCGAATACCGTGACTTGTTCGTTGCTGCTGACGCAATCGAGCTCATCGGCGCGGGCAAAATGGCTCATCAACACGATCTTCGCGACTTTGCCGCTGGCCAGCAGGCGCTGGTAAGCCTCTTGATAATCCTTGGGGTGCAAGCCGACACGGTGCATGCCCGAGTCCAGCTTGAGCCACACGGTCAGTGGTTTGCTCAGTTTGGCCTGTTCGATGGCCTCAAGCTGCCACAACGAATGCACCACACACCACAAATCCTGTTCGATGATCAGCGGCAACTCGTCCGCCTCAAAAAAGCCTTCCAGCAACAGCACCGGCGCGCGAATGCCGGCGGCACGCAGTTCCAGGGCTTCCTCGATGCATGCCACGGCAAACCCGTCGGCTTCGGTTTCCAGTGCCTGGGCCACGCGCACGGCACCATGGCCGTAGGCATCCGCCTTGATCACGGCGAGCGCCTTGGCCCCCGTGACTTCACGGGCCAATTGGTAGTTGTGGCGCAGGGCTTGAAGGTCGATCAGGGCACGGGCTGGACGCATGGCGGCAGGCTTCTAGGCAGCAAGGTGAAGAAAAACCGGTGCCGACCAACAACGTCGGCGCCGGGAGAGGGATCGTTGCTAAGGCAGCGCCGCCACGACGGACAGCTCTACCAGGATTTGCGGCTCGCACAATTTGGCTTCAACCGTGGCACGGGCCGGGGCGACGCCTTTGGGCAGCCACTTGTCCCACACCGCGTTCATGCCGGCGAAGTCGGCGTCGATATCCTTCAGGTAGATGGTCACCGACAGCAACCTGGACTTGTCGGTACCGGCCAGGTCCAGTAAACGCTCGATATTGACCAGGGTTTCACGGGTCTGCTGTTCAATCCCGGCACTCAGGTCGTCGCCGACTTGCCCGGCCAGATACACGGTACCGCTGTGAACCACGATCTGGCTCATGCGCTCATTGGTGAGCTGGCGCTGGATTGACATGTTGTGCGGACTCCTGGTGATTGCCATAACGGGAAATATCGAGGCCGGCGGCGCTGATCTGCGGCGTTTTCTTTGCCATCAGGTCGGCCAGCAAACGACCGGAACCACAGGCCATGGTCCAGCCGAGCGTGCCGTGACCGGTATTCAGGAACAGGTTCTTGAATGGGGTGGCACCGACAATCGGCGTGCCGTCGGGCGTGGTCGGGCGCAAGCCGGTCCAGAAACTGGCTTGGGCCAAATCGCCGCCCTGAGGATAAAGGTCGTTGACGATCATCTCCAGGGTTTCACGTCGGCGTGGGTTCAGCGACAGGTCAAAACCGGCTATTTCAGCCATGCCGCCGACACGAATGCGGTTGTCGAAACGGGTGATCGCGACCTTGTAGGTCTCATCGAGAATGGTCGAGGTGGGCGCCATTGCCGGGTTGGTGATCGGTACGGTCAGCGAGTAGCCCTTGAGCGGGTAGACCGGCGCCTTGATCCCCAGTGGCTTGAGCAGCTTCGGCGAGTAACTGCCGAGGGCCAGTACATAGCGGTCGGCGGTTTCCAGCTTGCCGTCGATCCACACACCGTTAATGCGATCACCGGCGTAATCGAGGCGCTGGATGTCCTGCTCGAAACGGAACTCCACGCCCAACTGCCTGCACATCTCGGCCAGGCGCGTGGTGAACATCTGGCAGTCGCCCGTCTGGTCGTTCGGCAGCCGCAAAGCACCGGCGAGGATATCCGTGACGCTGGCCAGGGCCGGTTCAACGCGGGCAATACCGGCGCGATCAAGCAATTCGAACGGCACGCCGGACTCTTTCAACACCGCGATATCCTTGGCGGCACCGTCAAGTTGGGCCTGGGTGCGGAACAGCTGGGTCGTACCGAGGCTGCGGCCTTCGTAGGCAATGCCGGTCTCGGCACGCAATTCGTCGAGGCAGTCGCGGCTGTACTCGGACAGGCGCACCATGCGCTCCTTGTTCACCGCATAGCGGCTGGCCGTGCAGTTGCGCAGCATCTGCGCCATCCACAGGTATTGATCGATATCGGCGGTTGCCTTGATCGCCAGCGGCGCGTGGCGCTGCAGCAACCACTTGATCGCCTTGAGCGGCACACCCGGCGCGGCCCATGGCGAGGCGTAGCCAGGGGACACCTGGCCGGCGTTGGCGAAACTGGTTTCCATGGCAGCGGCAGGCTGACGGTCGACCACCACGACATCGAAGCCGGCCCGCGCCAAATAGTAGGCACTGGTCACCCCAATGACACCGCTACCCAAGACCAGAACGCGCATTTTTATATCCTCATCACGGGCTTAGCCGCTGACGTGTGTTATTCGAGCAATGATGGGCGCAGTGTAAAAAACAATCACCAGTGCATTTCACTATATAAATGCCTATATTTGGCGACAATTCTTGGCAAAAACCCTTTTCACAGAGGCGTATCCCCTATGCGTACCAACACCCAGACCAAGCGGGAGCTGGACAAGATCGACCGCAATATCCTGCGCATCCTGCAAACCGACGGGCGCATTTCGTTCACGGAGCTGGGGGAAAAGGTCGGGCTGTCCACCACTCCCTGTACCGAGCGGGTGCGGCGCCTGGAGCGCGAAGGGATCATCATGGGCTACAACGCGCGGCTCAACCCGCAGCATTTGAAAGGCAGCCTGCTGGTATTTGTCGAGATCAGCCTGGATTACAAGTCTGGCGACACCTTTGAAGAGTTTCGCCGCGCCGTGCTGAAACTGCCTCATGTGCTGGAGTGCCACTTGGTATCAGGGGACTTCGACTACCTGGTGAAAGCGCGCATTTCGGAGATGGCTTCGTACCGCAAGTTGCTCGGCGATATCCTGCTCAAGTTGCCCCATGTGCGCGAATCCAAGAGCTATATCGTGATGGAAGAGGTGAAGGAGAGCCTGAACCTGCCGATCCCCGATTGACTCAGTCAGACCAGCACTTGCCGGGTACTCGCCATGTACTCGTGGATCTGCTTCTCGACCCGCGGATGAATCAGCTCAACCGGTCGGCGCCCATTGGGGCATGGCAAGGTCTTGGTGGTGCCAAACAGGCGACAGATCAGTGGCCGCTCGTCATACACCGTGCACCCATGGGGCCCCAGGTGCACGCAGTTCAGCTCATCCATGGCGGCCTCCTGCTCGGCGGCCGTCTTGCGTGGCAGGCGCGACATTTCCTCAGGCGAAGTGGTCACCGGCCCACAGCAGTCATGGCAACCCGGAACACATTCAAATGAAGGAATCTGTCTGCGCAGCGCGCTGACTTTCTGACTGTTGCAACTCATCGAAACACATACCCAACGGCGAATAGGCGTGGATTCTGACGCAAAACGCAGCGCGCAGACAGCTTCATCGGACCGCTGTATCCTGCGTCAAATTTTCCAAACAGGGAGGCTCCCCATGACCGCCAGCGCCCGGCATACCGCGTCCTACTACGCCGCCAGCAGCGTGCCGCACCCCGAATACCCGGCGTTGACAGGCGAGCTGCGCGCCGATGTATGCGTGATTGGCGCAGGGTATTCCGGGCTCAACACGGCTTTGGAGCTGGCCGAGCGCGGCTTCAGCGTGGTGGTGCTGGAAGCACGCAGAATCGGCTGGGGCGCCAGCGGGCGTAATGGCGGCCAGTTGATTCGCGGCGTCGGCCACGGGCTGGATCAGTTCGCGTCCGTGATCGGCAGTGACGGCGTGCGCCAGATGAAGCTGATGGGGCTGGAAGCCGTGGAGATCGTGCGTGAACGCGTAGAACGCTTCCAGATTCCCTGCGACCTGACCTGGGGCTACTGCGACCTGGCCAACAAACCCCGTGATTTGCAGGGCCTGGCGCAAGATGCCGAAGAACTGCGCAGCCTGGGCTACCGCCACGAGGTTCGCCTGCTGCAAGCCAGCCAGATGAGCAGCGTGATCGGCTCCGAGCGCTATGTGGGCGGCATGATCGACATGGGCTCTGGTCACCTGCACCCACTGAACCTGGCGCTGGGCGAGGCGGCCGCCGCGCAGCAGTTGGGCGTGAAGTTGTTCGAGCAGTCTGAAGTGACGCGCATCGACTACGGCCCCGACGTCAAGGTGCACACCGCCCAGGGCCACGTACGTGCCAAGACCCTGGTGCTGTGCTGCAACGCCTACCTGAATGGGCTCAACCCGCAGTTGAGTGGCAAGGTACTACCGGCCGGCAGCTACATCATCGCCACCGAGCCCTTGAGTGAAGCGCAAGCGACCCGCCTGCTGCCGCAGAACATGGCCGTGTGTGACCAGCGCGTGACGGTAGACTACTTCCGCCTGTCCGCCGACCGCCGCCTGTTGTTCGGCGGCGCCTGCCACTATTCCGGACGCGACCCCAAGGATATCGGCGCCTATATGCGACCGAAAATGTTGCAGGTATTCCCGCAACTGGCCGACGTGAAGATCGACTACCAGTGGGGCGGCATGATCGGCATCGGCGCCAACCGCCTGCCGCAGATCGGCCGGTTGGCGGATCAACCCAATGTGTATTACGCCCAGGCTTACGCGGGTCATGGCCTGAATGCCACGCACCTTGCGGGCAGGTTGCTCGGCGAAGCCATCAGCGGCCAGCAACAGGGGCGTTTCGACCTGTTCGCTCAGGTGCCGCACATCACCTTCCCCGGTGGCAAACACTTGCGTTCACCGCTGCTGGCGCTAGGGATGCTCTGGCACCGCCTCAAAGAACTGGTCTGATCAACTGCGCCAGAACGGCTTCAAGCCTTCCTGGCGCGCCTGTTCAGCGGTCAAACCCACGTCCAGCAGCTGCTCGCGGGTCAGCGTAAGCAACGCCTTGCGCGTGTGACGACGGTGCCAGAACAGGCTCCAGCGGCTGCCGACAGGCGCAGTCGTTGCCCGCTCCTGCCCTGCTTCCAGTTCTTGGCTGTGTAGCGCCAGCCGCACATCGCTCATGCCGTTCATTTTGCTGCCCCTCGTTGGCTTGTTGCCTTGAGTGACTAGGATGGGGGCACGGGCAAAACCATTACAGATCCAGCCTGTTTTTATTAAATCCATACAGATACTGCCTATGGACGGCTGAATCCTGTATTTTCCCTCTATCTGTACTGGTCTATCAGGAGCGGCCGCCATGACCCTTTACGTCAACCTCGCTGAATTGCTCGGCACTCGCATCGAACAAGGCTTCTATCGCCCCGGCGATCGCTTGCCCTCGGTGCGAGCCTTGAGCGTGGAGCACGGGGTCAGCCTGAGCACCGTGCAGCAGGCCTATCGGTTGCTGGAAGACAACGGCCTGGCGATGCCCAAGCCCAAGTCCGGTTACTTTGTACCCGCCGGTCGCGAGCTGCCGGCCCTGCCCGAGATAGGCCGCCCGGCCCAACGACCGGTAGAGATCTCCCAGTGGGACCAGGTGCTTGAGCTGATTCGCGCGGTACCCCGCAAAGACGTCATACAGATGGGCCGTGGTATGCCAGATGTATTGTCACCCACCCTGAAACCTTTGCTGCGCAGCCTGGCGCGGGTGAGTCGGCGCCAGGATCTGCCGGGCCTGTATTACGACAACATCCTTGGCTGTATGGAATTGCGCGAGCAAATCGCTCGACTGTCGCTGGACTCCGGCTGCCAACTGACCGCTGAAGACATTGTGATCACCACCGGCTGCCATGAGGCGCTGTCGGCCAGCATCCGGGCGATCTGCGAGCCCGGCGATATTGTTGCGGTGGACTCGCCCAGCTTCCACGGCGCCATGCAGACCCTCAAGGGCCTGGGCATGAAAGCCCTGGAAATCCCCACCGACCCGATCACCGGCATTAGCCTGGAAGCGCTGGAACTGGCGCTGGAACAGTGGCCGATCAAAGTCATCCAGCTCACGCCCAACTGCAACAACCCGTTGGGCTACATCATGCCGGAGGCGCGCAAACGCGCACTGCTGACACTCGCGCAGCGCTATGACGTGGCAATCATCGAAGACGATGTGTATGGCGAACTGGCCTACAGCTACCCACGCCCTCGCACCATTAAATCCTTCGATGACGATGGCCGCGTGCTGCTCTGCAGCTCATTCTCGAAAACCCTGGCACCCGGGTTACGCATTGGCTGGGTCGCGCCAGGGCGCTACCTGGACCGGGTGTTGCACATGAAATACATCAGCACCGGCTCTACCGCCACCCAGCCGCAGATTGCGATTGCCGAATTTCTCAAAAACGGCCATTTCGAACCGCATTTGCGCCGGATGCGCACGCAATACCAGCGCAATCGCGACTTGATGCTCGACTGGGTGAGCCGCTACTTCCCGGCAGGCACGCGCGCCAGTCGGCCCCAAGGCAGCTTCCTGCTGTGGATCGAACTCCCGGAGGGCTTCGACACCTTGAAGCTCAATCGCGTGTTGGTGGAGCAAGGCGTACAAGTGGCCGTAGGCAGCATCTTTTCTGCCTCCGGCAAGTACCGTAACTGCCTGCGAATGAACTACGCCGCCAAGCCAACCCCGCAGATTGAAGAAGCGGTGCGCAAGGTCGGCGCCGCCGCGCTCAAAATGCTGGCAGAGACGCTGCACTGACCTTTCGCCGGAAAAGGCCGTCATATATCGATAACCGCCCCGACCTGGAAGCAGCTCCCTTGATAATTCGACGGCTATTACCGTTTTTGCTGTTGGGCACCTTGGCCCTGGGCGGCTGCGCCACGGTCGACTCACCGCGTATTCCCAGCGATGCCCTGCCGGCGAACGGCTCCTCGTTCGGGCGCTCGATCCAGGCCCAGGCGGCGCCGCACCAGGGGCGCTCGGGTTTTCGCTTGCTGCCCAACAGCAGTGAAGCCTTCATGGCTCGCGCCGAGCTGATCCGCAACGCCCAATCCAGCCTCGATTTGCAGTACTACATCGTTCACGACGGCATCAGCACGCGTATGCTCGTGGACGAACTGCTCAAGGCCGCCGACCGCGGCGTGCGTGTGCGCATCCTGCTGGACGACACCACCAGCGACGGCCTCGACCAGGTCATCGCCACCCTCGCCGCCCACCCCAAAATCGAAATTCGCCTGTTCAACCCCCTGCATTTGGGCCGCAGCACCGGCGTTACACGCGCCATGGGCCGTGTATTCAACCTGTCGCTGCAACATCGGCGCATGCACAACAAACTGTGGCTGGCGGATAACAGCGTGGCCATTGTGGGCGGGCGCAATCTGGGGGACGAATATTTCGACGCCGAGCCCAACCTGAACTTCACCGATATCGACATGCTCAGCGTCGGACCGGTGGCAGAGCAACTGGGTCACAGTTTCGATCAGTACTGGAACAGCGCACTGAGCAAACCTATTGATGAGTTTGTCTCGAAGATGCCCTCCAAAATCGATCTGGCCGTCGCCCGCGGGCGCCTGGAAGCTTCATTGGCGCAATCGCGTCAGCAGAACCACGCGCTGTATAACCGCCTGCGTACCTATCAGACCCAACCCCGTATGGACATCTGGCGCCGTGAGCTGATCTGGGCCTGGAACCAGGCGCTGTGGGACGCACCGAGCAAGGTGCTGGCCAAGGCTGATCCGGACCCGCAGTTGCTGCTCACCACCCAATTGGCCCCGGAGCTGGAAGGGGTCAGCCGTGAACTGATCATGATTTCGGCGTACTTCGTTCCGGGGTCGCCCGGGCTGGTGTACCTGACGGGTCGGGCCGATGCAGGGGTGTCGGTGAGCTTGCTGACCAACTCCCTTGAAGCCACTGACGTACCGGCCGTGCACGGCGGTTACGCGCCCTATCGCAAGGCATTGCTGGAGCATGGGGTCAAACTTTATGAGCTGCGCCGACAACCAGGCGACCCCAGTGCCAGCAGTGGCCCGCACCTGTTTCGTCGCGGCAGCCTCTACGGCTCCGATTCGAGCCTGCACAGCAAGGCAATGATCTTTGATCGCGAGAAGTCATTTATCGGCTCGTTCAATTTCGACCCGCGTTCGGTGCTGTGGAACACCGAAGTCGGCGTACTGGTGGACAGCCCAGAACTGGCGGAGCATGTGCGTAACCTGGCGCTGGAAGGTATGGCGCCGACGCTGAGCTACGAGGCGAAATTGCAGGATGGCAATGTGGTGTGGGTCACCGAGGACAACGGGCAATTGCACACCCTGACCCGCGAGCCCGGCAGTTGGTGGCGCCGTTTCAATGCCTGGTTCGCCACGTCAGTTGGCCTGGAACGCATGCTTTAAGACCAAAGAAGTTCAGGCAGGCTGCGCTGCTCCAAACGCCCCTTGGCGCAGCAACAGCACCACCAGCCCCAACGCCCCCGCCGCCATCAGCAATGGCAGTGCATGACCGCTGACCCATTGGCTGCCCGCACCCGCCACCAGCGGCCCGATCAGGCAACCAATGCCCCACAGCTGCGCCACGTGGGCGTTGGCACGCACCAACGCATCATCACGGTAGCGCTCGCCAATCAAAATCAGCGACAGGGTAAACAACCCACCCGCGCTGGCGCCGAACAGCACCCACACCGGCCAGATCAGCAGTGTGTGCATCAACAACGGCACCGCCAGGCTCGACGCCAGCAACAGCAGCGCACACCCCAGGAACAACGTGCGGCGCGGCAAATAGTCGGCCAGGGCGCCGATGGGCAATTGCAGCAGCGCATCACCCACGACCACTGTGCTGACCATCGCCAAGGCAATCTCGGCAGTGAAGCCCTGTTGCAGGCAGTACACCGGCAACAGCGTCAGAATCATCGCTTCGAATGCGGCGAATAACGCCACCGCCCAGGCAATCGCCGGCAAGCTCAGGCAAAAGCGCCACAGCTCGCTGAACGTGACGCTGAACGCATCAGCCGTCGGCGCCCCGGATCGCCCCAGCAACAGCAGCGGCGCCACTACCAAAAGGCCGACGCCCACCCAGAACCCGTAATCATGATCGGTGCCCATCAGGCCCAGCAGCAAGGGTCCCGACAGCTGGCTCAAGGCATAAGTGCAGCCATACAGCGCCACCAAGCGGCCGCGCCACTGCTCGACCACCAGTTGGTTGATCCAGCTTTCACCCAGAATAAATACGATGGTCAGGATCACCCCGATCATCAACCGCAGCACCAGCCACACCGGGTAGCTGGGCAGGATCGCCAGCAAACCGATAGACAGCGCCCCGGCCCACAGGCACAGGCGCATCAAGTTGGCAGTGCCGAGCCAGGACGCCATTCGGCTGGAGACTTTGGCACCCAGCAATACGCCGAACGCCGGCATCGCCGCCATCACGCCAATGGCGAAGCTGCCGTAGCCCCAGCCTTCAAGACGCAGGGATACCAACGGCATGCTCACGCCCAAGGCCAGGCCAACGCTGAGTACCGAGGCCAGGACGGCGAAATAAGTCGCCCAACGCATTGCCACGCTCCTGTGGATAAATTTTCGATTGTGCAAAACGAACTGTAGGAGCGAGCTTGCTCGCGAAAAACGTTAACGATGACGCGTTCATGCTGGATAAACGCGGCGCCTTCAAGTTCTTCGCGAGCAAGCTCGCTCCTACGGGAGGATCAGCAGTGCTGCTTAGAGTTTGATCCAGGTCGCCTTCAGCTCGGTGTACTTGTCGAACGCATGCAGCGACTTGTCGCGGCCATTACCCGACTGCTTGAAACCACCAAACGGTGCGGTCATGTCGCCGCCGTCGTACTGGTTAACCCAGACGCTGCCGGCACGCAGGGCCTTGGCCGTCAGGTGCGCCTTGGAGATATCCGCCGTCCATACCGCTGCGGCCAGGCCGTATTGGGTGTCGTTGGCAATGGCGATGGCTTCTTCGGCGCTGTCGAAAGTGAGCACCGACAGGACCGGGCCAAAGATCTCTTCCTGAGCGATCTTCATGGCATTGGTCACGCCATCGAAAATAGTTGGCTCGACGTAGGTGCCACCGGTTTCTTCCAGTGTGCGCTTACCGCCAGCGACCAGTTTGGCACCGTCGGCATGACCGGACTCAATGTAGGACAGCACGTTATTCATCTGCTGCGTATCCACCAGCGCACCCACGTTGGTGGCTGGGTCCAGTGGGTTGCCCGGCTTCCAGCCTTTGAGCGCCTCGATCACCAGCGGCAGGAAGGTGTCCTTGATGGAACGCTCCACGAGCAGGCGCGAACCGGCAGTGCAGACTTCACCCTGGTTGAAGGCGATGGCACTGGCCGCAGATTCGGCGGCGGCTTGCAGATCCGGCGCATCGGCAAACACGATATTAGGGCTCTTGCCGCCCGCCTCCAGCCACACACGCTTCATGTTCGATTCGCCGGAGCGGATCAACAGTTGCTTGGCGATCTTGGTGGAGCCAGTGAACACCAACGTATCCACGTCCATATGCACCGCCAGGGCGTTACCCACCGTGTGGCCATAGCCTGGCAATACGTTGAACACGCCTTTTGGAATGCCGGCTTCGACGGCCAGGGCGGCGATACGGATGGCGGTCAGCGGGGATTTTTCGGACGGTTTGAGGATCACCGAGTTACCGGTGGACAACGCCGGGCCGAGTTTCCAGCAGGCCATCATCAATGGGAAGTTCCACGGCACGATAGCGCCGACCACGCCGACTGGCTCGCGGGTCACCAGGCCCAGTTGATCATGAGGGGTGGCCGCGACTTCGTCGTAGATCTTGTCGATTGCCTCACCGCTCCAGCTCAGGGCATTTGCCGCACCGGGAACGTCGATGTTCAGGGAGTCGCTGATCGGCTTGCCCATGTCCAGGGTTTCAAGCAGTGCCAACTCTTCGGCATTGGCCTTGAGCAGCGCGGCGAAACGGATCATGGTGGCTTTGCGCTTGGCCGGCGCCAGGCGCGACCAGACACCGGAATTAAAGGTGGCGCGGGCGTTTTCCACGGCGCCCTGGGCGTCAGCCGCGTCACAGCTGGCGACAGTGGCCAGCAGACGACCGTCTACCGGGCTGATGCATTCGAAGGTGTCACCGGAAACGGCGGCGGTGTATTCGCCATTGATGTAGGCGCGGCCTTCGATCTTCAGATCCTTGGCGCGTTGTTCCCAGTCGGCACGGGTCAGGGTGGTCATGCGAGTGTCCTCCTCTTATTGAATAGAGGGCCAGGCGGGTGTCCCCCCGGCAGCCTCAAAGAATTCTTGCCCGCCAGCCAGCTGTTCGGCGCAAGGCAGCTGCCACCCTAAACCAGCGGCTGGGGATGTTTCAATATATTTGACATAACGGCGGTAAACGCCCTTGCGATGTTCATTTTAATAAACATAGACTTTGGGCTCTCCAACCGCAGGCCAGACGGGACACGCACATGAGCATCCAGGATATCGTCGACTTCAGCCAAGCCAGCACAGCCCCCGAACGCTACCGCCCTGCTGCAGAAAAAATCCTCAAGGGCGATCCCGAGCAAACGATCTACAACCACTACAACAGCCCGTGTGGCCAGATGAATGCAGGGGTATGGGAAGGTGAAGTCGGGCAGTGGAAGGTCAACTACACCGAGCATGAATACTGCGAAATTGTGCAGGGGGTTTCCGTGCTGCGTGACGCCGAGGGAAACGCCAAGACCTTGCGCGCCGGCGACCGCTTCGTGATCCCCGCTGGCTTCAAGGGCACCTGGGAAGTGCTGGAAGCGTGCCGCAAGATCTACGTGGTGTTCGAGCAGAAAGCCTGATCAGCAAATCCCAGGCAAAAAAAAGCCCGCATCGTGAGATACGGGCTTTTTTTCACAAGGAAGAAAATCAATTACTTGATTTTGCCTTCTTTGTAGATCACGTGCTTGCGAACGCGCGGGTCGAACATTTTCTTTTCGAGCTTGTCCGGGGTAGTACGCTTGTTCTTGTCGGTAGTGTAGAAGTGACCAGTACCGGCGCTAGAGATCATTCGAATCAATTCACGCATGATAGAGCTCCTTAGATCTTGCCGGCGGCGCGGATTTCGGCCAGCACGACAGTGATGCCACGCTTGTCGATAATACGCATGCCTTTGGCAGATACACGCAGGCGAACAAAACGTTTCTCTTCTTCAACCCAGAAGCGGTGATGCTGCAGGTTCGGCAGGAAACGACGACGGGTTTTGTTATTTGCGTGGGAAATGTTATTCCCAGTCACCGGACCCTTACCGGTAACTTGACAGACTCTCGACATGCCTCAGCCCTCTAAAACCACATGCCCAACCCGGCATGGGTTGGCCGCTTAATCTCTCAGTCATTTGGCGCCAGGCGCCGCGTTTCTTTAGGGTCTTACCGGCTACACCTACAAGCGAAGGAACCGGGCCCCTAGAAAAGAGCGCTGCTTTATACCAGAAAGACCCCAGTGCAACAACAGCCCGTGTGTTTTTACCAGCGTAAATCTTGGTGCCGGACGCCCGAACCGCTGCCAGTAGGGGCCGCTGTAACAGCTGACCGCTCGTCGCACAGAATGATTTACAGCGCCCGCAGGCACAGGGAAGTGCACGGCGAAACGCGCTGAGGCGCCATCAAAACAGCATTTTGGCCAAAAGCACAGGCAAAAATGGGCTAGTCATTTATCAATCAGACCTCTACGGTAGGCTTTTTCCAGACTGCACTCGCAGATGGGCCTTCGATCTGCACAGGAAACCGAATATGCGCCTCGCTGCCCTACCACTACTGCTTGCCCCCTTCTTTATCGCACCGATGGCCGTTGCAGCCACCAACTTGAGCGTCTGCACCGAGGCCAGCCCCGAAGGGTTCGATGTGGTGCAGTACAACTCGCTGACCACCACCAACGCCTCGGCGGACGTGCTGATGAACCGCCTGGTGAACTTTGATGCGGCCAGCGGCAAGCTGGTACCGAGCCTGGCAGACAGCTGGGAAGTTTCCCCCGATGGTCTGACCTACACCTTCAAGCTGCACCCGGGCGTGAAATTTCACCGTACCGATTATTTCAGCCCAAGTCGCACGCTGACCGCCGAAGACGTGCGCTTCAGCTTCGAGCGCATGCTCGATCCGGCCAACCCGTGGCACAAGATCGCCCAGAGCGGCTTCCCCCACGCCCAGTCCCTGCAATTGCCGGCACTGGTCAAGAAGATCGATGCCCTCGATCCGCTGACGGTGCGTTTCACCCTCGACCACGCCGACTCCACCTTCCTCCCGGCGTTGAGCATGGGCTTTGCCTCGATTTACCCGGCTGAATATGCCGACAAACTGCTCAAGGCCGGCACGCCTGAGAAACTCAACAGTCAGCCCATCGGCACCGGCCCGTTCGTGTTCGTGCGCTTCCAGAAAGACGCCGTGGTGCGCTACAAGGCCAACCCGGACTATTTCGCGGGCAAACCGGCTGTGGATAACTTGATCTTTGCCATCACCCCGGACGCCAACGTACGGTTGCAGAAACTGCATCGCAACGAATGTCAGATTGCCCTGTCACCCAAGCCCCTGGATGTAGGCGAAGCCGAAAAAGACCCGGCGCTGAAGGTGGAAAAAACCGCTGCCTTCATGACCGCTTTCGTCGCCATCAACAGCCAGCACCCACCGCTGGACAAACCCGAAGTACGCCAGGCGATCAACCTGGCCTTTGACAAGGGCAGCTACCTCAAGGCCGTCTTCGAGGGCACCGCCGAAGCAGCCAACGGTGTGTACCCGCCCAATACCTGGAGCTATGCCAAGGATTTGCCAGGCTACCCACAGGATCTGGCCAAGGCCAAGGCGCTGCTGGAACGTGCCGGGCTCAAGGACGGTTTCAAGACCACAATATGGACGCGCCCTACCGGCAGCCTGCTGAACCCCAACCCGAACCTCGGCGCCCAACTGCTACAGGCCGACCTGGCCAAGGTTGGCATCCAGGCTGAAATTCGTGTGATCGAATGGGGCGAATTGATTCGCCGCGCCAAGGCCGGCGAGCACGACTTGCTGTTCATGGGCTGGGCCGGCGACAACGGCGACCCGGACAACTTCCTGACCCCGCAGTTTTCCTGCGCAGCGCTGAAATCCGGCACCAACTTCGCCCGCTACTGCGACCCCGCTCTGGATAAGTTGATCAGTGCCGGCAAGACCACCAGCGAGCAAGGCGTACGCACCAAGCTGTACCAGCAGGCCCAGGCGCAGATCCAGCAGCAGGCGCTGTGGCTGCCGCTGGCGCACCCGACGGCGTTTGCATTGGCGCGCAAGAATGTCGAGGGTTACCAGGTAAGCCCGTTCGGCCGCCAGGATTATTCGAAAATCAGCCTCAAGCCCTAGGGCGCAACCCCCTTCCCTGTGGAGCGAGCTTGTTCGCTCCTACAGGGACAGAGGTGGCTATACCCATCCGTATTCAGCCATCGACAGCGGATCACCATCTCCCACAATGATGTGATCCAGCACCCGCACATCCACCACTTCCAACGCCTTTTGCAGCATTTTGGTCATTCTGCGATCAGATGCACTGGGCTCCGCATTCCCGGAGGGATGGTTGTGGCACAAAATCACCGCTGCCGCGTTATGCGCCAAGGCACGCTTGACCACCTGCCGCGGGTAAACAATCGCAGTGTCGATGGTGCCCTGAAACAACGCCTCGAACCCCAGTACACGATGCTTTGAGTCCAGGAACAGACAGCCGAATATCTCATGAGGCTCATGGCGCAACAGCGCCTTGAGGTATTGACGCACAGCCAGCGGGCTCTCCACTACCGAGTCGGCGCGCAAGCGTTCGGCCAGATGGCGCCGGGACATTTCCAGCACCGCCTGCAATTGGGCGAACTTCGCCGGCCCCAACCCCATATGCTGGCTGAACAGCGTCTGGCTGGCCTCCAACAGCGGGCGCAGGCCGCCAAACTGCACCAGCAGATCACGCGCCAGATCCACCGCACTTCGACCGGAAACTCCAGTACGCAGGAAGATCGCCAACAATTCGGCGTCGGACAGGCTCGCCGCGCCGCCTTCCAACAGCTTCTCCCGTGGACGCTCCGCCACAGGCCAATCACGAATACTCATCCCACCTCCGTCTGTATCTGCTGCGCTGTTGCGCGGCGGACGCTGTGTTATCGTAGGCCCTCTTTTTTGCATGCGATTTCACCTGGGGAGGGGTCATCGCAGGCGTCACTGAACTGGCATCACTGAACTGGAAAGGCAAACCAATGCAGCGTCTGTATCGGAAACGCATCGTTCTCGGCGTCGGCGGCGGCATTGCCGCTTACAAGAGCGCAGAGTTGGTTCGCAGGCTCCTGGACCAGGGCGCGGAAGTGCGCGTGGTCATGACCCGTGGTGGCAGTGAGTTCATCACCCCGTTGACCATGCAGGCCCTGTCCGGCCACCCGGTTCACCTCGACCTGCTGGACCCGGCGGCCGAAGCCGCCATGGGCCATATCGAACTGGCCAAATGGGCCGACCTGGTGCTGATCGCCCCGGCCACCGCCGATCTGATCGCCCGCCTGGCCCAGGGCATCGCCGATGACCTGCTGACCACCCTGGTATTGGCCACCGACGCCACCGTGGCGATCGCCCCGGCCATGAACCAGGCCATGTGGCGCGACCCAGCCACCCAAGCCAATACCCAACTCCTGCAAAGCCGTGGCCTCAAAGTGTTTGGCCCCGCATCCGGCAGCCAGGCCTGTGGCGACGTCGGCATGGGCCGGATGCTCGAAGCCACCGACCTTGCGCTGTGCGCCGCCGATTGCTTCCAGCATCTGGCCCTGACCGGCAAGCACGTGCTGATCACCGCAGGCCCAACCCAGGAAAACATCGACCCGGTGCGCTACATCACCAACCATAGCTCAGGAAAAATGGGCTTTGCGTTGGCAGAAGCTGCGGTCGAGGCAGGCGCACGGGTGACCCTGATCACAGGTCCCGTGCATTTGCCGACCCCTGATCGCGTCACGCGAATCGACGTAGTCAGCGCCCGGGACATGCTGGCGGCCTGTGAAGCCGCCATTCCCTGTGACCTGTTCATCGCCTCGGCAGCGGTTGCGGATTACCGCCCGGAAGTCGTAGCCCCGCAAAAGCTCAAGAAAGACCCTACAAGCGGCGACGGCCTGCTCCTGCAAATGGTGCGCAACCCGGACATTCTGGCCACCATCGCCACCCGTCCGGACCGTCCGTTCAGTGTCGGTTTCGCTGCCGAGACCGAGCACCTTCTGGACTACGCCGCGCGCAAACTGAAAGACAAAAATCTCGACTTGATCGTTGCCAATGATGTCGCCAACCCGAGCATCGGCTTCAACAGCGAGGAAAATGCCTGCAGCGTGATCGACCGCGAGCTGCACGCCACCCTTTTCGCCCAGACCAGCAAGGGCAAGATTGCCCGCCAACTGATCTCTTTTATCGCCCAACGGCTGAACCAGGTTTAATTTTCATGCACGCTTTGCAAGCCAAGATCCTCGACCCCCGCATCGGCAACGAATTCCCCCTGCCGGCCTACGCCACACCAGGCTCCGCCGGCCTGGACCTGCGCGCCATGCTCAAGGAGGACACCATCCTTGAGCCGGGCCAGACCATCCTGATCCCGACCGGCCTGTCGATCTATGTCGGCGACCCGGGCCTGGCGGCGCTGATCCTGCCGCGCTCCGGCCTGGGCCACAAACACGGCATCGTGCTCGGCAACCTGGTCGGCCTGATCGACTCCGACTACCAGGGTGAGCTGATGGTCTCGTGCTGGAACCGTGGCCAGACTGCTTTCAACATCGCCGTCGGCGAGCGCATCGCCCAACTGGTCCTGGTGCCGGTGGTGCAGGCGCATTTTGAATTGGTGCAGGAATTCGACGAAACCCAACGCGGCGCAGGCGGTTTTGGGCATTCCGGCAGTCACTGACTAAGCTGAACGTGGCCGGATGCAATCGTCCGGCCACGCGCCACCGCCCGGCTTTTCAGGATGAAGAATGCGCGGAAATAATCATCGAGATTTCTCCAATGAAATCAAAGGACTACGTAAAAATAATGCTAGCGCCAATGCGCCGATGGCATTTTTACACCACGAACTCTCTGCCGAAAACGCCGTCATACCCTTCAGTTTGAGCCTGCCGGCCAGCCACATCAGGCCCGCCTTGCCCCCTTTCAGATGGAGTTTCCCCCGCGATGAGTACCGCAGCCCGCGTAGCCCCGACCTTTCCCGACAGCATTTTTCGCGCCTATGACATTCGTGGCGTGGTACCCAAGACCCTGACCGCCGAAACCGCCTATTGGATCGGCCGCGCCATCGGTTCGCAGAGCCTTGCCCAGGGCGAACCCAACGTCTCGGTGGGTCGTGACGGCCGCTTGTCCGGCCCCGAGCTGGTCGAGCAACTGATCCAGGGGCTGGCCGACAGCGGTTGCCATGTCAGCGACGTCGGCCTGGTGCCGACACCCGCGTTGTACTACGCGGCCAACGTACTGGCCGGTAAATCCGGGGTGATGCTCACCGGTAGCCATAACCCTTCGGACTACAACGGCTTCAAGATCGTCATCGCTGGCGATACGCTGGCCAATGAACAGATCCAGGCCCTGCACACCCGCCTGAAGACCAACGACCTGACCAGCGGCACCGGCACCATCACCAAGGTCGACATCCTGCAGCGCTACTCCGATGAAATCACCCGCGACGTCAAGCTCGCGCGCCGCCTCAAAGTGGTGGTGGATTGCGGAAACGGCGCGGCTGGCGTGATTGCCCCGCAATTGCTCGAAGCGCTGAACTGCGAAGTGATCCCGCTGTTCTGCGACGTCGACGGCAACTTCCCCAACCACCACCCGGACCCGGGCAAGCCGGAAAACCTGGTGGACCTGATCGCCAAGGTCAAGGAAGTGGGCGCCGACGTCGGCCTGGCCTTCGATGGCGACGGTGACCGCGTAGGCGTGGTGACCGAAACCGGCGAGATCGTATTCCCCGACCGCCTGCTGATGCTGTTTGCCCGTGACGTCGTGGCGCGCAACCCCAACGCCGAGATCATCTTCGACGTGAAATGCACCCGCCGCCTGACGCCACTGATCAAGGAGTACGGCGGTCGCCCGCTAATGTGGAAGACCGGTCATTCGTTGATCAAAAAGAAAATGAAGGAAACCGGTGCACTATTGGCCGGCGAAATGAGCGGCCACGTCTTCTTCAAGGAGCGCTGGTTCGGGTTTGACGACGGCATTTACAGCGCCGCTCGTCTGCTGGAGATCCTCAGCAAGGAAAAATCCACCGCCGAAGAACTGTTTCAGACCTTCCCGAATGATATTTCTACGCCAGAGATCAATATCCATGTGACCGAGGAGAGCAAATTCAGCATCATTGACGCATTGCACGATGCGCAATGGGGTGAAGGGGCCAACCTGACCTCCATTGATGGTGTGCGAGTCGATTACGCCAAAGGCTGGGGCCTGGTTCGCGCGTCCAACACCACACCGGTGCTGGTCCTGCGTTTCGAGGCGGATACCGAGGCCGAGTTGCAGCGCATCAAGGACGTGTTCCACGCCCAGTTGAAACGTGTTGCCCCTGATCTCCAATTACCGTTCTGATTTTTTGCCCGGAGCCCTGAATGACCCTCGAACGCGAAGCCGCTGCCAACACCGCCAAGGTCCTGTCCGAAGCGTTGCCTTATATTCGACGCTACGTCGGCAAGACGCTGGTGATCAAGTATGGCGGCAATGCCATGGAGAACGAAGAGCTGAAAAATGGCTTCGCTCGCAATGTCGTGCTGATGAAAGCAGTGGGCATCAACCCAGTAGTCGTACATGGCGGCGGGCCGCAAATTGGCGACCTGCTCAAGCGTCTGTCTATCGAGAGCCACTTCATTGATGGCATGCGCGTGACCGATGCACAAACTATGGACGTGGTCGAAATGGTTTTGGGCGGTCAAGTCAACAAAAGCATTGTCAACTTGATCAATAGCCATGGTGGCAGCGCGATTGGCCTGACCGGCAAAGATGCCGAACTGATCAGGGCCAAGAAACTCACCGTGACGCGGATGACGCCGGAGATGACCACTCCAGAAATCATCGACATCGGCCAGGTGGGCGAAGTGATCGGCATCAACACCGATTTGCTCAACCTGCTGGTCAAGGGCGACTTCATCCCGGTGATTGCGCCGATCGGCGTGGGTGCCAATGGCGAGTCCTATAACATCAACGCCGATCTGGTAGCCGGTAAGGTGGCGGAAGCACTGAAGGCTGAAAAGCTGATGCTACTGACCAATATCGCCGGTTTGATGGACAAGGAAGGCAAGGTACTGACCGGCCTGACCACCCAGCAGGTAGACGACCTGATCGCCGACGGCACCATCTACGGCGGCATGTTGCCGAAGATCCGTTGCGCGCTGGAAGCAGTCCAAGGTGGTGTAGGCAGCTCGCTGATCCTGGATGGCCGTGTGCCGAATGCAATCCTGTTGGAAATCTTCACTGATACCGGTGTGGGCACGCTGATCAGTAACCGCAAGCGTCCTTAACCGCTGCAAATAAAAAGGCCCCGCTCAATCCGATTGAGCGGGGCCTTTTTGTATAGAGCCAGAGGACAATGGAGATCCCCCTCCTACACAAGCCCCTTTCAACAAAAATTCAGTATCAGACGCCAAACTGCTCGCGGTATGCACGCACAGCCGGCAAATGCTGCTTGAGCTGCGGATCATCCTCCAGGAACTGCAACACCTGGTTCAACGACACGATACTTACCACGGGAATGCCGAAATCACGCTCCACCTCCTGGATCGCCGACAACTCACCGTTGCCACGCTCCTGGCGGTTCAAGGCGATCAGCACGCCGGCGGCCTTGGCGCCGTCCTGGGAAGCGATGATTTGCATCACCTCACGAATCGCGGTGCCGGCGGTGATCACGTCATCGATGATCAGCACATCACCGGTCAACGGAGCCCCTACCAGGCTGCCGCCTTCACCGTGGGCCTTGGCTTCCTTACGGTTGAAGCACCACGGCAGATCCTGCCCATGATGTTCCGCCAGGGCCACCGCTGTAGCCGCAGCCAGGGGAATACCCTTGTAGGCCGGACCAAAAAGCACATCAAAGGAAATACCGCTTTCAACGATGGCTGCCGCGTAGAAACGCCCCAGCTGAGCCAGGGCCGAACCCGAGTTGAACAAGCCTGCATTGAAGAAGTACGGGCTGGTGCGCCCGGACTTGAGAGTGAACTCACCGAAGCGTAAAACGCCGCGATCGATGGCAAAACGAATGAAATCGCGTTGATACGCCTGCATGAAAAAAGCCTCAGATACCACGGATTTAGCTAATTAGGTGGACGGCGTGTATCATACACGCACGCGATTTTTGGGGCCATTTATGCGGATCATCAGTGTGAACGTTAATGGTATTCAGGCTGCAGTCGAGCGTGGTTTGCTCAGTTGGCTGCAAGCCCAGAATGCCGACGTCATCTGCCTGCAGGACACCCGCGCCTCCGCCTTTGAACTGGACGACCCAGCCTTCCAACTGGATGGCTACTTCCTTTATGCCTGCGATGCCGAAGTGCCCACCCAAGGTGGCGTGGCTTTGTACTCGCGGTTGCAACCCAAGGCGGTCATCAGCGGCCTCGGCTTCGAGACAGCCGACCGCTACGGGCGCTACCTGCAAGCCGATTTCGACAAGGTCAGCATCGCGACCTTGCTGCTTCCTTCGGGGCAGAACGGCGATGAAGACTTGAACCAGAAGTTCAAGCTAATGGACGACTTCGCCCGTTACCTGGATAAACAGCGACGCAAACGTCGCGAGTACATTTATTGTGGCTCGCTGTACGTGGCGCAACAGAAGCTGGATATCAAGAACTGGCGCGACAGCCAGCAATCACCGGGCTTCCTGGCGCCGGAACGGGCCTGGATGGACGAGATTGTCGGCAACATGGGCTATGTCGATGCCCTGCGCGAAGTCAGCCGCGAAGGCGACCAGTACAGCTGGTGGCCGGATAACGAACAGGCCGAGATGCTCAACCTGGGCTGGCGCTTCGACTATCAGCTGCTGACCCCGGGACTGCGCCGGTTCGTACGCAGCGCTCGCCTGCCACGCCAGCCGCGCTTCTCGCAGCACGCGCCGCTGATCGTGGACTACGACTGGACCTTGACCATCTGAGGTCCTTTTCCAGGCACAAAAAAAACCGACAGCAATGTCGGTTTTTTTGTGGCCGCTCGGTTACTTGACCAGACGCCAAGTCCACGGATAGCGATAGGCAATGCCCTTGTTGGCCTTGATCCCGGCAATGATCGTCAGTATCAACGCCCCTATCACCAGTACGGTCATCAGCAAAAAGCCGACCACCACGAAGCCCAACACCAGACACACCAACCAGGCGATGGCCACGGTGATCTGGAAGTTCAGAGCTTCCTTGCCCTGATCATCGATAAGCGGGTCCACATCCTTCTTGAACTGCCACAGGATCAGCGGCCCCAACACGCTGCCGAAGGGGAACACCAACCCTGCAAACGCCGCGAAATGACACAGCATTGCCAACTGGCGTACTTCCTTGGACGGTGCCGGAACCGGCAATTGGCTGTCATTCATGGCGCTTCTCCTTGGGGCAGGCTTAGTCAGCGAGTGCAGCGGTTTGCAGTGCAAAGATTTCGGTCATGCCCTTCTGGGCAAGGGCCAGCATCGCGTTCAGCTCAGCCGGCTGGAATGGCGCGCCTTCGGCGGTGCCCTGCACTTCGATGAAACCACCGGTGCTGGTCATGACCACGTTCAGATCGGTCTCGGCGGCCGAGTCTTCCAGGTAATCCAGGTCCAGCACAGGCTCGCCCTGGTACATGCCGACCGACACAGCGGCGATCATCTGCTTGAGCGGGTCACCCGCTTTGAGGCCACCACGCTTCTTGATCACTTTCAATGCGTCGACCAGGGCCACCATGGCGCCGGTGATGGATGCAGTACGGGTACCGCCATCAGCCTGGATCACGTCGCAGTCGACGTACAGGGTCACGTCGCCCAACTTGGACATGTCCAGCGCGGCGCGCAGGGAACGGCCGATCAGGCGCTGGATTTCCAGGGTACGCCCGCCTTGCTTGCCACGGCTGGCTTCACGCTGGTTACGCTCACCGGTGGCGCGCGGCAACATGCCGTACTCTGCGGTCAACCAGCCCTGGCCCTGGCCCTTGAGGAAGCGCGGCACGCCGTTTTCGACGCTGACGGTGCAAATCACCTTGGTATCGCCAAACTCGACCAGTACGGATCCCTCGGCGTGTTTGGTGTAGTTGCGGGTGATGCGGATCGAGCGGAGCTGATCGGCAGCGCGACCACTTGGACGTTTCATAGGGGATACCTGTACTGAGGACGAAAAACTGCCGAGCATTATAGAGCCGCGAGCCGATTCGGGGCACTTCTAAAAATTCGGTTACGAATGCGCATGTTTGGGCGCCTCCTGCGCACTGCGCTACAATCCTGCGCCTCTCGACTGTAGGAGCGAGCTTGCTCGCTCCTACAGGTCGGCCTGGCCAATCTCTATCTATCCAACACGAGGTACCTCCATGGTGCACAGCATGACCGCCTTCGCCCGTGTCGAAAAAGCCGGGGTTCAAGGCACCCTCAGCTGGGAATTGCGCTCGGTCAACAGCCGTTACCTGGAGCCACACCTGCGCCTGCCCGAGTCGTTCCGCGACCTCGAAGGCGCCGTCCGTGAAGCGCTGCGCCAGGGCATTTCCCGTGGCAAGCTGGAATGCACCCTGCGTTTTACCGAAGAAACCACCGGCAAACCGCTGCAGCTGGACCGCGACCGCGCCGCACAACTGGTGGCCGCCGCCGAAACCATCGCCGGCCTGATCAAGCAACCGGCCGCGCTGAACCCTCTGGAAGTGCTGGCCTGGCCCGGCGTACTGGTGGGCGACGCAACCGACCCGCAGGCCCTGAACGCCGAAGCCCTCGCGCTGTTCAACCAGGGCCTGAAGGAACTCAAGGCCGGCCGTGAGCGCGAAGGCGCTGAACTGGCGCGCCTGATCAACGAGCGTCTGACATCGATCGAAGCCGATGTGGTCACCCTGCGCGAACTGGTGCCGCAGATGCTTGCCACCCAGCGCCAGAAGATCCTCGACCGCTTCACCGACATGAAAGCCGACCTTGACCCGACGCGCCTGGAACAGGAAATGGTCCTGCTTGCCCAGAAAAGCGACGTGGCTGAAGAGCTCGACCGCCTGAGCACCCACATTCTTGAAGTGCGCCGCGTGCTCAAGTCTGGCGGCGCCGCCGGTCGGCGCCTGGACTTTCTGATGCAGGAACTCAACCGCGAAGCCAATACACTGGGCTCCAAGGCGTTCGATCCGCGCAGCACCACGGCGGCGGTCAACCTCAAAGTGTTGATCGAGCAAATGCGCGAACAAGTACAGAATATTGAGTAAGGCAACCTCCATGACCCACAGCACCGGCACCCTTTACATCATTTCCGCCCCTTCGGGTGCGGGCAAAAGCAGCCTGGTCAAAGCCTTGACCGACGCTGACGAGCAGATCCGCATTTCGGTGTCGCACACCACCCGCGCCATGCGCCCGGGCGAAGTGAACGGCGTGCACTATCACTTCGTCGAGCGTACCGAATTCGTCAAGATGATCGAACACGGCGACTTCCTGGAGCGTGCCGAAGTCTTCGGCAATCTCTACGGCACCTCCCAAAGTCATCTGCAGCAGACCCTGGACGAAGGCCACGACCTGATCCTGGAAATCGATTGGCAGGGCGCCGAGCAAGTGCGCCAATTGATGCCCAAGGCACGCTCGATCTTTATCCTGCCGCCGTCGCTTGAAGCCTTGCACCAGCGCCTGACCAACCGTGGCCAGGACAGCGACGAGATCATCGAAGGGCGTATGCGTGAAGCCGTGAGCGAAATGAGCCACTATGTCGACTACGACTACCTGATCATCAATGACGATTTTGCCCACGCTCTGGATGATTTGAAGGCGATTTTCCGTGCCAATCAGCTCCAGCAAAAGCGTCAACAGCAGCGTTTCGGCAAATTACTCGCCGAACTGCTCGGCTGATTGGCGCTTCCCAAAACCGCTGCAAGGGCCTTACATTGGCACTTGTAGCGGTTTTGCGAGAACCTGCGAAAAATCAGCGCTTCCCTAAACGCTGGTGATTTTTTAAACTGCTCAGTCCGCTCGCCCAACCGGGCAGCGCGCATCTTGCATTCGCTCCGAGGAATACCATGGCCCGCGTAACCGTTGAAGACTGCCTAGAACACGTGGATAACCGCTTTGAGCTGGTCATGCTCTCTACCAAGCGTGCCCGTCAACTGGCCACTGGCGGCAAAGAGCCCCTGGTCCAGTGGGAAAACGACAAGCCTACTGTTGTAGCCCTGCGTGAAATCGCTGAAGGCCTGATGAGCTACGAGTTCATTGCCAACGCCGAAATCGTTGAAGACGAACCGCTGTTTGCAGCGTTCGAGGACGAGTCCAACGAGGCCGTCTAAGCCTATGCCAGGTCGACGTAGCACGGCGCAGGGTCACAGTCATCGGCAGGAGTTCACACTTTGCCGAGCATAGACGCCCTCGCCGATCGCTTATCGGCCTACCTCGGCCCCGACCAGGTCAACCTGGTCCGCCGAGCGTATTTCTACGCCGAACAAGCCCACGACGGCCAACGCCGACGTAGCGGTGAAGCGTATGTCACCCATCCCCTTGCGGTGGCAAATATCCTGGCCGACATGCACATGGACCATCAGAGCCTGATGGCCGCGATGCTGCATGACGTGATCGAAGACACCGGCATTGCCAAGGAAGCGCTCAGCGCGCAATTTGGCGAAACCGTGGCCGAACTGGTCGACGGGGTCAGCAAACTGACCCAGATGAACTTCGAGACCAAGGCCGAAGCCCAGGCGGAAAACTTCCAGAAGATGGCCATGGCCATGGCCCGAGACATTCGGGTGATCCTGGTAAAGCTGGCCGACCGGCTGCACAACATGCGCACGCTGGAAGTGCTGTCCGGCGAAAAGCGTCGGCGCATCGCCAAGGAAACCCTGGAAATCTACGCGCCCATCGCCAACCGGCTGGGCATGCACGCCATTCGTATCGAATTCGAAGACCTTGGTTTCAAAGCCATGCACCCGATGCGTTCGGCGCGCATCTACCAGGCGGTCAAACGCGCCCGGGGCAATCGCAAGGAAATCGTCAACAAGATCGAAGAATCCCTGAGCCATTGCCTGGCGATCGACGAAATCGAAGGCGAGGTCAGTGGCCGCCAGAAGCACATCTACGGCATCTACAAGAAGATGCGCGGCAAGCGCCGGGCCTTCAACGAGATCATGGATGTGTACGCGTTCCGGATCATCGTCGACAAGGTCGATACCTGCTACCGCGTGCTGGGCGCTGTACATAATTTGTACAAACCCTTGCCGGGCCGCTTCAAGGACTACATCGCGATCCCCAAGGCCAACGGCTATCAGTCGCTGCATACCACGCTGTTCGGTATGCATGGCGTGCCGATCGAGATTCAGATCCGTACCCGCGAAATGGAAGAGATGGCCAACAACGGCATCGCCGCCCATTGGCTGTACAAATCCAGCGGCGACGAGCAGCCCAAAGGCACCCATGCCCGCGCCCGTCAGTGGGTCAAGGGCGTGCTGGAAATGCAGCAACGTGCCGGCAACTCCCTGGAATTCATCGAAAGCGTGAAGATCGACCTGTTCCCGGACGAGGTCTACGTGTTCACGCCCAAGGGCCGGATCATGGAGCTGCCCAAGGGCTCCACGGCGGTCGACTTTGCCTACGCGGTGCACACCGACGTGGGCAACAGCTGCATTGCCTGTCGGATCAATCGTCGTCTCGCGCCGCTGTCCGAGCCCCTGCAAAGCGGCTCCACGGTCGAGATCGTCAGTGCTCCAGGCGCACGCCCCAACCCGGCATGGCTGAACTTCGTGGTCACCGGCAAGGCCCGTACGCATATTCGCCACGCCCTGAAACTGCAGCGTCGCTCAGAGTCCATCAGCCTGGGCGAGCGCCTGCTGAACAAGGTGCTCAACGGCTTCGACAGTGCCCTGGACAAGATTGCGCAAGAGCGCGTGCAGGCGATGCTTCACGAGTATCGCCAGGAAACCATCGAAGACCTGCTCGAAGATATCGGCCTGGGCAACCGCATGGCCTACGTGGTCGCCCGTCGCTTGCTGGGCGAAGGCGAACAGCTGCCGAGCCCGGAAGGCCCGCTGGCGATTCGCGGCACCGAGGGTCTGGTGCTCAGTTACGCAAAATGTTGCACACCGATTCCGGGCGACCCGATTGTCGGCCACCTGTCCGCAGGCAAGGGCATGGTGGTGCACCTGGACAACTGCCGCAATATCACCGAAATCCGCCACAACCCGGAAAAATGCATCCAGCTCTCGTGGGCCAAGGATGTCACCGGCGAGTTCAACGTCGAGCTGCGGGTGGAGCTGGAACACCAGCGCGGCCTGATCGCCCTGCTGGCCAGCAGCGTCAACGCGGCCGACGGCAATATCGAGAAAATCAGCATGGACGAACGTGATGGTCGCATCAGCGTGGTCCAACTGGTGGTCAGTGTGCACGACCGCGTGCACCTGGCCCGCGTGATCAAGAAACTGCGCGCCTTGACCGGTGTGATCCGCATCACCCGTATGCGTGCATAACCGATCCATTACAAGGAGTCATTCATGACCAAGACAGTTATCACCAGCGATAAAGCCCCAGCCGCCATCGGCACCTACTCCCAGGCGATCAAGGCGGGCAACACCGTCTACATGTCCGGCCAGATTCCGCTGGACCCAAAGACCATGGAGCTGGTTGAAGGCTTCGAAGCCCAGACCGTACAAGTCTTCGAAAACCTCAAGTCCGTGGCTGAAGCTGCCGGTGGTTCGTTCAAGGACATCGTCAAGCTGAACATCTTCCTCACCGACCTGAGCCATTTTGCCAAGGTCAACGAGATCATGGGCAAGTACTTCGAACAACCCTACCCAGCCCGCGCCGCCATCGGCGTTGCAGCCCTGCCAAAGGGCGCACAGGTTGAGATGGACGCCATTCTGGTCATCGAGTAAAACACCCGGCGCAGCCCCAAAAGGCTGCGCCGGCTTCGTTTCATAAGGATTTCGTAATGCGCAAAGCGCTTGTAGCCTCTTCGTTGCTCGCACTGTTGCTGGGCGGCTGTGCCAGCAACCCGGCCGACCTGGACGTAAGCGGTACCTGGATCAACCAGGCCGCCATCGACGCGGCAGCCAAGGGCGGCCCTTTGCGTGAAGCCCTGCAATCCTATGGCCCCAACCTTGAGTGGGAGGTCAATACCAAGGCGTTGCAGGCGCGCTACTACAACGGTTTTGAAGTAGCGGAAGGCAAGTTGTCGGGTGAAAAACCCGGCGCGTGGAGCGTGGACTTCTACGGCAGCTCCGCCACCGAACTCAAGCGCAAAGGCAAACAATTGCTGCAAGTGGCCAACGACAATGAGCCAGAGCAGCTGTTCGCCCGCGCCAAAGACCCGGCCCCCGAAGGCGCACCACTGGGTGCCAACTTCGAACGGGCACTGTATGCGGCCTACATGGGCGGCGACTGGAAGATAACCGACGGCACCGGCAACGGCGCCACAGTGCAGTTCCAGGCTGACGGCAAGATCGCCGGTCTGCCTGGCGTTGACCGTTACTCACTGTGCCTGGCGGGTGATTGCGCCTCCATGAGCGGCGGCTACGACAGCATCTGGCTGCAACTGAACGGCCAGGGCAATCCATGGATCTTCGTACGCAAGGGTGAGCAGCTGGAAATCTTCCAGGCGATCAACACCGCGCAGGCGGATGAAGTGCCTCAGTTCACCCCAGGCCCACGCCAGTGGCTGCTTGAAAAGTAATAACAGCGTCATCTGGATCTAAAGGTGGGAGGGGGCTTGCCCCCTCCCACATGTTTGACCGGGTTTCAGCCTTTCAGGATGGCGGTATAGCCTTCCCGGTAAGTCGGGTATGTTGGCACCCAACCCAGCGCCTTGATGCGCGCATTGCTGCATTGCTTACTGCCGGCACGGCGCACACTGGCGTCCTCAGCCCATTCGGTTACGCCCAGGTACTCGCGCAACCAACCCACCACCTCTGCCAGTGGCGCAGGCGCATCATCGACACCGATGTACACCTTGTCCAATGCACCGCCCTGCTCCACGTGCCGCAATAAAAAGGCCAACAACCCGGCCGCATCATCGGCGTGAATCCGGTTGCCATATAAAGGCGGGTCAACCGCTACGCGGTAGCCTTGACGCACCTGGGTCAACAGCCATTCACGACCCGGGCCGTAAATCCCGGTCAGCCGCACGATGGTGGCCGGAATACCACTATTGAGCGCCACTTGCTCAGCTTCCAGCATCACCTGCCCGGAATAACCCTTCGCTTGCGTCTCTGACGTTTCGTCGACCCACTCGCCGTTCTGCTGCCCATACACACTGCTGCTGGAGACAAACAGCAAATGCTTGGGCGTCTGGCCGTAGTCGTCCAGCCACTCCAATACATGCTGCAACCCTTGCACGTAGGCGGCGCGATAGCCGGCCTCGTCGTGGTCGGTGGCAGCGGCGCAGTACACCAGATAATCCACCCCGCCGATCGGCCAGGTGTCCGGGCAATCCTTTTTGAACAGATCGCCAGCGATGCCGATCACGCCGTCGGGCAAGCGTGAAATATCGCGGCGCAGGCCGTGGACCTCCCATTCCGAGGCCAGCAATTGGCTAGCCAGCCGACTACCCACATCACCGCAACCGGCAATCACAACAGAAGGCGCAGACATCATAAAACTCCATTCTCAAAGGCGCAGATTAGCCGCGCGAGTGGATCAACGGCCAGTAAAAAGCGAAATAAAGTAACAGTGCCACTTTAGTTAACAAGAATTACTTGCAATAATAACCGCCCATTTGTCCTCGACCCAAAAGGGTCTGGAAGGACGATCACCCATTTTTTCTCTCAGGTCCGGCCAGCATGACACGTAATACAACCCCCGCTTCGCCAACCAAGCCTCACAGCCCATCCCGCGCCTGGCGTGCGATTGCTGCGATGCTGTTCAGCGTCCTGCTGGCACCGACCGCCGCATTCGCTGATGCCACCGCACCCGCCACTCCGGCAGCTACCGAGCAGAATGCTGCTGCCCCGACGGCGCCTGCCGTTGCGCCAGTGGCTACCGACCCGGCCCAGGCCACGGGCGACGCCGCACCTGCCAACGAAACCGGCGTTGTGCTGGAAGAAGACAACACCCTGGGCATGGCCCACGACCTGTCGCCATGGGGCATGTACCAGAATGCCGACGTAGTGGTGAAGGCCGTGATGATCGGCCTGGCCATCGCGTCGATCATCACCTGGACCATCTGGATTGCCAAAGGCTTCGAGCTGCTGGGCGCCAAGCGTCGTCTGCGCGCTGAAATCGTCCACCTGAAAAAAGCCACTACCCTCAAGGAAGCGAGCGAAACCGCAACCAAAAAGGGCACCCTGGCCAACACCCTGGTGCACGACGCGCTGGAAGAAATGCGCCTGTCGGCCAACACCCGCGAAAAAGAAGGCATCAAGGAACGCGTGGCGTTCCGCCTGGAGCGCTTGGTTGCCGCTTGCGGCCGTAACATGAGCAGCGGCACCGGCGTACTCGCCACCATCGGTTCCACCGCGCCGTTTGTCGGCCTGTTCGGCACCGTATGGGGCATCATGAACAGCTTCATCGGCATCGCCAAAACCCAGACCACCAACCTCGCCGTCGTTGCCCCCGGCATCGCTGAAGCCCTGTTGGCCACTGCCCTGGGCCTGGTTGCCGCGATTCCAGCGGTGGTGATCTACAACGTCTTCGCCCGTTCGATCGCCGGCTACAAGGCTCAGGTATCGGATGCGTCGGCAGAAGTCCTGCTGCTGGTCAGCCGTGACCTCGATCACCTACCTACCGAGCGCAGCTCGCAACCGCACATGGTGAAAGTGGGGTAATCGGCCATGGGCCTGCATTTGAATCAAGGCGACGACGAACTCGTCGAGAACCACGAAATCAACGTTACGCCGTTTATCGACGTGATGCTGGTGCTGCTGATCATCTTCATGGTGGCTGCACCGTTGGCCACCGTGGACATCAAGGTTGACCTGCCCGCCTCCAGCGCCAAGCCGGCGCCGCGGCCGGAGAAGCCGATTTTCCTCAGCGTCAAGGCGGATCAACGCCTGTTCCTGGGCGAAGAAGAGGTCAAGGCTGAAACCCTGGGGCCGGTGCTCGACGCCAAGACTCAGGGCAAGAAAGACACGACGATCTTCTTCCAGGCCGACAAGGGCGTGGACTACGGTGACCTGATGAGCGTGATGGATGCCCTGCGGGCAGCCGGCTACCTCAAGGTAGGCCTGGTCGGACTTGAGACGGCAGCCAAGAAATGATCACGACGCGCCACAAACTGACGCGTTACGGCACCAGCCTCGCCGTCGTGCTGGGCGTGCATGCCGTCGCGATCATCATCGCGCTCCAATGGTCCGCGCCGCAGGTGATCCAGTTGCCGCCGGCCGCGATGGTCATCGACCTGGCGCCGCTGCCAGCGCCACCGCCGCCGCCGGCACCGCCCAAGGTCGTGGCGCCACCGCCGCCACCGGTTGAAGAGCTGCCCCTGCCGAAATTGGCCGAGGCGCCCAAACCGACGATCCAGGTGCCCAAGCCGGTCAAGCCCAAACCCAAGCCGCAACCGCCCAAGCCCGTGGAGAAAAAGCCCGATCCGCCCAAGGAGAAACCGTCCGAGGAGCCACCGAGCGAAACGCCGCCGAGCAACGCGCCTGCGCAAAAATCCGCCCAGCCCGCTCCCGGTCCTTCGGCACAACAGCTTGCCGCCCAGGCATCCTGGCAAAGTACCCTGCTGGCGCACCTGCAGAAGTACAAGAAGTACCCGCCGGGCGCCCAGCAACGTGGCAAGGAAGGCATGAACCGCTTGCGCTTCGTGGTCGATGGCGAAGGCAATGTACTGTCCTACGAACTGGAAGGCCGCTCCGGCAACGCCGACCTGGACCGTGCGACCCTGGAGATGATCCGCAAGGCTCAACCCTTGCCCAAACCGCCTGCCGACTTGTTGAAAAACGGCAGTGTCGAACTGGTTGCGCCCTTCGTTTACAACATCGATAAACGTCGCCGCTAGCAGAGCAATGTGGGAGGGGCTCGCACCCTCCCGCATCGTCTTTCACCGCGACAACAATTTCCGACATTCCCCACTCAATCCCCAGCAAAGTTCTGATAACGTGCGTCTATCGATTGCAGCCGGTATGCTTGGCCCGCAACTTCATGGACGCCCGCTATGACTCTTACAGAATTACGCTACATCGTGACCCTCGCCCAAGAACAGCACTTCGGCCATGCCGCCGAGCGTTGCCACGTCAGCCAGCCGACGCTGTCGGTGGGCGTGAAAAAGCTTGAAGACGAACTCGGTGTGCTGATTTTCGAGCGCAGCAAGAGCGCCGTGCGCCTCACCCCAGTGGGCGAAGGCATCGTTGCCCAGGCCCAGAAGGTCCTGGAACAAGCGCAAAGCATTCGCGAGCTGGCCCAGGCCGGCAAGAACCAGCTGACCGCACCGCTCAAGGTTGGCGCGATCTACACTGTCGGCCCTTACCTGTTCCCGCACCTGATCCCGCAACTGCACCGCGTCGCGCCGCAGATGCCGCTGTATATCGAAGAAAACTTCACCCACGTGCTGCGCGACAAACTGCGCAACGGCGAGTTGGACGCGATCATCATCGCCCTGCCGTTCAACGAGGCGGACGTGCTGACCCTGCCGCTCTACGACGAGCCGTTCTACGTGCTGATGCCGGCCTCGCACCCGTGGACCAAAAAGGACACCATCGACGCCGGCCTGCTCAACGACAAGAGCCTGCTGCTGCTCGGCGAAGGCCACTGCTTCCGCGACCAGGTACTGGAAGCCTGCCCGACCCTGACCAAGGGCAACGAAGGCGCCAAGCACACCACGGTGGAATCCAGCTCCCTGGAAACCATTCGCCATATGGTCGCTTCCGGCCTGGGTATTTCGATCCTGCCGCTGTCAGCGGTAGACAGCCATCACTACGCTCAAGGCGTGATCGAAGTTCGCCCACTCACGCCTCCGGTGCCGTTCCGTACCGTGGCGATCGCCTGGCGCGCCAGCTTCCCACGCCCCAAGGCAATTGAGATTCTCGCCGACTCGATCCGCCTGTGTTCGGTGGCCAAGCCGCCCGCTGCGAGCTAAGCAACCGTATGACTGAGCTGTCGCAGGTGTCGGTGACGGCACTCAAGGGTGTCGGTGACGCCATGGCCGAGAAGTTGGCCAAGGTCGGCCTGGAAAACCTCCAGGACGTGCTGTTCCACTTGCCCCTGCGTTATCAGGACCGCACCCGCGTCGTGCCCATCGGCCATTTGCGCCCAGGCCAGGATGCGGTGGTCGAAGGCACTGTCAGCGGCGCTGACGTGGTGATGGGCAAGCGCCGCAGCCTGGTGGTGCGCCTGCAGGATGGTACTGGCGGCTTGAGCCTGCGCTTCTACCATTTCAGCAACGCGCAGAAAGAAGGCCTCAAGCGTGGCACCCGTGTGCGCTGCTACGGCGAGGCACGTCCCGGTGCATCGGGCCTGGAGATCTATCACCCGGAATACCGCGCCATCACCGGCGACGAACCGCCACCGGTGGACACCACCCTCACGCCAATCTACCCGCTGACCGAGGGCCTGACCCAGCAACGCCTGCGCCAACTGTGCATGCAGACCCTGACCCTGCTCGGCCCGCAAAGCTTGCCCGACTGGCTGCCGTTGGAGCTGGCGCGTGACTATCAACTGGCGCCCCTGGCCGATGCGATTCGCTATCTTCATAACCCGCCGGCAGATGCCGACGTGGACGAACTCGCCCTCGGCCATCACTGGGCCCAGCATCGCCTGGCCTTCGAAGAGCTGTTGACCCACCAACTGTCCCAGCAGCGCCTGCGTGAAAGCATGCGTTCCCTGCGTGCGCCGGCGATGCCCAAGGCTACGCGGCTGCCCGCGCAATACCTGGCCAACCTCGGCTTTGCGCCGACCGGAGCACAGCAGCGCGTGGGCAATGAGATCGCCTACGACCTCAGCCAGCAAGAACCCATGCTGCGCCTGATCCAGGGCGACGTGGGCGCAGGCAAAACCGTGGTCGCCGCCCTCGCCGCCTTGCAAGCACTAGAGGCGGGTTACCAAGTCGCGCTGATGGCGCCGACAGAAATTCTCGCCGAACAACACTTCATCACCTTCAAGCGCTGGCTCGAGCCGCTGGGCCTGGAAGTGGCGTGGCTGGCCGGCAAGCTCAAAGGCAAGAACCGTGCGAACGCCCTGGAGCAAATCGCTGCCGGCGCGCCGATGGTGGTAGGCACCCATGCGCTGTTCCAGGACGAAGTGCAGTTCAAGAACCTCGCGCTGGTGATCATCGACGAGCAGCATCGCTTCGGCGTGCAACAGCGTCTGGCCCTGCGCCAGAAAGGCGTGGGCGGGCGCATGAATCCGCACCAGTTGATCATGACCGCCACCCCGATCCCGCGCACCCTGGCCATGAGCGCCTACGCCGACCTCGACACCTCGATCCTCGATGAACTGCCGCCCGGGCGTACGCCGGTCAACACCGTGCTGGTCACCGACACCCGGCGCGTCGAAGTGATCGAGCGCGTACGCGGCGCCTGCGCCGAAGGCCGCCAGGCGTACTGGGTCTGTACCTTGATTGAAGAGTCCGAAGAGCTGACCTGCCAGGCCGCCGAAACCACTTACGAAGACCTCACCAGCGCCCTGGGCGAACTCAAGGTCGGACTGATCCATGGCCGCATGAAACCGGCAGAGAAAGCCGCAGTGATGGCCGAGTTCAAGGCCGGTAACCTGCAATTGCTGGTGGCTACCACGGTGATCGAAGTGGGCGTAGACGTGCCCAACGCCAGCCTGATGATCATTGAAAACCCCGAGCGCCTTGGCCTGGCGCAACTGCACCAATTGCGCGGCCGCGTCGGCCGGGGCAGCGCTGCCAGCCATTGCGTGCTGTTGTATCACCCGCCGCTGTCGCAGATCGGCCGCCAGCGCCTGGGCATCATGCGCGAAACCAACGACGGGTTTGTCATCGCCGAAAAAGACCTCGAACTGCGCGGCCCGGGTGAAATGCTCGGCACGCGCCAGACCGGTCTGCTGCAATTCAAGGTCGCTGACCTGATGCGTGACGCCGACTTGTTGCCTGCTGTGCGCGACGCCGCACAAGCCTTGTTGGAACGCTGGCCCGAACATGTCAGCCCGCTGCTGGATCGCTGGCTGCGGCACGGGCAGCAATACGGCCAAGTGTGACGCCCGACGCACTTATCCGACCATCACCCGTATCAAGCTGGTTATACTCCAATGACTGTAAGAAATTGGATCAGGCCATGTCAGAAGTTGCCCTCGCCACAGCCCCACTGACCGCCCCGCCGGTCATTCGGGCGCTGCTCGCAAAGCTCGCCGTCCCCTACACGGAAGTCGCCGAACACGCGGGCCTGAACCCTGCGCGAAAGGTCCAGGCGGTGCTGCTTGAGGATGCGGTCGGCGCACTCATGGTGCTGTTCCCACAAAGCCAGTTGCTTGACCTCAACCGCCTCACCGAACTCACTGGTCGCCGCCTTACGGCCGTAGCCCCGGAGCGCGTCGAGCGTATGCTTGGCAAGCATGACCTGAGCCTGCTGCCCGGGCTGCCGCCGCTCACCAGTTCACCGTGCCTGTATGAAGGCAGCCTGCTCAACGAACCGAGCCTGCTGGTGCATTCGGGCGAAGCCGGGCTGTTGCTGGAAATCCCCAGTGACGCCTTCAAGAGCCTGCTCACCAAGGCCAGTGCCGCCCAGTTCGGCGAGCCATTGAGCAACATTCGCCCGAACCTGGACCGCCCCAATGATGACCGCGAGGAAATCACCCAGGCGATGCAGGCGTTCACCGCCCGCCGCATTCAGCAACGCCTGGAAGCGACCATCGAGATTCCACCGCTGGCCGACACGGCGCAGAAGATCATCAAGCTGCGCGTCGATCCCAACGCCACCATCGATGACATCACCGGCGTGGTGGAAACCGACCCGGCGCTGGCCGCCCAAGTGGTGAGCTGGGCCGCGTCGCCCTACTACGCCTCGCCGGGCAAGATCCGTTCAGTCGAAGACGCCATCGTGCGCGTACTGGGCTTCGATCTGGTGATCAACCTGGCGCTGGGCCTGGCACTGGGTAAAACCCTGAGCCTGCCCAAAGACCGTCCGCATCAGTCAACTCCGTACTGGCATCAGTCGATCTACACCGCTGCTGTGATCGAGGGACTGACCCGCGCCATGCCCCGCGCCCAGCGCCCGGAAGCCGGCCTGACCTACCTGGCCGGGCTGTTGCACAACTTCGGCTACCTGCTGCTGGCCCATGTGTTCCCACCGCATTTCTCGCTGATCTGCCGACACCTGGAGGTCAACCCGCACCTGTGCCACAGCTATGTCGAGCAACATTTGCTGGGGATCAGCCGCGAGCAGATTGGTGCGTGGCTGATGCGCTACTGGGACATGCCGGATGAACTGTCCACGGCCCTGCGCTTTCAGCACGATCCGACCTATGACGGTCAATATGCCGAGTATCCGAACTTGGTGTGTCTGGCGGTGCGATTGTTGCGTAGCCGGGGGATTGGATCGGGGCCAGATGAGGCGATTCCGGATGCGTTGCTGGAGCGTTTGGGCTTGAGCCGGGAAAAAGCTGAGGAAGTGGTCGCCAAGGTGTTGGATGCCGAGGTGCTGTTGCGCGAGTTGGCATCGCAGTTCAGCCAGGGCTAAATCTTTCACCTGATAAACCGCTATCGCAGGCAAGCCAGCTCCCACAGTTGACCGAGTTCCAGCGTTGGAACGCAGCCAGACTGTGGGAGCTGGCTTGCCTGCGATGAATCCAACTCGGTATACCTGAAAACCCTACTTCTTTTTCTTCGGCTTCAAATACTTGGTCAACCCCTGAAACCAGATCACCAACGCCGGGTTGCCCTTGATCTGGATCGACTTGTCCTGAATCCCCGTCATGAACGCCAGTTGCTTGTTCTTCGCCTGCATCGTGGCAAAACCGTAGGCGGCATCTTTGAAGGCAATCGCAAAGGCAGGCTCAGGGTGAACACCTGAACGGCTGGTGATGCGCTGGTCTTTGACAATGAAGTGACGGGCAACCTTGCCGTCGAGGGTCTGCAGCTGGAAGGCCAGGTCTTTGTCACCCAGTTGCTGCTGGAAGGCGGGATTGGTGCGGCTGGCTTTGCCCATCATCAGGCCAAGCACCCACAGGAGAAGACGAAATTTCATGCACACGGCCTCGGTGTATTTATTGGAGTGGCCGCAGCAGTGTAACGATTTGCAAATAGAACGCCACCGATCTTGCGCTTTAGGCACAGATCGGCTGGCGTTTAACGCTTATAGCAACAAGTACTTAGACGTTAGGGCAAGGTACCGGCGCCCAGTCAACCAGGTTCGGGTTGGTGCAGTTGAGCTTGAGCTGCGAATCACCTGCGTTGGCTACCTGCTTGCTTTCAGCTTGCTTGGCCTGGGCCGTTTGCAAGGTCTTCTCGGTGGTGACCGCTTCTTTCGGCACGGTTGGCAGCACCGGCTTTTTCGGTGGCTTGGTGCCCGCGCCTTTCTTCTTGGTCGGCGTCACGACAGGCGCCACTTCGGCCTGTGCCACGGTAACTACGTCGGCACGCTGCACACCGACTTGTTGCAGGTCTTTTTCGTAAGCCTGGGTGTAGTTGTTCAGGTCTTCGCCGGCTTTGCCGTTGACTGCGACGATCAGGTCATTGGATTCCTTGAGGCCCGCAACGATTTCCGCCAGGCGCTTGCGGCCTTCGGTATCGTTGACGGTCTTGGCCTTGCGGTCGGCCACAAGCTTGGTGAACGCACTCTGGTAGCACTGCTGCGACGCCTTGGCGTAGGCGGTGCTGCGGTCGATGTCGGAGACGCTTTTATTCACGTCAGCGGCATAGGAGGCGATGCGCTGGTTGTCATCGGCGATCTGCTTCTGACGTTCGGTGTAGTAACCCGCCGCGCCGCCGGCCAGGGCGCCACCGGCAGCACCGATGGCGGCATTACGGCCACGTTTTTCCTTGTCGCCGGTCAGGGCACCCAACAACGCACCGCCAGCCGCGCCGATGGCGGCACCGGTCACCACCGACTTGGTCATGTTCGAATCGGTGGCACGCAGGTGCTGCACCGGCTCGTAGCAGTTGGGGTAGTACTCGACCTTGGTGCTCGACGCGACCTTGGACGCAGGCGACGTAGCGCAACCGGTCAACACGGTGCTGAAACCGGCCGCGATCAGCAGCAGGTGACGCTTGGAAACCGACTTACGGGAAAAAAGCATAGATGTGATCTCTGTTAAGTTTGACTTGCCCAGCACGGCCCACCGCCGCCTGAGTCCCTTCCAAGCTCGCTAGACAGCCAACGATCAAGACCGCTGACCGCTCGCTGCGAGCAATTCCTTCAAGATCGTTGCCGGGTCGGCCCGCTGTTGCTTGCGGTAGTTGCCGACATGGCGAACGAACAGTGTTGCGCGCGTCACCAGGCTCTTGCCGAGCACTGGCTTGCGATCCAACTCTTCCTTGACCCGTTGAAACTGCGCCTGGATCACCGCATCGGTGTAGCGCGTGCCGGTGGCCAGGTTGTCGATATAAATCGCCACCGCGCCGTCCAGAGCGCTGCGTCCATTGGCAATGGCGGTGGCGAACAGCTGCGCGCTGGCTTCGTCCTTGCTGTCCACGGCCTGCTGGCGACTCTTCTGCAGGTTGGCCAGGCGAATGTTGTAGTTGCTGATGGTCTCGGCCACCAACGCCGCCGACTGGATCAGGTTGCCCGCGGCCTCTTCGCGCTGCTGGGCGATCAGCGAAACGTTGCGCTTGAGCTCTTCGTTGACCAGGCCCAGCTCGGCTTGCAGCTTGGGGTCGACGCTGGCGGCGATGATGCTGTCCAGGCGCTTGGTCGGGTCCTGGGCGTCGTCGATGGCGTCAGTCAATGAGGCCAGGCGCCCTTCCTTCTGCCATTGGGCAAACAATTCCTTGTAACGCGAGCGCGGTGCCGACAGTGCGCCAATCGCCACGCGAAAGCCGGTGGTCTCGTTGCTTTGCTCAGTGCCATCGGCCGCAAACAATGGGTATTCGCGGCGCATACCGGTGAACAAGGTGCCCTCGCCTTCCAGGTAATTGCCGCCCTTGACCACAAAGCCGCCATAGGTGCCCTGGCGTCGGCCGGCATGTACCAGCTGGAACGATTCCTGGACCATTTCCGCAGCGTTGCCGATCACGTCGAACAGGCCGATGGGGTTGGGCAATTTGGTGCCGATGGGCATCAGCCGTGCCGCCTGACCGGTGCCGCCAGCGACCTGGTTGAACACCGCGTAATCAGCCAGCGGGCCATCGCTTTCGCTGCCCTCGGCGCGCCGTGGATACAAGCGGCCTTCCAGGTCCTGGCGACTCACCGCCTGGCCGCCGCGTGCGGCGTACTCCCACTCAACCTCGGTAGGCAGGCGCACAAAGCCCAGGCCGCCGTCTTCGGCCGAGGCACCACGCCCGCTCACCGGCAACAACTCGCGGTGGTATTTCATCAGCCAGGCGCTGTACACCGCCGAAAAACGCTCGGCTTCAAAACGCGACAGCTTCACCTTGGGCAACCGCCCGGCCATGCCGGTGGGCGCGTCACACGCCGGTGCCGGTTCACCGCTGGCCAGGGATTGCGCCTGGCCCATCACCTGGGCGTATTGGCGTGCGGTCACTTCGTACTTGCCGATGAAGTACAGCATCGGCTTGAGTGGGGTCTTGGCGTCGGTCTTTGGCATCAGCGGCGCGATGACCTTGTTCCAGGCCTTGGGCAAGTCCTTGAGGGTGAACTGGCCGTTGATGAAGTCGCGGCGGTAACCGGAAATAAACGACTGCTGGTAACCGGCCTCGCCTTCGGCAAAGGGGTAGCCGAGGCTGACTTCGCGGTCATCCAGGGTGCCCTGGGCCAGCACGTAGGCGTAGCGGAACACCATGTTGCCTTCGCACGGCAGCGGCAGGCTCACGTCGTCCGGCAACGGTTTGGGATTGTCGAGCTTGTCGCTTGCCTCATCCGCCCAGGCCAGCGAGGCCAGGCTCAGCGCCACGCAGGCGCCCAGTAACTTATACATCTCTGATTCCTTCAGAAGCCTGGATACGCGCCACCCGCCACCCCCCACAGGCCGCCGCCACGGCGCTGACGCCGAGCACGGCAGCCAGGGCCAGGCCGTAGTGACGCGCCAACAGATGGCTGGCGTACTCGCCCGGCACCTGCACGAAGAGTTGATTCAAACCCGCTTCGGCCAGGCCATAAAGCCCGACACTGAGCAAGCCCGCAAAACCGGCGCTGTACAGCGCCTGCAACAGCACAAACAGCAACAGCGCGCCGGTGGAAAACCCAAGCAGGCGCAACACTGACAATTCCCGGCGCTTGCGCGCGACCGCCGCCAACGCGCCGGCAAAAATCGCCGCAAAGGCTCCGGCCAGGGCCAACCCGGCGATGATCCAGAACACAATCGACAGGTTGCGGCTCAACGACTGCACCTGGGCGATAGTGTGCGCCTGGGTCGACACCAGCAGGTTCTGCCCGGCGAAATACACCCGCAGCGGTTCCACATCACTGAGGCTGCGCGCATACAGGCGAAACGCCGGATAGATACGCTGTTCGCTCACGCCCGCCACCTCGCCGTCCCAATGCAACGCCGGCACCGCACGGCCATCGCGATAATCTTCCGCCGCTTCCAGCAGCGCTAAATCAGTCAACAGTCCATCACGGGCAAAGGCTTCCAACGGCAACACCGCCAGCACTTGCAACCGCGTGCGCTGGGCCTCGACGCGCCCCGCCACTTGCCGCGCAAAGCTGGTTTCCAGCCAGTCTCCGGGCCTTGCTGCAAGCTTTTCGGCAGCGGTATGGCTGAGCACAATCTGATCCAAACCGTGAGGCATCGGTAAGCCTGCCAACAACGGATCACCCGCTGCGGTTGGCAACATTTCCAGGGTCAGCGCGCCCACTTGGGCCGTTGCCGCAATCTGCCGTGTGCGCGGCAAAGCAAACGCCACATCGCTGCGCTGCCCCAACTGCTCGATAAACGCTGCGCTGAATCGGCCACCGCCTAACGGGATAATTTCACGGGTAGCCGGATCGGTCTCCAAGCGTTCGGTCAAACTGCTAACCAGTCCAAATTTCAGGCCGAATAACACCAGCAATGGCGCGATAACCGCTACCAGCGCCAGCACCGAACAGGCCGACAGCCAACCGTCGTTGCGATAGTCCTGCCAGGCGAGTGAGGCAAGCAGACCGATGCGCATCAGCACGCCTCCCCGAGGGTTGCGGTGACGCCGCCGTCAGCATCGCGACGGCAACCGATACGCCGCACCTGCAAGCCACTGGCGCGGGCCAGGGGTTCGTCATGGGTGGCGATCACACAGGCCGCCCGCTGTTCACGGGCCCGGGCCAGCAGCGCCTGCATCACCCGCTCGGCGTTGAACGGGTCGAGGGAAGCGGTCGGCTCATCCGCCAGCACCAGTTGCGGCGCATGGGCCAGGGCGCGGGCACAACTCACGCGCTGGCGCTGGCCCACCGACAACGCCGCCGGGCGCTTGGCCAACTGATCGCTGACCTGCAACTGCTCGGCCAGACGCGCCACGCTGCCGTCGTCCTTCAAGCCCAGCAATTGCCGGGACAACGTGATATTTCCGCGCACATCCAGAAATCCCAGCAGCCCACCGGTTTGCGGCACATAGCCCAAGTGCTGGCTGCGCAACGCGGCCAAGGCGGATTGCCGGTCGGCACGCCACAGCGCGCCGATGTCCTGCTGGTTGAACGCAAACTGCCCGACCTGATCCGGCGCCAACACCAGCGCCAGCAGATCCAGCAACGTGCTTTTGCCGCAACCACTGGGGCCGACAATCGCCAGTTGTTCGCCCGCTTGCAGGTGCAACGCCGGAATCACCAGGCTGTAGCGCTGGCTACCAACGCCCCGGCTCTTGTGCACTGCGCTCAGGTTCAACATTACGGCAGCGTCGACAGCGGCACGCGGTACAACGCATCACCCGGTTCGGCGTCGCCGAAACGGACCCAGTTGGCCACGTCGTTATGGAAGGTTTCATACAGGCGGATTTTCGAATCCAGCTCGTCGATAAAGTCTTCCTGCTCGGCCACGCTCAACGACAACCACAAATCCTGGGTCATGTTCAGCGACTTGCTGCGGTACGGCAGGCCCTCCAGGTATTCACCGAGCAGACCACCGTCGGCCAGGTTACCGCCCTTGCGCAGGGCTTGGGGGTCCCGGCTCATGTAGGCCGAGGCGCTGGCGATTTCCTGGAAGAAATCCTTGGGCGAGCTTTGGGTTTTGCGCGCCGCATCCACGATCAACTTCAGCGACTGTTGCAGGTCATTGAGTTGCAGCTTGGTCAGCATCACGCACACCTGGAACGCTGGCAGTGCCGGGTTGGTCAGGTCGCGGTCGGCGGTCCAGGCGCTGACCAGTTGCGGCGCCTGGCTGGCGGTTTTGCGCCCGAGGAAGTCCATGTGCATGGCATAACCGACCGCGGTGGATTTGTCCGCCAGACTTGGCGCCGAACCGAGCAGCGGCACCGGTTGCGGCGTGTTGTTGCGCACCTGATGCACCAGGTCGGCGAACACTGTACCGATCTCATCGACGCGCTCACCCAGCTTGCGCACATCGCCTCCCGGCACTGGCGTGTACAGGTCGCCGATCTGCGGGTTGGCGTCGGCGGTGAGGATGCGGTACTGGCTCTCGGCACCGGCGTGGGTTTTCTTGCCGACATCGGTGCGCAGGTGCAGCGCGTAGATCTTGATCTGCTTGCCGAGTGCGGCCTGTCGCACTTCGGCTTCGTTCATCTGGGTAGCGGCGAACGGGTCGTTCTTGCGCAGCGCACCCGCGTCGGTGACCAGCAGGATGATGCGCCCGCCATAGCCCGACCAGTCCATGCCATCCACCGCCTGCATCACCCCGGCAAACGCATCTTCGTTGAAGGAATGGCTGGAGACGGTTGAGGCTTTGACCTGGCGCGCCATATCGAGGAAGCGCTGCGGATCGCGCCCCTGGTCGAGGCTGATCAGGGTCTTGGCGACGTACTCAAGGCCAGGGGTTTTCTTGATGCTGCTGCGAAAGCCGACCAGGCCGAAGCTGACGCTGTCCAGTTCGCCGCGCTCGGCGATACGGGTTTGCAGCTCGTGTACCACGTCGCGGATCTGGTCGATGTAGGGCTGCATCGACACCGTGGTATCCACCACCAGCACCACGGCGGTGCGGAATGCATCGGCATTGGCGCTGAGCGTCGGGGTTGCCGGTGTGGCAGCCGCGCTGCGGCCTGGGTCGATGGAGGCCACGTTGAGCAACTGCACCGGCTGGCCGTTTTCGTCGAAGCTCTCTTTTGAGTCGAAAATCGGCAACAGGTAGAACTGGTTTTGCGGCACCGCGCTGGCTGTCGGCTCAAGGGCCAGGACTTGCTGGTTGTCCTCAGGGTTGTTCTGCGCCTTGGTCAGCACGCTTTTCGCGGCAGCAGGATCGGCCAACAGTTTCTCCACCTCGCCGGATTGGCGCAGGAACATCACGGGCGCACGCCCCGAGCGCTCGGTGAACTTGAGCACCAGGCTTTGTTTCCAGTCGCTGACCTGGGCGGCCGGCAACCAACCGTCGCTGCGCCCATCGGTGGCGGCGCCCACGCGTACCCACGGGCTGCCATCCACTTCCTTGCGCTGGTACACGTAGAGCACGGAAAACGCCGGCAACGCCTTACCCGGCGTGCTGCCCGCGTCTGCTGAAAGCTGGGCGCCGGGCTTGCTGAGTACGCGCTGGAACAGGGTCTTCTTGCCCGCCATCAGCAACGGGCGTTGACCGCCATCCACTGCAGCGACAGCCACCGGTGGCGTCACCGTGGGCACCACGGCGGCTGGCGGCTGAGCCGGTTCATCGCTGCCACTCAACCACCAGTAGCTGGCGCCACCAATGGCCAACGCGACGGCGACCGCCACGGCGGCCAAGGCCAATACCGGACCACGGTGCTGCTCGGAGGGGGCACTGTGCTGGGTCGGCGTTACCACCGGTTGGCGCACTATTGGCTGCGGCTGCGGTTTATCAGTCGGAATGTCGATGGTGACGGGGGTCATGCCTGCCAGATCAAAGCTCAATGGAATCGGCAGCGGCCGTACCAGCGTGGCGTCCGATTCATCCGCCGGCAGTTGATCCAGCGCCAACAACAACGCTGCCGCATCCGGATAACGCTGCGCCGGGTCTTTGGCCAACAACTTGCGCAGCACACCCTGGTAACGCCCGTGATGCACAGGCAATTCCGGCAACGGCTCAGTCAGGTGCGCCAGCGCAGTGGAAAGCGCATCGGTGCCGCTATAGGGCAGCTTGCCGACGAGGATTTCATACAGCACCACACCGAGTGCGTAGAGATCGGCGCGCCCGTCGATCTCCTGGCCCCGCGCCTGCTCGGGGCTCATGTAGCTGGGTGTACCCACGGCAAACCCGGCCTGGGTGAATTGGGTGCGGTCGTCCAGCGACTTGGCGATACCAAAGTCGGAAAGTACTGCGGTGCCATCGGCGCGGAACAGAATATTCGCCGGTTTGACGTCGCGGTGCACCAAGCCCTGGGCATGGGCATAACCCAGCGCCGAGGCGATCTGACGGATCAGCGTCACCCCCTGCTCCGGCGTCAGGCCGGCAGCGATGCGCTCCTTGAGCGTGCCGTTGGGCAGGTATTCCATGGCCATGTAATACAGCTCACCGACGTTGCCGATGTCATGGATAGTCACCGTGTGCGGGTGCGAAAGGCGCGCCAGGGTCTTGCCCTCACGCAGGAAGCGCTCGCAGAAACTCGGATCGGCCGCCAGCGCCGCGGCCATCACCTTCAACGCTACCTTGCGCTCCAGCGAACGCTGGGTCGCCAGGTACACGCTGGCCATGGCGCCTTCGCCGATCTCGCCTTCGATGTCATAACCTGGAATGACAATGTTCATGACGAAACCTTCACGACGAGGGTGGTGATGTTGTCCGGTGCGCCGCGATTGAGCCCCAGGTGCACCAGGCTGCGCACGATTTCATCCGGTGCGTCATGGCTGAGCACGTCGCGGATTTCGCGGTCTTCGACGGTCTTGTTCAGGCCGTCGCTGCACAACAGGTAGCTGTCGCCGGGAGCAATCAACAGTTCGACCGACGCCACGTCCAGTTGCGCTTCCACGCCGACAGCGCGGGTGACGATATTGGAGCGCGGATGAGTGCGGGCGTCAGCTTCGCTGAGCAAGCCGCTGTCTTGCAGGTCCTGCACGTAGCTGTGGTCGCGGGAGATGCTTTCCAGCACGCCGTCACGCAGGCGATACAAGCGACTGTCGCCGGCCCACAGGCACACACCGCGCAAGCCGCGGGCGGCGAATACCACCACCGTACTGCCCATCATGGTCACGCCACGGTTGGCGGTTTCTTCGCGTACAGCGGTGTTGATGCGCAGCAGGTCATTGCGCAGCGCCGCGGTGTATTCGTCGAGGGAGCGGCCCAGCGGCACATGGCGCAGGCTGTCGACGATCAAGCTGCTGACATAGTCCCCCGCGGCGTGCCCGCCCATGCCATCGGCCACCACCCACAGGCGGTTTTCCGGCAGGTCCAGAAAGGCATCTTCGTTGACTTGGCGAACCATGCCCACATGGCTTTTGCTCGCGGATTTGTACGTCGCGCCCATCTACACCACACCTTCTTGTCCGAGCAAAAACTGCGCAAAATCATCGGCGGCAGGCAAGCCCTGGCACCGTAATAAACCAGGTGAAATACGTTGCGAACCACGGCCCCACCACAGGCTCGCGCCCTCGCACGCCTGTTCGGCCAGTGCGGTCATGCGCTGATGGGGCACCGTAGCGGCCACGCGCTGCAGGCCGGCGAAACGGCTGTCGACCGCACGCGGCTCACTCGCCGGAAAGCCCAGGGCGTCGATCCCCGCGTTGAAGCTTTCGAAGGTAGCGCCACTGTCCAGGGTGCTGAGCAACAGCTCTTCGGCCTGCTCGAACCAGGTGTCCGGCCCGCCCACCAGGGAGGCGGGGTTGGTGTCGTGATCCAGCAAGGTGACCACGGCCAGCGGAAAATACCGCCCGACCCGATCAATGCTCGGCATCACCACGCCCGCCGCGGCATCGGGCCCGCATACGCCCGGCGCCAGTACAAAGCGCCACAACGGGCTGACCAGGTACACGTTGAGCCAGTCACCGCCCAGGCTGTTCTGGCTGGCGAGCAAACCCGCCGCCAGCCAGCTGTCCCACGGGCCGATAAAACTCTGGGGCAAGGCGCGGCTGACAAAATCCCCGCGACTGGCCAACTTGCCGTAGAAACCCACAGTCGTCATAGCCGCTCCGGCAGGCTGAAACCGCTGAGCACGCGGCTTCTGAACGGGTTGAAGGCACTGTTGGCGCGCAGCTCGTAGGCGATGCTCGCACCATCGACCCGCAGGCGCAGGTTGAAGCGGTCCGGCGAATTGCCCGCGGTGAGATCCGATTGCTCCAGCAGACGGAACCAGGCCCACGGGCCGTCCAGCGTGATACCGGAGCGACCACTGGCCGACGGCGGCATGATGGAAATACGCACCACGCCGATGCTGCCAGGGTTCGGCCATTGCATCGCCACCGGGCGGCTCGGGCCGTGGTCGTAGCTCAACTGCTGGCCATCCAGATCAAGCAGAAACTGGGTGATGGTCGGGTCCATCGACACCGGCTTGAGCTCGAAACGCACGATAGGCTGGGTGCCCCCGGACCTGAAGAACGCATCGCGAATTGTCGCCGCCCGCTGGAAGGTTTGCAGCACGCCCGGGGCAATCCCCAGCTTCTGCGCCGCGCCCGGTTGCCAGCGCCAGGTCTGTGCCGATGTATCCACATAGGGCTGCAAGTATTTGCGGAAGTAGTTATCCATCACCCCGCCCACGCCGAAGAACTGGCCGAAGTCATCCAGGGTGGCGTCCCGCGCACTGCCCGGCGACATCGGGTAGCGACCGGCCAACGACTGGCGATACACGTTGACCACTTCGCTGACCCAGGCCGCGTTCAGTTGGTTGCGTACCCCGCCCATCATGCTGTTGGTGGTGGAATTGACCACCGACTTGACCATGCCCTGCACCAGCGGCGGCTGCCGCTCGGCATTCAGGCTGACCCGCGTGGCCGCAGCCGCCGCCTGGTTCTTGGCCTCGCCGAGCAGTGCATCACCGCTGGCGCCGACCATGGCGCTGACCTGCACATACAGCGCATTCATGTCCGACAGCAGGCCGTCGATGGCCGCCGGTTCGCCTTCGTTTTTGCTGACGATGCTGTTGAGTTCGGCAAAGTGCGCGGTCACCGGATCCTCCGACGCTGCCGGGGCATTCGCCGTCGGTTGCTCCTGGCCAAGCAAGCTGCCAAGGCGCTCCTTGAGCTTGTCGACGCCACCTTCCACCGGTACACCCTTGGCCGCCAACTGGCGCTCTTCGGCTTGCAGGTCAGTTTCCCTGGCGACCGCCACCAGCAGCTTTTTCAGCGGCGAGGTCGGGCCGGAAATCACCCGCAGCACGTCGGCGGCCTGGGCCACGCTGGTGATCGGCACAAAGTCGATGTCGGCAAGCAGTGCATCCCACTGACGCTGGTAGTCCTGGAAGTACAAGCGACGCACATCCGCGGCCAGGCTCACCACGTTCTGCTGATCGGCCTGTTCGTGGCCCAGCACCCATTGTTCCTCGGCCAGGGTGCCGGTCTGGTTCAGGCTGCTCAGCAAGAACGCCTGACGATAGCCCTTGGCAGTGAAGAAGCCACTCAACGGCTCACCCAACGGCTTGCCGCTCTTGCGGCTGAACACCAGCGCGGCGTCACGCCCGGCGGCTTCGTTGAGGCGAAAGTCCGGGATGCCTTCGGGCAGTTTCTGGCGCTTGACCCGGTCATACACGCGCTGGGCCACCGGCAGTTGCTGCAACTGGCGTCGCAGGTCATCGATCAGGCGTGGGTCCAGGCGAGCGCTCGGCGGGTGCCGTTCGAACAGCGCCTGCAAGTGCCCGGCCAGCGCCTGACGCTGATCGGCCGGCAGGTCGCGGGGCAGGTTGCGGTCCCAGTCCAGGGCGATCCAGGCCTTGATAAAGTCCGGGTCGTAATGCTCGCTGTCGGCGAGCATCAGGTAGGCCTTGAGACCCTCGTAGAGGAAGTCGGAGTTACCGCCGCCGTGCAGTTGCTCTTCAATGCGCGTCACCAAACGTGGCGCGAACACGGCGATCAACAGCTTGCGGTAGACACTGGCGGATTCGGCTTCAAGCATATCGCCCTGATACAGCCCCAGCCCTTCGGACCAGCTCGGCGAATCCCCCGCGAGGTTCTTCACCGCGTTCAGCAGTGGTAGCACCGCGAGCACTTCGCGTTGTGCCGGGCTCAGGTTCTGCACGGTCTGGCCCAGGGGCGCAACTTTCTGATCGACCTGGGCGATATACGCCTGGTTGGCGCGATAACTCACCCACCACAGGCTGCTGACCACCACGACCAGCGCAACGGTGGCCGCCAGCACACCACGTGCAATCCACTTGCGGCGCCGTTCGACCTTTGGGTTCACACCCACCAAACCACGCTCGGCAAAGGCCACAGCGGTGAAGAGTTTTTCGATGAAGTAACTGCGCCCGGTGCCGCTCTGACGCGCCAGGTGCTGGCGGTCCAGGTTCATGCTCTGGGCCATGGCGCCGATCAGGCGGTCAATCGGGCTGCCTTCCTGGGTGCCGCTGGTGAAATACACACCACGCAGCAACACGCGCTCTTCAAAGGCGTTGGGCTTGAACACACCTTCAAGGAAGCTTTGCAGACAGTCCTTCAACGCGCCGAACTGCTGCGGGAAACCGTAGATCAGGTCGCGGCGCGCCGGGTCGCGTTCCTGTTGCAGGCGCTCGACCAGGCGTTCGTTGAGGCGCTGCTCCAGCCCGGCGAATTCGCTTTGCAGGTGCGCCAACGGGCTGTCGCTGTGCTTGCCGTCGTCCAGGGCGAAGGTCATGCCCCACACCTGGGCGCGCTCTTCCTTGCTCAGGTTGTCGAAGAACTCCATGAAGCCCGGCACCAGGTCGAGCTTGGTGAGCATCAGGTAGATGGGGAAACGCACGCCCAACTGGGTGTACAGCTCCTGGATACGCAGACGAATCGCGGCGGCATGGGCGGCGCGCTCGGCGTCTGTGCCCAGCAGCAAATCCGACAGGCTGATGGCGATAAACGCACCATCGATGGGTCGGCGCGAACGTTGCTTTTTCAGCAGGTCAAGAAAGCCCAGCCACGCGGCTTTATCCACCGTCGAGTTGCTGTCCTGGGTGGTGTAGCGGCCCGCGGTATCGAGCAAAACGGCCTGATCGGTAAACCACCAGTCGCAGTTACGCGTACCACCGACGCCGCGCACGGCACCGGCGCCCAACTGCGCCGCCAGCGGAAAATGCAGCCCGGAATTGACCAGTGCGGTGGTCTTGCCCGAACCCGGCGGGCCAATGATCACGTACCACGGCAGCTCGTAAAGGTTGCGGCGTTCGTCACCGCCGAGCTTGGCTTTTTTCAGCAGCGTCAGGGCTTCATCCATGCGCTGGCGCAAGGTCGACAACTCTTCGGCAGTGGCAACACTGTTGGGATCAGCAGGGGTTTCGGCGGCCAGGCTGCGCATCACCTCGGCGGCCTGGCGGCGGGCCTGGATGATACGGAACACGCGGTAGGCGAGCCACAGCGCAAATACCAGAATGATCAGCGCCCAACGTCGCCCCTCGGGCATCAACACGTCGAGCAACGGCCCGACAAACCAGATGATCAGGCTCAGGGCAATCAGGCCCAGAACGGGGATTACCCAGCGAATCATGAAACTGAAAAACGCCTTCACTCGACGCCCTCCGCCAGTACGGTGATTTCAACCCGACGATTGCGGGCACGGCCTTCGGCAGTCCCGTTGCTCGCCAGCGGCTCGGTGTCGCTACGGCCTTCGGCGCTGAAGCGATCAGCCTGGCCGGTCTTGGCCGCGAGGATCTCCAGTACCGACTTGGCCCGGGCTTCGGACAGCGCCCAGTTCGACGGGAAGCGCAGCGTGGCGATCGGGCGGTTGTCGCTATGGCCGGTGACACGCACCTGGCCCTTGACCTTGCGAATGGCATCAGCGATGCGCAGCATCAGCGGCTGGTAAGCATCGACAATGCTGGAGCTGGCGGAGGCGAACAGCTCATCGCCACGAATGGTCACCACCGAACGGTCAACCTTGTCTTCCACGGCCACGCGACCGGCCTTGATGTCTTCGGCCAGGAAGCCGGCCAGGCGCGGCCGCTCGATCACTTTTGGCTGCGCCACCGGACGGTCGATGGCCTGCACCGGGATCTCGCCCAGGGCATGGATATTCTTGAACACCGGCTCGGCGTCCGAGGCCAGTTTCATGCGCAGGCCAAACAACAACGCCAGCAATAGCGCTAGACCAATCGCCACAGCGATCCACGGCGGCATGAATTGCGCCAGGCGATCACGGGCCACGGTCACGCCGCGCCAGTGCGGCGACAGCTCACGCTCGTGTTCGCCACGGGCACTGCGAATCGCTGCGGCGGTGCGCTCGCGCAAGGCTTCCAATTGGCTGCGACCGTCGGTCATCACGCGGTAGCGGCCTTCGAAACCCAGGCACATGCACAGGTACAACAGCTCCAACAGGTACAGGCGTTCCCGTGGGCTTTGCAGGCAGTGGTCGAGCAACTGGAAGACCTTTTCACCGCCCCAGGCTTCGTTGTGCACGGTGATCAGCAGGCTTTGCTTGCCCCAATCACTGGTGCTGCCCCACGGCGTGCTCAACACCGCTTCATCCAGGGCGGTGCACAGCGCGTAACGGGCCAGCAGCACTTCGTTGCGCGCCACACCAGCCGCTTCGGCGCGTTCTTCGAACTGGCGCAGATAGGCCAACAACTGCGCCCGCAGGCTGGCTGGCGCCGGGTGGGCGATGGTGTTGCGCAGCCGCGTCAGCAACGCCAGTAAAGGGCCGGCGGCGCTTTCCAGCGGGTTCAGGCCGTGGCTCTTGCCAGTGAGGATCGGCGCAGCCGGCATCGACAGCGGCGCCGGTTCTGCGCGTGCAGGCTCCGGCGCTCGGCCACCCGGGCGCGGCATGAACTGGGTGCGGTCATCGTCATTGGGATGCATCGCGGATTATCCTCGGATCGCCCAGAAGGCCAGGTTCAAGCCCGGGAACTGCCCGGCGATGTGGAAGGCAAAGCCGCCGGAATTGCTCAACTGCTGCCAGTGCTCGCTGCCTCGGTCCAGCTCGTAGTAGGTACTACCGGCGTGGTACGGCAATTGGCGCGGCGCCACCGGTAACGGCAGCAAGCCAATGCCTGGCAGTTGCAGGTTGACCATGTCGCGAATGTGCTCCACCGAACCGACTTTGCTCTGCTGGCCGAAGCGTGCGCGCAGGGTTTCGCCGGGCACATCGGCACGCACCACGAGGATGAAACTGGCGTTGTCGAGCAGGGTTTTGTCGGCCAGCATCGCCACGTGGATACCGTAGGCCTTCTCCACAATCGGGATCGGCGTGGCCTTGCTGTCGATCAGCATCGACAGCGCTTCACGCAGGGCCGCCATCACCGGAGTGAAGCTCAGCGCCAGGTCATCGTGCTGGTATTGCGGGTATTCCTGAGGGCGGCGACCTGAAGTGGAGAAGGTCGAAAACTCACCGGCCAGGCTCACCAGTTCGCTGAAGAAGCGCTCCGGGTGCAGCGGGCTCAACTGGCTCAAATGCTGGATCAGCGGCTGGGCGCGATTGACCAGCTGCAGCAGCATGAAGTCGGCAATCTCCGAAGCGCCGCCAGCGCCGGAGGCCACCACGCGCCCCGCCAGGGCTTCGCCACGCTGGTGCAGCAGGCCGAGCAGTTCACTACGAAACGCAGTCAGCGGTTTGCTTGCGGTCACATTCAGCACCGGCGGGATGTAGGTGTCGTCGAGCACCAGCGCACGGTCGGCGCGTTTTTCCTTGATGCGTACCAGGCCAATCGCGGCATAGTCGCTGATGCCGTCCTGCGCCGTCAGCAGGCGCAATGCCCGCGATCCCACGGCCACCGGGGCGCGGTTTTCGAACGGCGCGTTGTCGTCACGCACTTCACGCACCTGGCTGACATAACGCGCAGCTTCCAGGGCTTCGCCTTCCTCAACCGTGTCACGCGCACCGGCACGCTTGAGCGGCAGGGCCAGGTACACCAAGCCGTCGCGCAGGTTGTCGTCGATACTCAACGGACTCGGCGCCAGGTCATCCTGGGGGATATTGAAGGGAGTGCCATCGGGCAACAGGCCGCGGGCCGATACGATCGCCAGCTTGCCCTGGGCCAGCAGGCCCTGGTCGATCAGCAACTCGGAAAAACCCCAGGCCCCTGCCGACAACGGACGGCTGCGCGCGTCGATCAGGTTTTCCAGGTAACGGTCATGCTGCTGGAAGTGCTGCGTTGCGATGAACATGCCTTCCGACCAGACCACGCGATTGTTCCAGGACATGGGGGCTCCGATTGCTTGTTATTGGGCTGGGCTGGAGGGGGAAACCACGACGTCGGCGCGCACGGCACGCACATCGAGGCTGATCTGGTATTCGCTGGATTGGCGCGGCGCTACGTTGATCACGGCGCGCCATTGCGCGCGGTCCAATTCGCGATAGCCCACCAGCACGCCGATCTGGCGCGTGGCCGGGTTGAGGTCACGCTGAATGCTCAGTTGCTGGCCGGGTTGCACCACCACTTCATCCTGGTCCAGCAGGTCGAGGCCGAGGGTGGATTGCGCACGGTCAGCCAGGGCGAAGTAATCGGAGCGGGAAAAGGTCGCGGCGTTTTTCAGTTCGAAAATACGCACCCGCACCGGCGCAGCCTGGCCATTGGCGCCGGGGTTAAGCCCGGCGATCGCGTGGAAATGCAACTCGACGGCGGCGCTGTTGGCTTGCGTGTCGGCAGCCGCTTCGGGTTTGGCCGCATCGTTTGCACACGCGGTCAGCAGCAGCGCGGTAGCAGCTGCGAGTAAAAACCTGGGAATCATCCTGCGTCCTCAATGACGTGTTTAGCTATCCGTTTTATCCATAAGTGCGACGCGCTTTAGCTTCGCTGTCGTGCGCTATGCTCTTCGTAGGCCCGGCTGAATTCGCGACCGAACAGGTCCTGGAAATCCTCCTGGGCCTCGCGCGAAATGTTGCTGTAGAGCTCGGTAAACTGCTGCCAGTACTGGGCCTGGCGCGAGCCGTTGAAAATGCTCGAAAGGCCACCGGGCTTGCCCATGCGTTCCTCCAACTGCGCCGGTTCAAAGCGCGTGAGCAGGTGTTTGATCGCCGCCTCCACGCCGGCCATCACGGCCAACTGGTGGGCGCGCAAATCGTCGAAACTGTCCCGTACCGCGATGTCCGGCGCCATAAACGCCTGGTTGCCATGACGAAGCAGCAGCAGTAACGCTTCGTCGGCATTCGGGGCGAATTTCAACGGGTTGTTTTCGGCGGGGCGGATCATCGTCTGCTGCATACGGAACTCGCCCTTGAGGCTAGCCCGGGCGCGCAATACGTCGATCAGGCCCTCGACCATCAGCCGGTAGCTGCGGCCGATGCTTTCCATCTGGGCGCTGGCGTCGGCCTGGTCCAGGCGCAACTGGTCGAGACCGGCACCACGCAGGAAGGCTTGCAACAGGTCGGTAGGTTGCGCAGCGTCGGCCACGGTGAGCGCAACCGGCTCGACCACGGGCGGCGGAGCAATCGGTGCTGGGGCAATCGGCGCCGGGGCAGGCGCGGCATTGGCGACCGGCGCGGGCGCAGGCGCGTCGCCAAACAGGTCCCAGTCTTCAGGAATGACAGCGCCTTGCACCACCGGTTTCTCCACTAGCGGTACAGCAACCGGAGCCGGCGGGCGGAAATCGTGTTGTTCGGATGGCACATGGTCCGCCACGGTGGGCGGCGGCACGGCGGTGGGGCTGAGGAAGTCGAACAGGTCTGGCAGGGTCTCCATCGACGAGGCGCCGTGGAATTGCGGCGCGATCATCGGCGTAGGCGCAGGCGGACTCACCACAGCGCCCATCAGCGCTTCGAAGCTGTTTGGCGACTCACCGGCAAACGGCTGGCTGTCGACGGCTTGCACGTTGAAGTCGATGCGCGCCTGGATTTCGTAATCGCCGATGCGGATCAACTCGCCATCTTGCAGCGGCTCGCTGTTACCCCGGCGCATACGAATACCGGCCTTGACCAACTCCACACCATTGGTGCTGTTATCGGTTAAGTAATAACGGCCATCTTTGTATTGAATAACGCAATGCTGGGAGGAGACGAGACGCTCAGGATCAGGCAATACCCAGTCATTATCCGAACTGCGACCAATAGCTATCCTGCCCTGATCCATGGACTTTTCAGCGCATTGCCCTGGGGTAATCTTGTGATAACTAGTGATAGTCAAACACAGCGACATCTTGCCTCCTTGCTGATGCATCGCGCGCGGTCTACCCAAAGGGCCACGCTTCCCTGAAGATTTGCCCGCGGTCGCGAAAACGACCGCCAAAATCTGCTTTTACCAGCATGATCGCTGATCTTAACTGGCTTGCATGACAAAAATCCTCCATGGGCACGCCTTTCGACCCGCCAGTCGCGCAGGTTGTTAAACACCGCACATCTGTCACAGAGGGCGAATAGCTTACCTTGACAAGGCATAAGTACTACACCAAAAATGCACAACTTCTTGAACATCAGTGATGGCGCAGTAGTGGCACTCTGATTGTATGACCAAGAAAACATGCACAGTTCATTGCGCAACTAATGCATGCGTTGCCCGCCTTCCAGCGGGCTGATAAGGAGATCGAATTCAGTGGATGTGCCGTTGCTGCTCACCGCCGTTTCTGCAACTTCGCCCTGTGGCGAAGACATGGAATATGACGCGCAATTTCTGCAATTGGAACGTGATGCCAAGGGCCAGCCCGAACGCAGCATGGGCGACTCGATCCTGCCCGCCGAGCCGCCGGAGTGGCGCAGCATCCAGCAGCAGAGCCTCGACTTGTTGCAGCGCAGCAAAGACCTGCGCATCACTCATTTCCTGCTGCAAAGCTCCCTCGCCTTGCAGGGCGTGGCCGGGCTGGCTGAAGTCCTTGGCCTGATCAACGCCTTGCTGCGCGAATACTGGGCCGACGTGCATCCACGCCTGGATGCCGACGACGACAACGACCCCACCGTGCGCATCAACGCCCTGACCGGCCTGACCTGCGACACCAATATTCGCCTGTTGCGCGAAAGCATCCTGACACGCTCACGCACCTTCGGGCCCGTAAGCCTGCGCGCCGCGCTCAATGCCAGCGGCCTGCAGAATTTTGCCGACGAGCAGCTGGGCAACCAGCAGCTCAACGCAGCATTCCTCGACAGCGACCCCGAGCTGCTGCAAGCCACCCGCGACGCGTTGATCGCAGCGCGTACGGCCTGCGAAGCCATCGAGCAACAGGTCAATGACCAGGTCGGCTCCGCCCAGGGCGTGGACCTCAGCGCCTTGAAGCAACCGCTCAAACAGGCCCTGCAAATACTCAATCAAGCGGTGCCTGGCACCGACAGCAGCAGCGAACCCGAGGCCGTCAGTGAAGACAATGCCCCCTCGGTCGATTTCGCCGCTGCGCCCGCAGCCCCTCGCCCGACGGGCGACATCGCTACTCGCGATGATGTGCTGCGCAGCCTCGACAAAATCCTTGCGTACTACACTCGGCACGAGCCTTCGAGCCCGCTGCCGGTGTTGTTGAACCGAGCGAAAAATCTGGTGCACGCCGACTTCGCGGCCATTGTGCGCAATCTGATTCCCGACGGCATGTCCCAATTTGAAAACCTGCGCGGCCCGGACAGCGAGTAAGCCGCCGGACCGTGCAGTAACAACACCGTCGCTCAAGCGACCAGGAGCAGCAACGTGGCGAAGCAAAGTTCTCAGAAATTCATCGCGCGCAACCGTGCGCCTCGAGTGCAGATCGAGTACGACGTCGAGCTCTACGGCGCCGAGAAAAAGGTCCAGCTGCCCTTCGTAATGGGTGTGATGGCCGACCTCGCCGGCAAGCCCGCCGAGCCGCTGGCACCCGTGGCCGACCGCAAGTTCCTTGAAGTGGACGTCGACAACTTCGACTCACGCCTCAAGGCCATGCAGCCACGCGTGGCGTTCCACGTACCCAACGAGCTGACCGGCGAAGGCAACCTGAGCCTGGATATCACCTTCGAAAGCATGGACGACTTCAGCCCGGCCGCCGTAGCGCGCAAGGTTGACTCGCTGAACCAGTTGCTCGAAGCCCGCACTCAGTTGGCCAACCTGCTGACCTACATGGACGGCAAGACCGGCGCTGAAGAAATCATCATGAAGGCGATCAAGGACCCGGCACTGCTTCAGGCACTTGCCAGCGCGCCCAAGCCTGCAGGGGAGCAGTAATCATGACTGACAATACCGCCCGCGAAGGCAGCCAGATCCTGGGTGCTACCGAAGAAGCCAGCGAGTTCGCCAACCTGCTGCTGCAAGAATTCAAACCCAAGACCGAGCGTGCCCGCGAAGCCGTGGAAACCGCGGTGCGCACCCTGGCCGAACAAGCCCTGGCGCAAACCGACCTGGTGTCCAACGACGCGATCAAGTCGATCGAATCGATCATCGCCGCCATCGACGCCAAGCTCACCGCCCAGGTTAACCAGATCATCCACCACCAGGATTTCCAACAGTTGGAAAGCGCCTGGCGTGGCCTGCACTACCTGGTCAACAACACCGAGAGCGACGAGCAACTGAAGATTCGCGTGCTCAACATTTCCAAGCCGGAGCTGCACAAGACCTTGAAGAAATTCAAGGGCACCGCGTGGGACCAGAGCCCGATCTTCAAGAAGATGTACGAAGAAGAATACGGCCAGTTCGGCGGCGAGCCTTACGGTTGCCTGGTAGGCGATTACTACTTCGACCAGTCGCCACCCGACGTGGAACTGCTGGGCGAGCTGTCGAAAGTCTGCGCCGCCATGCACTCGCCGTTCATCGCGGCCGCATCGCCCACCGTAATGGGCATGGGCTCCTGGCAGGAACTGTCGAACCCACGCGACCTGACCAAGATTTTCACCACCCCGGAATACGCCGGCTGGCGTTCGCTGCGTGAATCGGAAGACTCGCGCTACATCGGCCTGACCATGCCGCGCTTCCTGGCGCGCCTGCCATATGGCGCCAAGACCGACCCGGTGGAAGCCTTTGCCTTCGAAGAAAACACCGACGGCGCCGACAGCTCCAAGTACACCTGGGCCAACGCCGCCTACGCGATGGCGGTGAACATCAACCGCTCGTTCAAGCACTACGGCTGGTGCTCGCGTATCCGTGGTATCGAGTCTGGCGGTGAAGTGGAAAACCTGCCGGCCCACACGTTCCCTACCGATGACGGTGGCGTGGACATGAAGTGCCCGACCGAAATCGCTATCAGCGACCGCCGTGAAGCGGAACTGGCGAAGAACGGTTTCATGCCGCTGCTGCACAAGAAAAACACCGACTTCGCCGCGTTCATCGGCGCCCAGTCGTTGCAGAAGCCGGCTGAATACGACGATCCGGACGCCACCGCCAACGCCAACCTGGCCGCACGTCTGCCGTACCTGTTCGCCACCTGCCGTTTCGCCCACTACTTGAAGTGCATCGTGCGCGACAAGGTCGGCTCCTTCAAAGAGAAGGACGAGATGCAGCGCTGGTTGCAGGACTGGATCCTCAACTACGTCGACGGCGACCCTGCGCACTCCACCGAAACCACCAAGGCCCAGCACCCGTTGGCGGCTGCCGAAGTGATCGTGGAAGAAGTCGAAGGCAACCCGGGGTACTACAACTCCAAGTTCTACCTGCGCCCGCACTACCAGCTTGAAGGGCTGACGGTGTCGTTGCGTTTGGTATCGAAGCTGCCTTCGGCAAAAAGCGCTTAAAAATCGGGACTGGCTCGCTCCCCGTAGGAGCGAGCTTGCTCGCGAAAAACTTGCAGGCGCTGCGTTCATCCAGGATGCCCGCGTCGCCGTTGACGACCTTCGCGAGCAAGCTCGCTCCTACAGGGGTCGGCGGCGTTAACAAATACAGTGGCTGAGTCCACACGGGGAGAAAACATGGCTGTTGATATTTTCATCAAGATCGGCGACATCAAGGGCGAGTCCATGGACAAGGCCCACAAGGACGAAATCGACGTATTGAACTGGAGCTGGGGCATGGCCCAGTCCGGCAACATGCATGTTGGCGGTGGCGGCGGCGCGGGCAAGGTGAATATCCAGGACCTGTCGCTGACCAAGTACGTCGACAAGGCTTCGCCCAACCTGATGATGCACTGCGCCAGCGGCAAGCACATCGACAAGGTCAAGCTGACCGTGCGCAAGGCCGGTGGCGAAAGCCAGGTCGAGTACATGGTGATCAACCTGGAAGAAGTGCTGGTCACGTCCCTGAGCACCGGCGGCTCGGGCACCGATGATCGCCTGACCGAGAACGTGACCCTGAACTTCGCCCAAGTGATGGTCGACTACCAGCCGCAGAAAGCCGACGGCACCAAAGACGGCGGCGCGATCAAGTTTGGCTGGAACATCCGTTCCAACACCAAGCGCTGATAGCCCCTGTGGCCGTGACCCCGCGCCACGGCCACAGGCATCTTGTCCCTCTCGCAACCCGTCCGTGGAGCTGCTTTGGTGGTAACTGAAATCGCTTCCCGCGACCGTCTGCAACCGTCCCTGCTGGACCGGCTGACCGACGACGACCCGACCAATCCCAAGGAAAGCGCCGACAAACGCGTGCTATCCCTGACCCAATTGAAAGCCTCGGTACTGCGTGACCTGGCGTGGCTGCTCAACACCACCTCGTTGCTTGATGCCGATGCGACGCTGCACACCCCGGCCGGTACCTCGGTGGTCAATTACGGCCTGCCGGCACTGGCGGGCAACAGCGTTTCCAGTGTCGACATCAAGGCCCTGGAAGCCCTGATCTACCAGGCCATCGCCACCTTCGAGCCACGCATCCTGCGCCACACCCTGCGGGTCAAAGCCCGTGTCGGCCATGGCGAGATGAACCACAACGCCCTGAGTTTCGAGATCGAAGGCGACCTGTGGGCACAGCCAGTGCCGTTGCGCCTGCTGCTGCAAACCGACCTCGACCTGGAGTCGGGCCATGTACGCGTGGTCAATGCCGACCAGCGGAGACGCCCATGAATCCGCGCCTGCTGGAGCTGTACAACCAGGAACTGCACCACGTGCGCGAAAGCGCCGCCGAGTTCGCCAAGGAATACCCGAAGATCGCCAGTCGGCTGACCCTGTCCGGCATGGACTGCGCCGACCCCTACGTCGAACGCTTGCTTGAAGGCTTTGCCTACCTCACGGCCCGGGTGCAGCTCAAGCTCGACGCCGAGTACCCGACCTTCACCCACAACCTGCTGGAAATCGCCTACCCGCACTACCTGGCGCCCACCCCGTCGATGACCGTGGTGCAGTTGCAGACCGACCCGGATGAAGGCTCTCTGGCCAGCGGTTTCCCCCTGCCCCGCGACACGGTACTGCGCGCCGCCCTGGGCCGCGAAACCCAGACCTGCTGTGAGTACCGCACCGCACATCCAGTAACGCTGTGGCCGTTGCAGGTCAGCGCCGCCGAATACTTCGGCAACCCCGCCGCCGTGCTCGGTCGCCTGGCCGCCAGCGAGCCGAAAGCCAAGGCGGGTTTGCGCCTGACCCTGCGCACCGGTGCCGAATTGCCGTTCAGCAGCCTTGAGCTGGATAACCTGCCGCTGTACCTCAGCGGCGCCGATGAGCAACCATTCCGCCTCTACGAACAACTGCTGGGCAATGCCTGCGCGGTGTTTGCACGCCAACCCGGCGGCGATTGGGTTGAGCGTTTGCCCCAAGACGCGTTGCGCTCCCGCGGGTTTGACGATGCCGACGCGGCGATGCCGGTAGTGGCGCGGGCGTTCCAGGGCTACCGGCTGTTGCAGGAATACTTCGCCCTGCCCCACCGCTTCCTGTTCGTCGAGTTTGCCGAACTGGGCCGGGCGGTCAAGCGTTGCGACGGCCAGGAGCTGGAACTGATTGTGCTGTTCGACCGCCACGAACCGAGCCTGGAAGGCAGCGTTGGCGCAGCGCAGTTTTTGCCCTTCTGCACCCCCGCGATCAACCTGTTCCCAAAACGCGTGGACCGCATCCACTTGTCTGACCGGGTCAACGAACACCACGTGATCGCCGACCGCACGCGGCCGATGGATTTCGAGATTCACTCGTTGAGCGGCATCACCGGCCACGGCACCGGGCCGGAGCAGCCGTTTTTACCCTTCTATGCGGTGCGTGATCCGTCGCGTTATGGCCGTGACCAGGCTTACTACACGGTGCGCCGCGAGCCACGCGTGCTGTCCAGCGACCAGCGCCGCAACGGCCCGCGCTCCACCTACGTGGGCAGCGAAACCTTCGTCAGCCTGGTGGACAGCCGCCAGGCGCCCTACGGCCATGATTTGCGCCAGTTGGGCGTCACGGCGCTGTGCACCAACCGTGACTTGCCGCTGTTCATGAGCGTGGGCAACGACAAGACCGATTTCACCCTGGCCGACAGCGCTCCGGTGCTTTCAGTGCGTTGCGTCGCAGGTCCCAGCCGCCCACGCGCCAGCCATGCCCACGATGCCAAGGCCTGGCGCCTGATCAGCCAGCTGTCGCTCAATTACCTGTCTTTGAGCGAACAGGGCCAGGGTGCCGGCGCCCTGCGTGAGTTATTGCGCCTGTACGGCGACAGTAACGACGCCGCTCTGCAATTGCAGATCGAAGGCTTGCGCGAAGTCAGCAGCAAGGCGGTGACCCGGCGCCTGCCGATGCCCGGGCCGATCGTGTTTGGCCGGGGCCTGGAAATCACCCTGCAATTCGATGAAAACGCGTTTCGCGGCACCGGTGTGTTCCTGCTCGGTGCGGTGTTGGAGCGCTTCCTGGCACGCTATGTGTCGATCAACAGTTTTACCGAGACGGTGATCCGTACCACCGAACGCGGCGAGATCATGCGATGGAAAGCCAAGCCCGGACGGCGTCCGACCCTGTGAGTACCCTGGATGCGATGCATCAGGAGCCCTGGGAATATGACTTCTTCCAGGCGCTGCGGCGTATCGAGTGCGAATCGCCGGACCTGCCGCGCCTGGGCCATTCCCTGCGCCTGTCGGATGACCCGTTGCGCCTCGGGCAACAGGCCGATTGCACCTTCGCGCCGGCCACGCTGGCGTCGGTCGACCCCGGCGGCGACGGCAAGCCGGCGCGGCTGGAGCAGTTCTTCTTCGGCCTCGGCGGCCCCAACGGCCCACTGCCGCTGCATATCACCGAGTACGTGCGCGAGCGTCAGCGCAATAACGCCGACAGCACCAGCAAGCAGTTCCTGGATGTGTTCCACCATCGCTTGCTGACGCTGTTCTACCGAGCCTGGGCCGAGGCGCGTCCGACGGTCAGCCACGACCGGCCGGACGATGACTACTGGTCCGCACGCCTCGCCGCCCTCAGTGGCCGCGGTATGCCAAGCCTGCAGAATCAGGGCCTTATCCCGGATACCGCCAAGCTGCACTACAGCGGCCACCTGTCGGCGCAAACCCGCTACCCGGATGGCTTGAAGGCGATCCTTGGCGAGTATTTCGGCCTGCCGGTAGCGATCGAGGAATACGTCGGCCAATGGCTGGAATTGCCCGAGCGCAGCCGCGTCGGTGTGAGCGCCAACCAGTTGGGCGTGGATTTTTGCCTGGGCCGCTTTGTGTGGGACCGCCAGCATAAATTCCGCATTCGCCTGGGCCCACTCAAGCTGGACGACTACATGGGGATGCTGCCTGGTCATCAACCGTTCAACGAACTGGTGGCCTGGGTGGCCGAGTACCTGGGCCATGAACTGGACTGGGACCTGAACCTGGTTTTGCAACAACCCGAAGTTCCGGCACTGCAACTCAACGGCCAGTTCCGCCTGGGTTTCAATACCTGGCTCGGCCAACCTGCGCATGACGCCAACGACCTAATCCTGGCCCGGCATTACGCCGACCACGCCACCACCTCAAGGAATCCAGAGCATGGGTGAAATCAGTCGCGCCGCACTGTTCGGCAAACTCAACAGCGTGGCCTACAAGGCCATCGAAGCCGCCACCGTGTTCTGCAAGTTGCGGGGCAATCCGTATGTGGAGCTGGCCCACTGGTTTCACCAGTTGCTGCAATTGCAGGACTCGGACCTGCACCGCATCATCCGCCAGTTCAACCTAGAACCGGCGCGCCTGGCCCGTGACCTTACCGAGGCCCTGGACCGCCTGCCACGCGGGTCGACCTCCATCACCGACCTGTCCTCCCACGTGGAGGAAGCGGTGGAACGTGGCTGGGTGTACGGCAGCCTGATGTTTGGCGAAAGCCAGGTGCGCACCGGTTACCTGGTGCTGGGCATTCTGAAAACGCCGAGCCTGCGCCACGCGCTGCTGGGCTTGTCCGCCGAATTCGACAAAGTCAAGGCCGAAGCCTTGAGCGAGCGCTTTGACGAATACGTCGGTGACTCGCCGGAAAATGCCTTGAGCGCCAGCGATGGTTTCAATGCTGGAGCAGTGCCGGGTGAAGCCAGCGGTGCGATGGCGCCGAGTGCGATGGGCAAGCAGGAAGCGCTCAAGCGCTTCACCGTTGACCTGACCGAACAGGCCCGCAGCGGCAAGCTCGACCCTATCGTCGGCCGTGACGAAGAGATTCGCCAACTGGTAGACATCCTCATGCGTCGGCGCCAGAACAACCCGATCCTCACCGGTGAGGCCGGAGTGGGCAAGACCGCCGTGGTCGAAGGTTTCGCCCTGCGCATCGTCGCCGGTGATGTGCCGCCCGCCTTGAAAGACGTGGAACTGCGCAGCCTCGACGTGGGCCTGCTGCAAGCCGGCGCCAGCATGAAGGGCGAGTTCGAACAGCGCCTGCGCCAGGTCATTGAAGATGTGCAGTCTTCGCCCAAGCCGATCATCCTGTTTATCGACGAAGCCCATACGCTGGTGGGCGCCGGCGGTGCCGCCGGTACGGGTGACGCGGCCAACCTGCTCAAGCCCGCTCTCGCCCGTGGCACCTTGCGCACCGTGGCCGCGACGACCTGGGCCGAGTACAAGAAACACATCGAGAAAGACCCGGCGCTGACCCGCCGTTTCCAGGTGGTACAGGTTGCCGAGCCGTCGGAAGACAAGGCGCTGCTGATGATGCGCGGCGTGGCCTCGACCATGGAAAAACACCACCAGGTGCAGATCCTCGATGAAGCCCTGGAAGCCTCGGTCAAGCTGTCGCACCGCTACATCCCGGCGCGCCAGTTGCCGGACAAGTCCGTGAGCCTGCTGGACACCGCCTGCGCCCGTGTCGCCATCAGCCTGCACGCAGTGCCCGCCGAAGTGGACGACAGCCGTCGCCGCATCGAAGCGCTGGAAACCGAGCTGCAAATCATCGCCCGCGAACAGGCCATCGGCATTGCCATTGGTACGCGCCAGAGCAACAGCGAAGCCCTGTTGAGCACCGAGCGCGAGCGCCTGGCGACCCTGGAAAACCGTTGGGCCGAAGAGAAAGCCCTGGTGGATGAACTGCTCGCCACCCGTGCCACCTTGCGCGAAAAGGCCGGCGTAGTAGACAGCGGCAGCGATGAACTCCGCACGCAACTGATCGACCTGCAACAACGCCTCACCGCCCTGCAAGGCGAAACCCCGCTGATCCTGCCGACCGTGGATTACCAGGCCGTGGCCTCGGTGGTCGCCGACTGGACCGGCATCCCGGTGGGCCGCATGGCGCGCAACGAACTGGAGACCGTGCTCAACCTCGACCAGCACCTGAAAAAACGCATCATCGGCCAGGACCACGCCCTGCAGATGATCGCCAAGCGCATCCAGACTTCCCGCGCCGGCCTCGACAACCCGAGCAAGCCGATTGGCGTGTTCATGCTGGCCGGCACCTCGGGTGTGGGCAAGACCGAAACCGCCCTGGCACTGGCCGAAGCCATGTACGGCGGCGAGCAGAACGTCATCACCATCAACATGAGCGAGTTCCAGGAAGCCCACACCGTGTCCACCCTCAAGGGCGCGCCACCGGGCTATATCGGCTACGGCGAAGGCGGCGTGCTGACCGAAGCGGTGCGGCGAAAACCCTACAGCGTGGTGCTGCTGGATGAGGTAGAGAAAGCTCACCCGGACGTGCATGAGATCTTCTTCCAGGTGTTCGACAAGGGCGTGATGGAAGACGGCGAAGGCCGAGTGATCGACTTCAAGAACACCCTGATCCTGCTGACTACCAACGCCGGTACCGAGCTGATCTCCCACGTCTGCAAAGACCCGGCGAACATTCCCGAGCCGGAAGAAATCGCCAAGGCCCTGCGCCAGCCGTTGCTGGAGATTTTCCCACCGGCGCTGCTGGGGCGTTTGGTGACCATTCCCTACTACCCGCTGAGCGACGAGATGCTCAAGGCGATCACGCGCCTGCAACTGAACCGCATCAAGAAGCGCGTGGAGAACACCCACAAAGTCGCCTTTGACTACGACGATGCGGTGGTCGATTTGATCGTCTCGCGCTGCACTGAAACCGAAAGCGGCGGGCGCATGATCGACACTATCCTCACCAACAGCCTGCTGCCGGACATGAGCCGTGAGTTCCTCACGCGCATGTTGGAAGGCAAGGCGCTGGCGGGGGTGCGGATCAGCAGTCGGGATAATGAATTGCACTACGACTTCAGCGACGCAGATTGACCTGACGGGACACGGTCAAAATGTGGGAGCTGGCTTGCCTGCGATAGCGGTGTATCAGTCAACATCAATGTTGAATGTTCAATTGCTATCGCAGGCAAGCCAGCTCCCACATTGGATTCGGTTCCTTCAGTAATCAAGACCTTTACAGGACGCCCAATGCTATTCAACCAAGCCTCACGCCTGGCCAAGATCACCAGCCCTCTCGGGCCGGATGTGCTGTTGCTCAACGAAATGGGCGGCGGTGAAGAGTTAGGAAGGCTGTTCAACTATGAGCTGCAACTGACGTCCCTGGACGCCAACATCGACCTCAACCAGTTGCTCGGCAAACCCATGAGCGTGGGCCTGCAACTGGCCGACGGTGGCGAGCGGCACTTTCACGGCATCGTCGCTCGTTGCAGCCAGAACATCGACCAGGGTCAGTTCGCCAGTTACCAGGTCACCCTGCGCCCATGGCTGTGGTTGCTCAGCCGCACCTCCGATTGCCGGATTTTCCAGAACCTGAGCATCCCGCAGATCATCAAGCAGGTGTTCCGCGACCTGGGTTTTTCCGATTTCGAAGACGCCCTGAGCCGACCGTATCGCGAGTGGGAATACTGCGTGCAGTACCGCGAGACCAGCTTCGATTTCGTCAGCCGCCTGATGGAACAAGAAGGCATCTATTATTTCTTTCGCCATGAACAGGATCGCCACGTGCTGGTGCTGGCCGACGCCTATGGCGCCCACACCACGGTGCCGGGCTACGGGTCGATCCCCTACTACCCCAAGGACGAGCAGCAACGCGAACGCGACCATATGCACAACTGGCACCTGGCGCAAGAGGTGCAGCCGGGTTCGCTGGAGCTCAACGACTACGACTTCCAGCGCCCCAGCGCGAGCATCGACGTGCGCTCGGCCATGCCGCGCCCGCACACCGGCGGCGACTATCCGCTGTACGACTACCCCGGCACCTACGTGCAAAGCGCCGATGGCGAACACTACGCACGTACCCGCATCGAAGCGCTGCAAACCCTGCATGAGCAGATCGAGTTCGCCGGCAATGCGCGTGGCCTGGGGTCGGGCCATCTGTTCAGCCTCACCGGCTTCAGTCGTCAGGATCAGAACCGCGAATACCTGATCGTCGGCTGTCGCTACTACATCGTCCAGGAAAGCCTGGAGAGCGGAGGCGGCTCCGGTTCGGCGCAATTCGAAAGCAGCCTGACCTGCATCGATGCACAACAGAGTTTCCGCCCACTGGCCAACACCCATCGCCCTATCGTCAAAGGCCCGCAGACTGCATTGGTGGTGGGCCCCAAAGGCGAGGAAATCTGGACCGACCAGTACGGCCGCGTGAAGGTGCATTTCTACTGGGACCGCCACGACCAATCCAACGAGAACAGCTCGTGCTGGATCCGTGTGTCGCAATCCTGGGCCGGCAAGAACTGGGGTTCGATGCAGATTCCACGGATTGGCCAGGAAGTGATCGTCAGCTTCCTCGAAGGTGACCCCGACCGGCCGATCATCACCGGGCGGGTGTACAACGCCGAGCAGACCGTGCCCTACGATCTGCCGGAAAACGCCACACAGAGCGGCATGAAAAGCCGATCGAGCAAGGGCGGTACGCCGGCCAACTTCAATGAAATCCGCATGGAGGACAAGAAGGGTCTGGAACAGCTGTATATCCATGCCGAGCGCAATCAGGACATCGTGGTGGAGGTGGATGAAAGCCACTCGGTGGGGCATGACCGCAACAAGAGTATTGGCCATAACGAGACGGTGACCATCGGCAGCAACCGCCTGCGGGTGGTGCGCAACAACGACACCGTGATCGTCGGTGGCGCCAAGTCCGACAGTGCCGCCACGCACTACACCATCGAGGCCGGCGAGAATCTTCGCCTGGTGTGCGGCGACAGTGTGATCGAGCTCAAGGCAGGCGGGGATATCAACCTGACCTGCGGCTCGTTCAACCTGTTTTCCACCGGCAGCAGCAAGATCCAGACAAAGGGCAAACTGGACATCAACCTGGGCAGTGACAAGGGCACATCGCCCGGCGCCCAGGGCGTGCAAAATACGATCAAGTCCGCCGTCGAATCAAAATTCCCCGGCAAGCCCGGCGCTGGTCAATAACGAGATTTCTTCACCATGAATTACCTGATCAACGAAGCCCAATTCACCCTGCCCGATGCCGAGGTACAGGACACCTCGATCAATATCCTCAAGTTCGCCAAGCTGGGCACCACCCTAGTGGTGAGCCGCAGCCCATTGGCGGACGGCGAGAGCTTGCAAAGCAATTTCGAAGGCCAGCTGAAAAAACTCGAGCAGCAGGTCAAGGATCTGCGCTATTCCCCTGCACAAGCGGTCCAGGTCGGGCCGAAGCAGGACATTGACGCCTTTGAAGTACAGAACCGTTTCAACAAAGGCAGCGACAACATTTACCAATATCAGCTGGCAATGCAGATACCCGGCACCCGCCAACTGATTGCGCTGAGCTACGTCAAGACCCAGCCCCTGGGCCCTGTCGAGGCGGCTCATTGGGCAACGCTGAAAAACACGCTCAATTTTACTGCTACGCCCTGAGTCGAGCCTGAGCGATGAGTGACGATCTCTGGGCTGCCCGCGAAGGCGACGCACTGCTGCACACCTCGGTGATGGCCGATATTCTCGGCGGTGTGCTGGAAGTGGCCGCCTATGCGGCGATCACTACCGTGGGCTGCCTGGCCGTTGCCGGGGCGGTTTTCCTCGCGACCGGTGCAACCATTGCCACTGGTGGCGTCGCATTGGTGTTGGTAGTGGGCGCGGTCGTCGGCATCACCGCGGGCCTCACGGGGGCGGACCTGGAGATATCCAGTTGGTGCGAGTCCGCCGCTAACTGGGTGTTCCCGCCGGTGATCGATGCGTTCATCACCAGCGGCTCGCACAACGTGTTCATCAATGGCAAAAAGGCTGCCCGCGCTGCCGGCAAGATGACGGCTGTGCCCGTCGCGCCCAGCGAGCCGGCAGCGCCGAGCTTCCTGGATATGGCAGGTGAGTTTTTCTCGCAGATGTGGCGCCCGACCGTCGCCTCGCCTGCGCCCGGCACCGAGCCGTGCCCGCTGGATACCGTGGGGTGCAACAAGCACCCGCCGATGCCGCTGCAATTCATTGCCGAGGGTTCCAGCTCGGTATTCATCAATGGTCAGCCGGCGGCACGCAGCGGGGATCGCAGTACCTGCGATGCGAAGATTGGGACGGCTGAGGGCCTGATTTCGCCGGATGTGCGCATTGGTGGCGAGACCATCGTGGTGCAGGAGATTCGCAGCGGGAAAACGCCGGGGGTGGGGCTGGCGATTGCCGTGGTGATGGCATTGCGGGGCAATGTGAAGTGTTTCTGGACCAAACTGCCGTGCATGATCGGAAGTGCGTTGGTGGGCGGCGCGATTTCTTATGGGACCGCCAAGGTCACCTCTGCGCTCAAGGGCGCCATGAATGGCTCGCCCAATCCGGTGCACAGCGCGACAGGGGCCAAGGTCTTGGGCGAAGAGGAGGAGTTGGACTTTGTTCTGCCCGGCCTGCTCCCTATCGATTGGCAACGTTTCTACAACAGTCTCGATACACGTCGCAACGGCCTCTTCGGCGCAGGCTGGAGCGTCGACTATGAGGTGTCGGTCGAAATAGATGCCGACGAAAACCTGTTCTATATCGATGAGCAGGGACGGCGCCTGGAGATCGGTTATATCCCGTTGTCCGGTGGAGCGTTCGATCCGGGCGAAGGCCTTGCGGTGAGACGCAGCGGTGAAGGCGCGGTATTGATTGAGAGCATCGACGGTCTGTATCGGCTGTTCGAAATCGACCCGCAGAACAACTCACGGATGCGCTTGCACCTGCTGGGTGATCGCAATGAAGGGCGGATCTTTCTCGATTACGATGCCCAGGGAAGGCTTCACCGCTTGCGTGACACCCATGATTTCATGCACGTCGAGTTGAGTTATACAACTCAGCATCCGCGTCGTGTGAGCCACATCGAGCGGCGATACCTGCGCCAGGACCACTTCGATGCACGCAGCGACGTACTTGTCAGTTATCGCTATGACAGCAACGGCGATCTTGCCGAAGTATTGGATGCACAAGGCACGACCCTACGACGCTTTGCCTACGACAGCAGCAGACGCATGGTCGAGCACCAATTGGCGAGTGGTCTGCGTTGCTTCTACCAATGGGCTCAAGTACCTGGACCAGACGGCCAGGAATGGCGCGTCAGTCGGCACTGGACAGATGCGGGCGATGAATACACCTTCGACTACGACTTGGATGCGGGCATTACACGCGTAACCGATGGGTTGATGCGCGTCAGCACTCGGCATTGGAACCCGCAATATCAGATCACCCGATACGTTGATAACGCAGGCAGTATCTGGGAATTCGAATGGAACGAAGATCGCCAGTTTGCAGGCGCGATTGACCCAAAGAACGGCAGATGGCGCTTCTGTTACGACGACTCCGGCAACCTGAGTACAGTGACCGATCCGCTGGGCAGGACCCGTGGCACACAATGGCTTGCGCATTGGGCATTGCCTCAGGTTGAAACCGACCCTGCGGGCAATAGTTGGCATTACCGCTACGACCAACGTGGCAACTGCATTGAGGAAGTCGATCCACTGGGCAACCGCACGCGCTATGTCTATGACGGTTTCGGACAGCCGGTGCGCATCATCGATGCGACGGAAAAATCCAGAACATTGCATTGGAACGAGTGGAGCCAACTGGTCGAAGAAGTGGATTGTTCGGGTTATCCGACGCGTTATCAATACGATGCGTTTGGCAATCTGGTGGTGCAGACCAATGCCGAAGGTGAATCGGTGCGTTACCGATACGGCCCTCAGGCGCTGCTTCTGGAATGTCAGCTTCCGGACGGCCGCGTCGAACAATTCCAACGCAGCGCAAGTGGTTATCTGACTGCCCACGTAGACCCTGCCGGCAGCACCACACGCTATGTCTATGACATTCGCGGTCTGGTCAAACAGCGCTGGGACGCGCATAACCGTTCGGTCATGTTCGATCATGATGCCTACGGACGTCTGAGCAAGCTGACCAACGAGAACGGTGAGAGTTATCGCTTTGAGTGGGATGCAGCCGACCGCATGGTGCAGCAGCAGGACCTGGATAAAAGCCGGCGCTGCTACACCTATGACCCGCTGGATGATGTCGTCGCCGTTGACTACCTGCCGGGAACGGAAGGTGAGCCGGTAGCGCCGCTGTCACATCAGTTTCAGCGAGATCCCGTGGGACGCCTGGTCAGCAAAATAACTGCGGACGGTACCACCAGCTACGCGCACGACCTCAACGACCAACTGGTCGGTGTTACTTTCACGGCGCCTGATGGTAATGAGCAATTACTTGGCTTCAGCTATGACGCCATGGGGCAGCTCCTTGAGGAGAAAAGCTCGGCAGGGTCTGTGCAGCATCGTTACGACGAACTGGGAAATCTGATTCAAACCGGCTTGCCTGATGGTCGATGGCTGAACCGCCTGTATTACGGCAGTGGCCACCTGCATCAGTTGAATCTCGATGGAAAGGTTATCAGCGACTTCGAGCGTGATCGCTTGCATCGCGAAGTGCAGCGTACCCAGGGTCAACTCAAGACAAGTACCGCCTATGATCGAAGTGGAAGGGTCCGCTCGCGTCAGCGGCGCAGCATCGATCAGCCGTGGCAGCTGCCACCACTGGTAGAGACCGACTATAGCTACGATCCCAGCGACAACGTGATTGGACGTCATCGTGTCGATCGCGTGCACGATCATCAAGAGCATCTGGGTTACGACAGTACCGAACGGATTCTTGTCAGCCACCAGGCAGGACGGAGCGAAACCTGCGCCTATGATGCCGCAGCCAACCTGCTCGATAGTTCACATCAAGGTGGCTTGGTAAAACATAACCGGCTGCTGACCTATCAAGATAAGCGTTACCGGTACGACGCCTTGGGTCGCCTGGTCGAAAAGCGCAGTGCCTCTCGCGGTTTACAGCGCTTTGTCTACGATGCGGAAAGTCGTCTGATTGAAGTACGAAATGATAGCGGCAACAGGATAAGGATGACCTATGACCCCCTGGGGCGTCGCATTGAAAAAGCCGAGTATGGCAGCGATGGCTATCAGTTGGGGATGACGCGCTTCCTCTGGGACGAGCTGCGTCTCTTGCAGGAATCCAGGCATAGTCAGTCCAGCCTTTATATCTATGAAGATGAAGGCTACAAGCCCGTAGCCCGGGTCGACGGCACGGGGCCTGTGCAAAAAATCCGTCACTACCATAACGACCTCAATAGCCAGCCGGAGCAGCTAACCGAAGAAGACGGCGAAGTCATCTGGCGGACCAGTTACCGAATGTGGGGCGGTACGGTGGAGGAAGTGCGCGAGCCTACCTACATCGAAGAGCAGAACTTACGGTTTCAGGGGCAATATCTAGATCGAGAAACGGGACTGCATTTTAATACATTCCGGTTTTACGACCCGGATATCGGGCGGTTTACCACACCGGATCCTCTTGGGTTGGCGGGAGGGATCAATCTCTATCAATATGGGCCGAATCCGATCGCCTGGATCGACCCGTGGGGCTGGAAATGTTGGAGCACAGCAAGGAAAGGTGTTTGGAAAGCCGCGGGTGCCAATGCCCGGCCAGGCCAGTACTCAACTAGAAACCTGGCTCGAATGGCCCTAGGCAAGGCACCGCAGATGAGAATAGAGGTTCGTTATCGTAATACTCTGAGAAGCCGACTAAAGGGACGTGTTGGCAGGACCAAGGAAATCACGGTGTCGATGGAGCTGAATCATCAATACATTCCACAACGCGCCGGATCAAAAGTGGCTCATGAAGATTGGAACTTGACCAAGGCGACGCCTTGGGGGCATGAGTCAATGGACAAGTATCGCCATACCGGCTGGGATTTGGTGAGAATTGTAAAAACCACAGGGCAATTTTAGAGAACCCTTTCAGGAGCAGCAGATATGAGTGAGTTGACTGATTTTCACGTTTTCTGGGGCACGGCAATGACTGTCGCGGAAAAAAAATCTGCCTCGATGGAAGATGAAAGCGCAGAGGATTTTGCTCGCAAGCTTTACGAAGAATATGTAGCGCAAGGCGCACCGAAAAATAAAAAAAAATGGCTAACGGAGCGACTCGATAACGAATACCTTTGCATGAAGGATAAACCCGTATGGGTAGGCGAACCTGCCTGGCTGTATCATCAGGGGCACCCTATGGTCTTTTTGCATCAATTCCTGGTACCCCCTACAGCGCAGCACATCAAAGAAAGGATATCGCTAGGTGAGACTGTTTATGTATTTGGTGCAAAACACCTTGTTAAAAGGCCGACAGGGGATATATGGACCGATATCTATCGGATGGCTGTGCAAACTTACGAGGGGGAAACAACGTGGGAAATCTTCAAGTAACCTCAAGGTTTTATTTCACATAAAAAATCTAAAAAGAGGACGGGACGGATTTATTCAGCTAAATCCGCCCTCATTGCATTTACAAATCTAGTCAGCGTCAGCTTCGTTCTGCTTAAGTGTGACCAATGTTTTAATCATCTTATTCATAAACGCGTAGCGCTTTTCAACATTTTCCATACGCGCCTTGTCAGTCGGCGCCTCCGATGACTCAGACGCCTCATACGGGGTATAGATAAGCCCGTAACGCTTAGCGATGTCGGGCATTTGGCTTTCTATCGCGTCCATCCGCTTCTCAAGGTTGGTTAAACGCCCCTGTGTATCCGTTGGCGCGTCGGGGCTAGCTACCACAGCCTTCGCGTCTGGGCCTTCGTTGATGAAAATGATGCTGTTGGTCAGAGACTCAGTGTTTATTTCTGCGCCTGTAAGACGCGCCTGCATTTTTTGCTCCTCCGTCGCGGCAGGGTCTACGGTACCCGTCGTGCCGTCTGGTTTCTTTACTTCTGCTCCAGGCATCTTTGCCTGTGCTGCAACCCTTTCTTCCAGGCCTTTGGAAACGAAATGCTGCCCCACGGTAAAACCGCTATTGACCAAATTGCTGGTCCCTGACGTTAGAAGCGCATTACGTATAGTCATCGCGACTGACGGCGAAACCGGTGGGAAAGCGTTGTTCTGTTGCAAGCCGACAATGTCATTTCCAGTGTTACGTGCCGCCCCGGGACCGTTCGATCCTCCCGCTGGCTTTGGGGGCGTGGGTTTCGGCTTGGGCGCGGGAGGCGCGGGCTTAGGCTTGGGCTTGGACTCGGGTTTAGGTTTGGGCTTGGGTTTGGGCTTGAAGCTGATCCTTGGCGTGCCGAGTCTTTCAGCAGCACGTTTGCTTCGACTAACGAGTTCCTCAGGGGTCGCTTGAGGGTATTGAGCGCTCCCTTTGTTCTGACTGTAATCCGGTTTATCGTTTGAACTATTTGCCTCGGTACCCGTACTACCCGACGTCGACGGCGATTTGATCTCCGTCTTTTTTTGCTGGGTTAATGGCGTGAGCAATGGAACACGGGGCTGATCGAAGATTTGCATATATACACCTCTAAAAATTAGTTTAGAGCGCGCTCCCTGCTGTCTCATGCCGTATGTGTCAATCCGTACCGATGTAGTTCCATATCAACTATATAATTCGATTATTACTCAATAAAAACTCGCTACAACTCAGCTTCCACTTCGACCATTAATAATTCTGCAGGAGACAACTGCTTATATTCCCCACTGCCCTTTTTTCACCCCCAATAAAAATGGGCACCCGACCCAGTCGACGTGCCCATTTTCTTTACCGCCCCGTCTCCCTTCGAGACGGTACCGCTTAACTTACGGGTTGACGCTGTCTTTGAGCGACTTGCCCGGTTTGAACGCTACGGTGTTGCTTGCCTTGATCTTCACAGGCTCACCGGTTTGCGGGTTTTTGCCGGTGCGGGCGCCGCGGTGGCGTTGCAGGAAGGTGCCGAAACCCACCAGGGTGACGCTATCCTTGCGGTGCAGGGCGCCGGTGATTTCTTCGAGTACGGCGTTAAGGACGCGGTTGGCCTGCTCTTTGGTGAGGTCTGCTTTTTCAGCGATGGCGGCTGCAAGATCTGGTTTACGCATAAATGAAGCCTCTTTGACGGTTTTTTGTTGTTATGTCCGTGCTGCTCTCTGGTGGAGCAGCGCCCAAGGCGCCGCAGGCTCTACTCTGCGGCAGACGGGAGTGAGGATGGCACGCCCTCGCACGCTCCGCCAGTCTCCAGGCGACCTTTCTACAGGCGAAACGATGCTGATTCCGACAGAACGGCTGGCATTTACGCCAGCAATGGCGGAAGTTCTTTGTTCAGGGCCAGTTTTTCCATAACGGCGCTGCCGGTCAGCGCGTAACCCAGCAGGCGGCCGCTGGCATCGCGACACAGGGCCTTGATGTCGGCGCCCTGCCCTTCGACGCTCCACACACCTTCGGTGCCCCGTGGCGCAGGTGACACCACCAGCGGGCAGACCGGGGTTTTCACGGTGATCGGCATAGGCCCATAGCTCACCGCCGTGGCGTTGCCGGCCAAGGTTTGCGCCAGGGCACGGGCGCAACTCATCAGTGGCATCACGTACAGCAGGTTCAAACCGTCGACTTCGGCGCAGTCGCCCAGGGCGTAGATGTTGGCGTGGGACGTCTTGAGGTGACGGTCCACCATGATCCCGCGATTGATTTGCAGGCCGGCGGCGGCGGCCAGGTCTACACGAGGACGCAGGCCGATGGCGGACACCACTAGGTCACAGTGGATCACATCACCGTCCGACAGGTGCGCCTCAAGGCCATCAGCCGTGCGTTGCAGGCGATTGAGCACCGGGCCCAGGTGGAAACGCGCGCCGATGCCTTCCAGCCCGGCTTGCACCGCTGCAGCAGCCGCCGGGTGCAGCAGGGTCGGCATGACCTGCTCGCACGGCGCAACCAGATCGACTTCATAGCCGCCGAGGATCAGGTCGTTGGCAAATTCGCAGCCGATCAGGCCGGCGCCAAGCAACAACACGCGACGTTTGCCGGCAGCCGCGGCGCGAAAGCGCGCGTAGTCTTCCAGGTCGTTGATCGGAAAAATCAGTTCAGCCCCATCGCCTTCGACCGGTACACGCACGGTTTCTGCGCCCCAGGCCAGGACCAGGTCGCGGTAGGCCACCGCTTCCTCGCCGATCCACAGGCGCTTGTGGCCCGGGTCGATGCCGCTGATGCGTGTGTGGGTGCGCACTTGGGCCTTGAGTTGCTCAGCCATGGCGCCGGGTTCGGCCATGCTCAGGCCATCGGCTTCCTTGTTCTTGCCAAAGCCGGTGGAGAGCATGGGCTTGGAGTAGGAGCGCCCGTCATCCGCGGTGATCAGCAGCAATGGAGTCTCGCTGTCGAGCTTGCGAAACTCCCGGGCTACGTTGTAACCGGCCAATCCTGTGCCGATGATCACGACGGGTGCGTTCATTCCCTTCTCCTTGTAGTACGTTTCTTAATTAGATGATTTCGATCATTTCGAAATCCATTTTGCCCACACCGCAGTCCGGGCACAGCCAATCTGCGGGGACATCTTCCCACCGGGTGCCTGGTGCAATACCGTCATCCGGCCAGCCGTCCTCTTCGTTGTAGATCAAGCCACAGACGATACATTGCCACTTCTTCATTACGAGCTTCCTCAAGTCCAGGCATTTTGGCCGGCGGTCGATGGATCCAGCGTTGCCGCACAGCTCAGGGCGTTTTGTACTGATCGGGGCCGGCAGATGCAAGCACGATCGACGCAAACGGCCGGTTTGGCGCGGCAAAAGTTCAGGGTGCCATGGTAAGCTCGCCGCCTCTTTTGCTGCCAATACTGACTCACCGTGCCGCACTCAATCGCCCCTTCCGATGCTTGCCAATGGCTGACCCAGAGCCTTCTGAGTCCCTTGCCCACGCCCTTGACCCTCAACTGGCTGTTTGACGAAGGCTCGCTGACGCGACGGCTGACTTGGCTGTCCAACGAGGGTTTCAGCGTGACGCCGCTGTTCGAAGGCTGGCAGCCATTGCGCGACGATGAATGTGCCGCCCTGGGCCTGGCCCCGGCCAGCATCGGCTGGGTGCGCGAGGTGTACCTGCGTGGGCATGACCAGCCGTGGGTGTTTGCCCGCAGCGTGGCGGCACGCAGTGCCTTGCAGGGCGACGGGCTGCACATGGACGAGCTGGGCAGTCGCTCGCTGGGGGAGCTGTTGTTCTGCGACCGCGCCTTTACCCGCCAGGCCATCGAAGTGTGCCATTACCCTCGCCCATGGCTACCGGCAGCGGACCAGACCGACGGTTTGTGGGCGCGCCGCTCTCGCTTCGATCGCGGCGCGCTGAGCGTGCTGGTGGCAGAAGTCTTCCTGCCGGGTTTCTGGCACGCGCTGCATGACCATCCGGAGAACTGCTGATGTATCAACGTCTGCTCAAGTCCTTGAACCGCCTGAACCCCAGGGCCTGGGATTTCATTCAGTTGACGCGCATGGACAAGCCCATCGGCATCTACCTGTTGCTGTGGCCGACATTGTGGGCACTGTGGATCGCCGGCAAGGGTTCGCCGTCGCTGCTTAATATCGTGATTTTCGTGTTGGGCGTGGTGCTGACCCGCGCCGGTGGCTGCGTGATCAATGATTGGGCTGACCGCAAGGTCGATGGCCATGTGAAGCGCACCGAGCAACGCCCACTGGTGAGCGGCAAGATCAGCTCGAAAGAGGCATTGGTGTTTTTTGCCGTGCTGATGGGTGTCAGTTTCCTGCTGGTGCTGCTGACCAACGCCAGCACGATCCTGCTATCCCTGGGCGGCCTGGCGCTGGCGGCCAGCTACCCGTTCATGAAGCGCTACACCTACTACCCGCAGGTGGTGCTGGGCGCGGCGTTTTCCTGGGGGATGCCGATGGCGTTTACCGCCGAGACCGGCCATCTGCCCGCCACCGCGTGGTTGCTGTATATCGCCAACCTGTTGTGGACCGTGGGCTACGACACCTATTACGCCATGACCGACCGTGACGACGACTTGAAAATCGGGGTGAAATCCACCGCCATTCTGTTTGGCGATGCTGATCGTGTGATCATCCTCACGCTGCAAGGGCTGTCGCTGGTGTGTCTGTTGCTCGCCGGCGCGCGGTTCGAGCTGGGCGGCTGGTTCCACCTCGGCCTGCTGGGGGCAGCGGGCTGTTTTGCCTGGGAGTTCTGGTACACCCGTGATCGGGACCGTATGAAGTGCTTCAAGGCGTTTTTGCACAACCATTGGGCGGGGTTGGCGATTTTTGTCGGGATTGTTCTGGATTACGCGGTTCGGTAGTGCAGGACTGACGCCATCGGGGGCAAGCCCCCTCCCACATTTTGAAAGCATTCACAAATCAAGTGTGGGAGGGGGCTTGCCCCCGATGGATTCAGCAGCACCGCAGGCTTATGGCTTGATGATGTGCCAGGCGCCACCCTTGCCATCCCCGGTCTTGTCACCGGCTTTCTTGTCGTCCTTGTAGGTGTAGACAGGCTTGCCTTTGTAGGCCCACTGGCTGGTCTGGTCGTCGCGGGTGATCACCGTCCACTCACCGGTCTTGGTGTCGGTGGACTCTGCCTTCAGCGGTGGCCAGTTGGTCGCGCACTGGTCTTTGCACGCTGACTTGCCGTCGGCGTCCTTGTCGAAGGTGTAGAGCGTCATGCCCTTATGATCCACCAGCAGGCCACCTTGGACCATCGCCGGTTCTGCCGCGAACGCCAGGCCCGGCAGCGTCAACGCGGCCGTCACCAGCAGGGTTTTCCAGGAAACAGTGCTGTAAGTCATCGGAACCTTCCTTTTGTGGTTGTCAGGATTCGGACCCAAAGGGTAGTCCAGAGTGCCCTGAATTGCCCAAGCGACTAAATTACTGTCACACGACTGCAATAATTCCGTTATCTAATGCGGCGCAAGACAGTTAAATGACAAGAGGATTTTGAGCATGGTTGGCAGGAGCATTCTGATTGTTGACGACGAAGCGCCCATTCGCGAGATGATCGCCGTTGCGTTGGAAATGGCCGGCTATGACTGCCTGGAGGCGGAAAACTCCCAGCAGGCCCACGCCATTATCGTCGACCGCAAGCCGGACCTGATCCTGCTCGACTGGATGCTGCCCGGCACGTCCGGCATCGAGTTGGCCCGGCGCCTCAAGCGTGACGAACTGACCGGGGATATCCCGATCATCATGCTCACCGCCAAGGGTGAAGAGGACAACAAGATCCAGGGCCTGGAAGTGGGCGCTGATGACTACATCACCAAACCTTTTTCCCCTCGGGAGCTGGTGGCGCGCCTCAAAGCCGTATTGCGCCGTGCCGGCCCGACCGATGGCGAAGCGCCGATCGAAGTCGACGGCCTGATTCTGGACCCGATCAGCCACCGCGTGACCATCGACGGCAAACCCGCCGAGATGGGCCCGACCGAATACCGATTGCTGCAATTCTTCATGACCCACCAGGAGCGCGCCTACACCCGCGGCCAATTGCTGGACCAGGTGTGGGGCGGCAATGTGTATGTGGAGGAGCGCACCGTGGACGTGCATATCCGCCGCTTGCGCAAAGCCTTGGGCGACGCGTACGAGAATCTGGTACAAACCGTGCGCGGCACCGGCTATCGGTTTTCCACCAAAAGCTGAGCCAGCCCCTTCCTCCCTTAACAGCTGACAAGGACGCATGTTTAAGTGAACCAGAACTGGCATGGCACCCTGATCCGCCACATGCTTCTGTTGGTCACTGCTTGCCTGCTGGTCGGGCTGATCAGTGGCTATTACGGCTGGAGCCTGGCCGCCGGCATCGCGTTGTACCTGGGCTGGACCCTCAAACAATTGCTGCGCCTGCATGAATGGCTGCGCCAGCACAAACCCGACGAGGCGCCGCCCGATGGCTATGGCCTGTGGGGCGAGGTGTTCGACAGCATCTACCACCTGCAACGCCGCGACCAACGGGTACGCGGGCGCCTGCAAGCGGTGATCGACCGGGTGCAGGAATCCACCGCCGCACTCAAGGACGCGGTGATCATGCTCGACAGCGACGGCAACCTTGAATGGTGGAACCGCGCGGCCGAGACCCTGCTGGGCCTCAAGACGCCCCAGGACAGCGGCCAGCCGGTGACCAACCTGGTACGCCACCCGCGCTTCAAGGAATACTTCGAGCAGGACAACTACGAAGAGGCCCTGGAAATCCCCTCGCCCACCAATGACCGCGTCCGCATCCAGCTGTACCTGACGCGCTACGGCAACAACGAGCACCTGATGCTGGTGCGCGACGTCACCCGCATCCACCAGCTGGAACAGATGCGCAAGGACTTCGTCGCCAACGTCTCCCACGAGTTGCGCACGCCCTTGACGGTGATCTGCGGCTACCTGGAGACGCTGCTGGACAACGTCGACGAGATCAACCCGCGCTGGAGCCGCGCCCTGCAGCAGATGCAGCAGCAGGGCTCGCGCATGCAGACCCTGCTCAACGACTTGCTGCTTTTGGCCAAGCTTGAAGCCACCGATTACCCCTCGGATAACCACCCGGTGGCAGTGCAAAGCCTGCTGCACACCATAAAGAATGACGCCCAGGCGCTCTCCGGTGAACGCGGCCAGCAGATCACCCTGGAAGCCGACCCAACGGTGCTGCTCAAGGGCAGTGAGGGCGAGTTACGCAGCGCGTTCTCCAATTTGGTGTTCAACGCGGTGAAGTACACCCAGGACAAGGGCAATATTCGTATTCGCTGGTGGGCCGACGAACAGGGCGCGCACCTGAGCGTGCAGGACTCGGGTATCGGCATCGACGCCAAGCACCTGCCGCGCCTCACCGAACGCTTCTACCGCGTTGACTCCAGCCGCAACTCCAACACCGGCGGCACGGGGCTCGGCCTGGCCATCGTCAAGCATGTGTTGTTGCGCCATCGGGCACGCCTGGAAATCAGCAGCGTGCTGGGGCATGGCAGTACGTTTACCTGCCATTTTCCAACAACGCAGGTGACGCGTTCGCCAGTGATCGACAATGATGAATAACTCAAATACAGCACAAATCTAAATGTGGGAGGGGGCAAGCCCCCTCCCACATTGGATTTGTATGCTTTTGGAGAACAGGTTCCTTGCCCCGCCCGGCAGCGGGCACTAGGCAAGCGCCCCGTCAGCCGCTACATTGGCCGACTTGCGCCTGCCTTTCAGGCTCACCTGTCATCCCTTATTGAACACACGGAACCTGCAAAACCCCATCATGGACCCTTCCCCTGGCATTACCCTCGCTACACTCTTCGCCGATTTCGGCATGATTCTTTTTGCACTGATCCTGGTACTGCTCAACGGTTTCTTCGTTGCGGCGGAATTTGCCATGGTCAAACTGCGCGCCACGCGGGTCGAGGCCATCGCCCACAAGAACGGCTGGCGCGGGCAGATCCTGCGCACCGTACACAGCCAGCTCGACGCCTACCTGTCGGCCTGTCAGCTGGGTATCACCCTGGCGTCCCTGGGCCTGGGCTGGGTCGGTGAACCGGCCTTTGCGCACATCCTCGAGCCAATGCTGGGCGCGATCGGCGTGCAGTCGCCGGAAGTGATCAAGGGCGTGTCGTTCTTTGCCGCCTTCTTCGTGATTTCCTACCTGCACATCGTGGTCGGCGAGCTGGCGCCCAAATCCTGGGCGATTCGCAAGCCCGAGTTGCTGTCGCTGTGGACCGCGGTGCCGCTGTACCTGTTCTACTGGGCGATGTACCCGGCCATCTACCTGCTCAACGCCAGCGCCAACGCCATCCTGCGCATCGCAGGCCAAGGCGAGCCTGGCCCGCACCATGAGCACCATTACAGCCGCGAAGAACTCAAACTGATCCTGCACTCCAGCCGTGGCCAGGACCCGAGCGACCAAGGTATGCGCGTACTGGCCTCTGCGGTGGAAATGGGCGAGCTGGAAGTGGTGGACTGGGCCAACTCCCGCGAAGACCTGGTGACCCTGGACTTCAACGCCCCGCTCAAAGAGATTCTTGCGCTGTTCCGTCGCCACAAATTCAGCCGGTACCCGGTGTATGACGCGGTGCGCAATGAGTTCGTGGGCCTGTTGCACATCAAGGATCTGCTGCTGGAACTGGCCGCCCTGGACCATATTCCCGAATCCTTCAACCTGGCCGAACTGACCCGCCCGCTTGAACGCGTCTCGCGGCACATGCCGTTGTCGCAACTGCTGGAGCAGTTCCGCAAAGGCGGCGCGCACTTCGCCCTGGTGGAGGAAGCCGACGGCAAGATCATCGGCTACCTGACCATGGAAGACGTGCTGGAAGTACTGGTGGGCGATATCCAGGATGAACACCGCAAGGCCGAACGCGGCATCCTCGCCTACCAGCCCGGCAAATTGCTGGTACGTGGTGACACGCCGTTGTTCAAGGTGGAACGCCTGTTGGGCGTCGACCTGGACCACATCGAAGCCGAAACCCTGGCCGGCCTGATCTACGACACCCTCAAGCGCGTGCCGGAAGAAGAGGAAGTGCTGGAAGTGGAAGGCTTGCGGATCATCATCAAGAAGATGAAAGGGCCGAAGATAGTACTGGCCAAGGTCTTGCTGCTGGACTGACCTTCGATTGCCCAATGCAAAATTGGGCAATATCCCAAGCGTCGTGACGACCTAAACGATCGTCACGCAGGCAGCGCGTTGAAACAGATATCCACATTCATCTGCGCCGCGGCCGACAGATTGACTAACGCATCAAGAGAACACTTGTCGATCTTGCCATTGAGTACGTCGTTCAGGCGAGGCTGGCTGATACCCAGCCTTAGCGCCGCATCCTTCTGGGACAGCTCCCAGCTACGAATGGTGTTGCACAACTCCAACAGCAACTTTGAGCGTAGGCGCATATTGGCGGCTTGCGCTGGCGTGTCCTCCAGAGCATCCCACACAGAGTTGAAACGTTCGGTATGTAACTTTTGATTTGTCATGGGCTTAACCTAATTCCTGCAATCTGGCACGCGCCAATTCGATATCCCGCCCTTCGGTTTTCCGTGTGGTCTTGCGCAACGCGTGCAGCACATAGACAGCTTCCGGCCGATTGACCACGTAGAACACTCGAAACGCACCCGACTCTTCAGTGATCCGAATCTCATTGACGCCCCTTCCGATCGTTTTCATCGGCTTGCAATCGAAGGGCTGCTCACCCTGTTGCAACAGATCCAACTGAAAACCGGCTGCCCTTCGGGCGTCGAGAGGAAAATCCTTGAGATCCTTGAGCGAGCTTCCTAGAAACACCACATCCTTGTGCCTTGGCATTGATTTCTCCTTTCCTGGAAAGAAAAAGCGTAATCGACGACTCAACCAAAGGCGGTGCAGCTTTGTTTCAAGGCATAGCAAAGGCTCGACAACACTGAAGCGTTATCGAGAGCCTATATCGGAACAGATATAAATCAAGCCATCTAGCAGGAATCAGACAACCGGTCGGTTGCTTGATTCAGGCCATCAGGCACCCGGCACAAAATGCTTCTGCGCCGTGCCGCGGGCGATCAGGCGTGAGATGTAGTCCAGCTTCTGCGCATCCTGGTCGATAAAGCGAAAGGTCAGTTGCAACCAGTCGCTGTCGGGCCTGGGCTCGTAGGCGACGATGGCATGCAGGTAGCCGTTGAGGCGTGCGACTTCGGCATTGTCGCCCTGCTCAAGGTCGAGCACGGCGCTTTCCAGTACCTGAGGCAGGACGTCGCCGCGCTTTACCACCAGCAACGCTTCCTTGATGCTCAGGGCCTTGATCACGCATTGCTGAGTGCCACTGGAGAGGCGCAACTGGCCCTGACCGCGACTGCCAGCCGGCGCCGCTGCTGCCGGGGCCTTCACGGGTGGGGTGTTGAGCAGACCTTTACTGGGCGCCGCCACCGGAGCCGGCTTGACCGCTTCGGGTCTGCCGCCGGTCAGGGCGCTCAGGGAGTCGTTGCCGAAGGCCGAGTTCATCTTGGTCGGCGCGCTGGCGATCAGTGCGTCGAGGCGGCCGATCTTGTGCAGGGCCTGCTTGACCTTGTTCAGCAGTTGCTCGTTGGTGAACGGTTTGCTGACATAGCCGGAAACGCCGGCCTGGATCGCCTGAACCACGTTTTCCTTATCGCCACGGCTGGTCACCATCACGAACGGCATGGCCTTCAGATGCGCTTGCTCGCGGCACCAGGTCAAGAGCTCAAGACCGGACATCTCAGGCATTTCCCAGTCACACAGCACCAGGTCGAAGGTTTCGCGCATCAGGATGGATTGCGCCTTTTTGCCGTTCACCGCATCTTCGATCTTGATTCCGGGGAAGTAATTGCGCAGGCACTTCTTCACCAGGTCGCGAATAAACGAGGCGTCATCCACCACCAATACACTGACTTTGCTCATCGACCCTTCATCCTATAAAAACCTCGGCTGGCAGTACGCCTGACTGATGGCATTTTGCCAAAACCTTGCAGTCACGTTCGGACTTTATTCGCCGCCCGCGCAAAAAATTCAGCTGCCACAAACGAAAACGCCCGGCCAATGGCCGGGCGTTAATTTCACGGGCAACCTTACTTATCGTCAGATTCGCCTGGAACATTAGGCGTTTGATCGGCGGAGCCCTCAACTTCGGCCTTCATGCGCTTGAGGCCCATGTGCCGAACGTCGGTACCGCGCACCAGGTAGATCACCAGTTCCGAGATATTACGCGCGTGATCGCCGATCCGCTCCAGGGAGCGCAGCACCCAGATAATGCTCAAGACCCGCGAGATAGAGCGTGGATCTTCCATCATGTAGGTGGCCAGCTCACGCAAGGCGGTCTTGTACTCGCGGTCGATGACCTTGTCGTACTGAGCCACCGACAACGCCAGGTCTGCATCGAAACGCGCAAACGCGTCGAGGGCATCGCGCACCATGTTGCGCACCTGGTCGCCGATATGGCGCACTTCCACGTAACCGCGTGGCGCTTCACCTTCTTCGCACAGTTGGATGGCACGGCGGGCGATCTTGGTGGCTTCGTCGCCAATGCGCTCCAGGTCGATCACCGACTTGGAGATGCTGATGATCAAACGCAAGTCCGAGGCCGCCGGCTGGCGACGGGCAAGAATGCGCAGGCACTCTTCATCGATATTGCGTTCCATCTGGTTGATCTGGTCATCGATCTCGCGCACCTGCTGGGCCAGGCCCGAGTCGGCCTCGATCAGCGCGGTGACGGCATCGTTGACTTGCTTCTCCACCAACCCGCCCATCGCCAGGAGGTGGCTGCGCACTTCCTCAAGCTCGGCGTTGAACTGCGCGGAGATGTGATGGGTAAGGCCTTCTTTGCTAATCATGTTGGCGTCCTTGGAGCGTCCGGTAAGGTGCGGAGAACCGCAGCGTCAGTGCAATCAGAACCACAGCTTCCTAGCCGTAGCGACCGGTGATGTAGTCTTCGGTCTGCTTCTTCGCCGGATTGGTGAACAGGGTATCGGTATCGCCGAACTCCACCAGCTTGCCCATGTACATGAACGCGGTGTAGTCCGAAACCCGCGCCGCCTGTTGCATGTTGTGGGTCACGATAACGATGGTGAACTTGGACTTGAGCTCGTAGATCAGCTCTTCGACTTTCAGGGTCGAGATCGGGTCGAGCGCCGAGCACGGTTCGTCGAGCAGCAGCACTTCCGGCTCTACGGCGATGGTACGGGCGATCACCAGACGCTGCTGCTGGCCGCCGGACAAGCCAAGTGCCGACTCGTGCAGACGGTCCTTGACCTCGTCCCACAACGCGGCGCCCTTGAGAGCCCATTCAACCGCTTCGTCGAGAACGCGCTTCTTGTTGATGCCCTGGATGCGCAGGCCATAGACCACGTTCTCATAAATGGTCTTGGGGAACGGGTTGGGCTTCTGGAACACCATGCCCACCCGGCGTCGCAACTCGGCCACGTCTTCACCCTTGCGGTAAATATTGGTGCCGTAGAGATTGATCGCGCCTTCCACACGGCAACCGTCCACCAGGTCATTCATACGGTTGAAGGTGCGCAGCAATGTCGACTTGCCGCAGCCGGACGGGCCGATAAAGGCGGTCACGCGCTGCTTGGGGATGTTCATGCTGACGTCGAACAGCGCTTGTTTTTCGCCGTAGTACAGGCTCAGGCCCGGGACTTCGATGGCCACGGTTTCCTGGGCCAGGCTCAGGCTCTGTTTGTCGCGACCCAGGGCAGACATGTTGATGCCGTGAGGTTGGTTTTCGTGTTGCATGGGATGCTCCCTGTGCTACCAATTCGTTTCGTTGAACCGCCGGGGCGGCTTACTCAAATTCTGTGTCTGTGGGAGCTGGCTTGCCTGCGATGGCATCACTGCGGTCTGACTGATACACCGCGTCGTCTGCATCGCAGGCAAGCCAGCTCCCACATTGGACCGTGTCAGCTATCCAGCGCCTTGTATTTTTCGCGCAGGTGGTTACGAATCCACACCGCCGACAGGTTGAGCGTGGCGATCACCAGCACCAGCAGCAACGCGGTGGCGTACACCAGCGGCCGTGCGGCTTCGACGTTGGGGCTCTGGAAGCCGACGTCATAAATATGGAAGCCCAGGTGCATGATCTTCTGGTCCAGGTGCAGGTACGGATAGTTGCCGTCCAGCGGCAGCGACGGCGCCAGCTTCACTACCCCCACCAGCATCAGCGGCGCCACTTCGCCGGCGGCGCGGGCCACGGCGAGGATCATGCCGGTCATCATGGCCGGGCTGGCCATCGGCAGCACGATCTTCCATAGCGTTTCCGCCTTGGTCGCGCCCAGTGCCAGGGAGCCTTCACGCACCGTGCGAGGGATCCGCGCAAGGCCTTCTTCTGTGGCCACGATCACCACCGGCACCGCCAGTAGCGCCAGGGTCAGAGAGGCCCAGAGCAGGCCCGGAGTACCGAAGGTCGGCGCCGGCAAGGCTTCGGCGAAGAACAGGCGGTCAACCGAACCACCCAGTACATAGACGAAGAAGCCCAGGCCGAATACGCCGTAGACGATGGCCGGTACGCCCGCCAGGTTGTTCACGGCGATACGGATGATCCGCGTCAGGGTGTTCTGCTTGGCGTACTCACGCAGGTACACCGCCGCCAGCACGCCAAACGGGGTGACGATCATCGCCATGATCAGGGTCATCATCACGGTGCCGAAGATGGCCGGGAAGATCCCGCCTTCGGTGTTGGCTTCCCGTGGGTCATCGCTGAGAAACTCCCAGACCTTGCTGAAGTAGAAGCCGATCTTGGTCAGGGTGCCCATGGCGTTCGGCTGGTAGGCGTGCACCACTTTGCCGATGCCGATTTCCACTTCCTTGCCGTTGCCGTCGCGGGCGGTCAGGGCATCGCGGTTGAACTGGGCGTGCAGGTCGGCCAGGCGCGCTTCGATATCTTGATAGCGGGCGTTGAGTTCGGCGCGGTCGGCGTCCATATCGGCCTGGGCGGCGGCATCGAGCTTACCTTCCAGTTCCAGTTTGCGCCCGTGCAGGCGGATGCGTTCCAGGCCGGCGTTGATCGCACCGATATCGGTTTTTTCCAGGGTCTTGAGCTGGGCGGCGAGCTTGTTGACACGGTCCACGCGAGCTTGCAGCTCTGGCCATGCGGCCTCGCCTTCAGCGATGACCTTGCCGTCCTGCTTGACGTTGACCAGGGTGCCGTAGAAGTTGCCCCACTCACGACGCTCAATGGTCATCAGGTTGGCCGGCTTGGTCTGGTCCTTCAACCATTCGCCGACGATCCAGGTGAAGTCGTTGCCGTTCAAGTCGCGGTTGCCGACCTTGATCAGCTCGCGGGTCATGAATTCCGGGCCCTGGTCCGGCACCGGCAGGCCCGCGCTCTTGAGGCGCTCACGCGGCACTTCTTCTTTCTGTACCACTTCGCCGATGACGATATGGTTGGCCTGGCCCGGCACGTTGTAGTTGGCCTGGATCAGGTCGGCCGGCCAGAAGTGGCCCAGACCACGCACGGCAATCACAGCCAGCAAACCAATGGTCATGATGACCGCGATGGACACCGCGCCACCGCTGATCCAGACGCCTGGGGCGCCGCTCTTGAACCATCCATTCAGGGAGTTCTGTTTCACAGACTTCTACCTTTCTTAAAGCGACGAGTATTTCTTGCGCAGACGCTGACGAATCAGCTCGGCGAGGGTGTTCATGATGAACGTGAACAACAGCAGCACCAGCGCCGAGAGGAACAGCACGCGGTAGTGGCTGCCACCGACTTCCGACTCGGGCATTTCCACCGCGACGTTGGCCGCCAGGGTGCGCAGGCCCTCGAACAGGTTCATCTCCATCACCGGGGTGTTACCGGTGGCCATCAGCACGATCATGGTTTCACCCACGGCACGGCCCATGCCGATCATCAGCGCCGAGAAAATCCCCGGGCTGGCGGTCAGGATCACCACACGGGTCATGGTCTGCCAGGGCGTGGCGCCCAGGGCCAGGGAGCCCAGGGTCAGGCCGCGGGGTACGCTGAACACGGCGTCTTCGGCGATCGAGTAGATGTTCGGGATCACCGCAAAACCCATGGCCAGGCCAACCACCAGGGCGTTGCGCTGGTCGTAGGTGATCCCCAGGTCATGGGAGATCCACATGCGCATGTCGCCGCCAAAGAACCAGGTTTCCAGGTACGGGCTCATGTACAGCGAGAGCCAGCCCACGAACAGGATCACCGGGATCAGGATCGCGCTTTCCCAGCCGTCCGGCACCCGCAGGCGAATCGATTCGGGCAAGCGGCTGAACACAAAACCGGCGACCAGGATGCCAATCGGCAACAGCATCAGCAGGCTGAAAATCCCCGGTAGATGCCCTTCCACGTACGGCGCCAGGAACAGGCCGGCGAAGAAGCCGAGGATCACGGTCGGCATGGCTTCCATCAGCTCGATCACTGGCTTGACCTTGCGGCGCAGGCTCGGGGCCATGAAGTACGCGGTGTAGATCGCGGCGGCAACCGCCAGTGGCGCGGCCAGCAGCATGGCGTAGAACGCAGCCTTCAACGTGCCGAAGGTCAGCGGGGCCAGGCTCATCTTGGGTTCGAAGTCGGTGTTGGCGGCGGTGGACTGCCAGACGTATTTAGGCTCGTCGTAGTTCTCGTACCAGACCTTGCTCCACAACGCGCTCCACGAGACTTCCGGGTGCGGGTTGTCGAGCAGCAACGGTTGCAGCTTGCCGCCGGCCTCGACGATCACACGGTTGGCCCGTGGCGACATGCCGAATAGGCCCTGGCCGTCGACCACCGGGTCCACCAGCAGGGTACGGTGGGCGGTGCTGTGGAACACGCCGAACTTACCCGAGGCGTCGAGCGCGGTGAAACCTTTGCGGCGCTCTTCAGCACTGATTTCGACAATGGGCGCAGTGCCCATCTGGAAGGTGCGGATCTGTTTCAGGCGTTGCTCGCCATCCGGGTCACGGGCCATGAACCACTGGGCCAGGCCGCCCTTGGAGTTGCCGACGATCAGCGAGATACCGCCCACCAGCTGAGTGCTGGCGGTGACTTCGGCTGCGCCGTCTTCCAGGAGTTTGTAGCGACCGTTGAGGCTGTTGTCGCGCAGGCTGAACACGTCGGCCAGGGCGCGACCGTTGATCACGTAAAGCCATTGCTGGCGTGGGTCGACAAAGATGGCTTTCACAGGCTCGGTCATCTGCGGCAGCTCGATGCGCTTCTGCTCGCTGGTGACTTCACCGGTCATCATGTTTTCCTCGCGGCTCAACGACAGCACGTTCAGGTGCGAACCGGCCGAGCCGGCCACCACCAGGGTGGAGTCGGTGGCGTTGAGGGCGACGTGTTCCAGTGGTCGTCCGGCGTCATCCAACACAATCGGCGTTTCGCCGTAGGGGTATTCGATCGCCGGGGTGATGGTCTTCTTGCCATCCGGGTACGACACCTTGTAGGTGTGGCGGAACACCAGGGACTGGCCATTGGACAAACCAAGGATAACCAGCGGGCTTCCCGGCTGGTCTTCACCAATAGAAGCAACGCTGGCACCGGCCGGAAGCGGCAAGTCGACACGCTTGAGCTCAGCGCCGGAGTCCACTTCAAAAAACAGCGCCTGGCCCTTGTCGGAAACCCGCATGGCAACCTGGTTCTGTTCTTCAAGGGAGATCATCAACGGCTTGCCGGCGTCCTGCATCCAGGCGGGTGTCAGCGCGTCTTCCCTGGTCAACGAGGCGCCCTGGAACAGAGGTGCAACGACGTAGGCGAGGAAGAAGAAGATCAGGGTGATGGCGCCGAGGACGGCGAGGCCACCGACCAGCACGTACCAGCGAGTCAGGCGATCCTTGAGCGCGCGAATGCGGCGCTTGCGTTGCAGCTCAGGCGTATTGAAATCAATGCGCTTGGGGGGAGAAGTTGTCGTCATGGTGGAATTGGCCAGATCATTCATGCGCACACCCTAGCGATCCTGTATGACAGAAAGATGACAGTGCAGTGACGCAACAAATCCGCCGCGAAGCAAAGCTGGCAGCGGACTTAAAATTAGGGATGTAACCGGGCTTTGTGTGGGAGCGGGCTCCCACACGGGCCCGGTATTACACCGGGTATCGCAGGCTTAGTTGCCTTCTTTCAGACCCAGCTCAGCCAAGGCCTTGGCGGCCACTTTGGCAGGCAGTGGGATGTAGCCGTCCTTGACGACAACTTCCTGGCCCTGCTTGGACAGCACCAGTTTCACAAACTCGGCTTCCAGCGGGGCCAGCGGCTTGTTCGGGGCTTTGTTGACATACACGTAGAGGAAGCGCGACAGCGGGTATTTGCCGTTCAGGGCGTTTTCTTCGCTGTCTTCGATGAAGTCAGTGCTGCCTTTCTTGGCCAGGGCCACGGTCTTCACGCTGGCGGTCTTGTAGCCGATGCCCGAGTAACCGATGCCGTTCAGCGAGGAGCTGATCGACTGCACGACCGAAGCCGAGCCAGGTTGTTCGTTCACGTTTGGCTTGTAGTCGCCTTTGCACAGGGCTTCTTCCTTGAAGTAGCCGTAGGTGCCGGATACCGAGTTACGCCCGAACAATTGCACTGGCTTGTTGGCCAGGTCGCCGGTCACACCCAGGTCGCCCCAGGTTTTAACGTCAGCTTTGGCGCCGCACAGGCGAGTCGAGGAGAAGATCGCGTCGACTTGCTCCATGGTCAGGTGCTGGATCGGGTTGTCCTTGTGCACGAACACCGCCAGGGCGTCCACGGCAACCGGGATAGCGGTTGGCTTGTAACCGTACTTCTGCTCGAAGGCCGCCAGTTCGGTGTCCTTCATCTTGCGGCTCATCGGGCCCAGGTTGGAGGTGCCTTCAGTCAGCGCAGGTGGCGCGGTGGCGGAACCGGCAGCTTGAATCTGGATGTTGACGTTCGGGTATTCCTTTTTGTAACCCTCAGCCCACAAAGTCATCAGGTTAGCCAGGGTGTCGGAGCCGACGCTGGACAGGTTGCCCGACACACCAGTGGTCTTGACGTACGCCGGGATTGCCGGATCAACACCAGCGGCCACCGCGTTGGCGGTCGCAACGCCAGCAGCGACAAAAGTCATTGCCGCCATCAAACGTTTCAGTTTCATGCCTTGCTCCTAGCAGATAGGGATAATTGGATCGGGGCCAAGTATCGAGAGGCCGTGTGAACACTCTATGTCTGCAATGTGACAATTAGATGAAAGGCCACTATCGGGAAGCAAAGGTATGCGAAGTCAAAAACGGAACACACACTCTCCTTGTGGCGAGGGAGCCTGCTCCCTCACCACAGTAGATCAGGCTGGCGTCAGCGGCCGCGTTTCCACAGATACCCACCCACCAACATCCCCATCACACACAGGACGGCCACATAGTAAGCCGGGCCCATCGGGCTCTCCTTCATCAGCAGCGACACCGCCAATGGCGTCAACCCGCCGAACACGGCATAAGCAACGTTGTAGGAGAACGACAGGCCGCTGAAACGCACCACCGGCGGGAACGCCTTGACCATCACGTAGGGCACTACACCGATGGTGCCCACGAACAAACCGGTCAATGCGTACAACGGAAACAGCCAGTCCGGGTGGGCCATCAGGCTGTGATACAGCGTCCAGGAGGTCGCCAGCAGCAGTGCGCAACCGGTGACCAGCACGCGACCGGCGCCAAAACGGTCGGCCAGGGCACCCGAGGCGATGCAACCCAGGCTCAGGGTCACGATGGCCAGGCTGTTGGCTTGCAGTGCCACCGTGGGGCTGAAGTGGTAGACGGTTTGCAGCACGGTCGGCGTCATCAGGATAACCACCACGACGCCGGCGGACAGCAGCCAGGTGAGCAACATCGACAACACAATGGCGCCACGGTGGTCACGCAGCACTGCGCGCAACGGCAGCTCGGCAGCCAGGGTCTTGCGTTGCTGCATCTCAGCGAAGATCGGTGTTTCATGCAGCCAGCGGCGCAGATACACCGACAACAGACCGAATACACCACCAAGCAGGAATGGGATCCGCCAGGCGTAATCGGAGACCTGCTCCGGGGTATAGGCCGTATTGATCGCAGTAGCTACCAGCGAGCCGAGCAGAATACCGGCGGTGAGGCCGCTGGTCAGGGTGCCGCAGGCGTAGCCGATGTGGCGCGGCGGAACGTGCTCGGAGACGAACACCCAGGCGCCCGGTACTTCGCCGCCAATCGCCGCCCCCTGGATGACGCGCATCAGCAGCAGCAAGAGCGGCGCCCACAGGCCAATCTGCGCGTAAGTCGGCAGCAAGCCCATGATCAGGGTCGGCACGGCCATCATGAAGATGCTCAGGGTGAACATCTTCTTGCGCCCCAGCAGGTCGCCGAAGTGCGCCATGATGATGCCGCCCAAGGGGCGGGCCAGGTAGCCGGCGGCGAAGATGCCGAAGGTCTGCATCATGCGCAGCCATTCGGGCATGTCGACGGGGAAGAACAGTTTCCCGACCACGGTGGCGAAAAACACAAAGATGATGAAGTCGTAGAACTCCAGCGCCCCGCCCAAGGCAGACAGCGACAGGGTTTTGTAGTCGTTGCGGGTCAGCGGGCGCGAGGGCTGCGCACTGCTTGCGGGCACGGAGGACATGGCAAGGCTTCTCTTATAGTAATCATCGTAAAGGACTGCACGCCCGTGACTTGCGGCGGGTTTGGCAAGATAGCAAATCGCCTGAAAAAGCACAGCGCCAGGAACACAGTTGCGCGCAAAAGCCCCGATACAGCGTCTATTTACCGACCAAATGAGCGTCCGGAGGTCGTCGTGGCGCCAGGGTCTCGATATACTCGCCAGTGCAAGCGCCAGACCCGCTGTCTTGAGGGGCTGCTGTGCCAAAACGTTGTTGGGTACCATCCAGCCGATTTGGCAGAGTTTCCCTTTAGTTCGCCTTACGAGAAACGCATCGAGCGGTGTATGTTGGTGCTGAAACGTTTTTCCAGAAGACGGCTATCCACTTCAAATACCCATGAAGCGTCACGGGTCAGAGGCACCCTCGGCATGATCGAACTCGAACAAGAAGATCCTATCCCGCAAGGCGATCTCGCCCTGCAAATCACTGCACTGCCGCGTGAAACCAATGGTTTTGGCGATATCTTCGGCGGCTGGCTGGTCGCGCAGATGGACCTGGCAGGCACGGCAATGGCCAGCAAGGTCGCCGGCGGGCGCGTAGCCACCGTCGCCATTGATCGCATGGCCTTCCTGGTACCGGTAGCCGTGGGTGCACAGCTTTCCTTCTATACCCAGGCTCTGGAAATTGGTCGCAGCTCGATCCAGATGATGGTCGAAGTGTGGAGCGATGACCCGCTGTCCAGCGAATGGCGCAAGGTCACCGAGGCGGTATTTGTGTTCGTCGCCATCGACGGCAGCGGTCGCACCCGTTCGGTACCGTCACGGGCGCGTTAAACCTCGCCGGGTTTTAACGGTCAATTGCCCCATTGCCTGCCACTTGAGAGAGCTTTGTTATGCCTACGCCCCACGTTGAGACGATGAAAATCGACGAGCTGGACTGCTGGCGCATCCGCCACAACGGCGCCGAGCTGATGGTGGCCCAACAGGGTGCGCATATCTTCAGTTACCAGCGCGAGGGCGAACAGCCACTGATCTGGCCGAACCCTGCGGCGGTGTTCAAGCGGGGCAAAGGCATCCGTACCGGCGTGCCGGTGTGCTGGCCGTGGTTTGGTGTTTTCGACCGTAACCCGCAGAGTGTAAAAGCCATGCGCCAAAGCGATCAGCCTGCCGGCGCCCACGGCTTTGTGCGCACCGCGCTCTGGGAGTTGGCCGGGACGGCAATCGAAGGTGAAGCCCTGCGTATCGAGCTGGTGCTGCCGACTCCTGCGAACGGCTTCCCCGGCTGGCCCCATAAGGTCGACTTGAAGTTGAGCCTGCTGCTGGACGACCAACTGCATATCCGCCTCACCAGCCACAACCGCGGCACCGACACCGTGACCTTCAGCCAGGCACTGCACACCTACTTCGCTGTGAGCGACGTGCGCAACGTGCAGGTCGAGGGGGTGGATGGCTTGGCCTATATCGATACTGCTGATGGGTGGACCGAGAAGCAGCAAGCCGGGCTGCTGCACTTCACTGGCGAAACCGATCGCATCTACCTGGATACACCGGCGCAGTTGAGCATTGTCGATAAAGACTGGCAGCGCCGCGTCCAACTCACCAGCGAAGGCTCGAAGTCCACTGTGATCTGGAACCCCTGGACCGAACGGGCCAAGGCACTTGATGACATGGCTGACGATGGCTGGCAGGGCATGTTGTGCATCGAGACGGCGAATGTGCTGGATGATGTGGTAAGCCTGGCGGCCGGTGAAAGCCACACTCTGGGCGTGAGCATCACCAGTATCACCTTGTAAACCCAATCAAATGTGGGAGGGAGCAAGCCCCCTCCCACATTGGTTATGTGTTGGGCTTTAGAGATCGGACTCCTTCACCACCCGCACCTTCCCCGCCTCCAGCGCATACGCTGCATCCGCCAAGTCGTTATTGACCTTCTCCACCTTCAACGTGCCCGTGACCCATAGCGGCGTGTAGATATCATCCAGCTTCAACCCCTTGGGATACCGCACCAGCACCAGTTGGTTAGGCGGCGGTGGCGGCACATGGATGCAGGCGCCCGGATACGGCACCAGGAAGAACAGCGTGCTGCGGCCTTTGGCATCGGTCTCCAATGGCACCGGATACCCACCAATGCGGATATTCTTGCCGTTCATGGCCGCCACGGTCTTGGTGGAATACATCACCGCGGGCAGGCCCTTGCTCTGCTTCAAGCCACCCTTTTCGGTGAACGTGCCTTGGGCTTCGGGGGAGTTATGGTCGATCTCGGGCATGGCTTCGAGGGCTTTCTGGTCCGAAAGCGGCATCAGGTCGAGCCAGTCGGTTTCCGGCAGTTCGCCAGCGTGCGCCAGGCCAGAGCCCAGCAGGAGGAGAGTCAAGAATAGACGGCGCATGGAGAGGCTCTGCAAATACAAGTGCCGAGCATTCTAGCCCTCTGCGCCTGCGCAGCGCAGAGGACTTTGTCGGCTGATTACTTCTTTTTGATCAGGCCGTAGATCACCAGCAACACGATGGCACCTACCAGCGCGCCGATGAAGCCCGCGCCCTGGCCTGCCTGGTAGATCCCCAGGGCCTGACCGCCGTAGGTGGCCGCCAGCGAACCTGCGATACCCAGCAGGATGGTCATGATCCAGCCCATGCTGTCGTCGCCAGGCTTGAGGAAGCGCGCCAGCAGGCCGACGATCAAGCCGATAAAAATGGTTCCGATGATACCCATGGAATTTCCCTCTGATTGGTATGAGTCATGCCAAAGCCTAGTCAGGCTTTGGCATCCTGCAATCAGAGAGACGGCGAGCCCCAATGGTTCCCGCCGTGGCCAGGCTTATTGTTCGGCGATCAACGCCTCAACCTTGAGAATCTGCGCTCGCAGCGTCGCACGATCCTTGCAGCGCAGGTTGGCGTGGCCGACTTTGCGTCCGGCCTTGAACGCCTTGCCGTAGTGATGCAGGTGGCAATCATCGATGGCAATCACCCGCTCAACCGGCGGTACCACGCCGATGAAGTTGAGCATGGCGCTCTCGCCGACCTTGGCCGTGGAGCCCAACGGCAAGCCCGCCACGGCCCGCAGGTGGTTTTCGAACTGGCTGCATTCGGCGCCTTCAGTGGTCCAGTGCCCGGAGTTGTGCACACGCGGGGCGATTTCGTTGGCCTTGAGGCCACCGTCGACTTCAAAGAACTCGAACGCCATCACGCCAACGTAATCCAACTGCTTGAGCACACGGCTGGAATAATCTTCGGCCAGGACCTGCAGCGGGTGGTCAGTACTGGCTACCGACACTTTCAAGATGCCGTTGACGTGGGTGTTGTGCACCAACGGATAGAAGCGGGTTTCGCCATCACGGGCGCGTACGGCGATCAGCGAGACTTCGCCGGTGAACGGCACGAAGCCTTCCAGCAGACAGGCAACGCTTCCCAGCTCGGCAAAGGTACCGACCACATCGGCCGCGGTGCGCAGGACTTTCTGACCCTTGCCGTCGTAACCCAGGGTGCGGGTTTTCAACACCGCAGGCAGGCCGATGCTGGCGACGGCCGCATCCAGATCTGCCTGGGACTGGATATCGGCGAAGGCCGGCGTCGGGATGCCCAGGTCCTTGAACATGCTTTTTTCGAACCAGCGGTCGCGAGCGATGCGCAGGGCTTCGGCGCTCGGGTACACAGGCACGAACTGGGACAGGAAGGCCACGGTTTCGGCCGGGACGCTTTCGAATTCGAAGGTCACCAGGTCGACTTCATCGGCCAGTTGGCGCAGGTGGTCCGGGTCGCTGTAGTCAGCACGCAGGTGTTCACCCAGGGCTGCGGCGCAGGCGTCCGGCGCAGGGTCCAGGAAGGCGAAGTTCATGCCCAGCGGCGTACCCGCCAGGGCCAGCATACGGCCCAATTGGCCGCCACCGATTACTCCGATTTTCATCAATAACAACCTCAGGCGATGCGTGGGTCTGGATTGTCCAGCACGCTGTCTGTCTGCTCAGCACGGAATTTTTTCAGCACCGCATGAAACTGCGGGTGCTTGGCGCCCAGGATGCTGGCCGACAGCAAGGCTGCGTTGATCGCACCGGCCTTGCCGATCGCCAGGGTTGCCACCGGAATGCCAGCCGGCATCTGCACGATGGACAACAGCGAATCCACGCCCGAGAGCATTGACGACTGCACCGGCACGCCCAGGACAGGCAGGTGGGTCTTGGCCGCACACATGCCTGGCAGGTGCGCCGCACCGCCGGCACCGGCGATGATCACCTCGATGCCACGGGATTCTGCTTCATCGGCATACTGGAACAGCAAATCCGGGGTGCGGTGGGCAGAGACCACCTTCACTTCATACGGAATGCCGAGTTTTTCCAGCATATCGGCGGTGTGGCTAAGGGTGGACCAATCGGACTTGGAGCCCATGATCACGCCAACCAATGCACTCATCGTCGTGCCTCTTCTCTCTGGGCGCCCGCAGGCGCGTCAAAAAACAACAAGCCACGCGGGAAATCCGGCGTGGCTTGGTGTACGAATTAAGGCCGGTTGGACCGGCCGAAGGCCGCGCAGTATACCGTAATAATCCAGATAAACAGCCCCTGAGATGACCATCTGTCTTACACGGTTAAAACACACCGTCTTGTCTTGCGGGTCAACAAACCGAGCCCCCTCTACAAGCAAAACATCTTCGCCTCCTTTTTGATTTTTATTCGGTAAACGGTAGACGGTTACGACAACCTCTGATGCTTAATCGTCAAGACACCTTATAACGAGAACTTTATTCTATTAACAGTTTTATAAAACCCTTTAAATAGAATGTTAAGGATAACAAGTATGACGCTCCCTACCCCTGACCAGCCATCGGCTGAAAGCATCATAACGATGGAAATGCCCTTGCCGGCATTTATATTGCGCAGGTTTAACGAACACGTAAGACACACACTGGCTGATTTCCCCGACTTCATAACGAGTGCATTCGCATTACTGAACCAAGCCCTCGAACCATTCTTGCATGAGGCCACGCTCGATGAGATTGTCTTCCTCACCTCGCAAGCGCTCTCAGACAACGCGCCAATACCGAGCGAAAATAAACTGATCGCTATTATCCATTCAATACTATTCTTCGATTCGGCACCGACAAGCTACAACAGTGACTGCGTTTTTCTCAGCACAGGAGGCCCCAGGCCACATCTGCTATCAATCGACTATCAAACTGTAATCCACGCAGTCCTGTTTAAACTCAAGGGCATCAACTATTACCTGGATCTGGTCGATAACTTCTGGACCGCCCCTCATAAAGCATTGCCACTCACCAACAAAGACTATGTCGCCAACGCCATGGCCGTCCAATTACAGTGCGCCAGAAGCGTGAGAACAGCGGATAGCTCTCTTAACCTGGAAAGTGCTTCTTTACTTTTACGCCTTGCAGATTTAAACATCGTACCCGCGGTGTGCTTCTATAAGATATCGCTTACACTACCAGCGTCAGAATCCCAGCCTGACATTCCGCTCACCGGCGCCTTTTTGATCACACTGAAACCTGAAAACCACATCGGTGACAAGAATCCCTGCGTGCTGTATATGCCCCGAATGAAAATACAGCAATTTGATTCTGTTGCCATGGTAAAGGCCTATCTGGCTATTTATCTTATCAATCCGCAGATAGAAAAAAACCCACTATTCCCGTGCATCGCCTTCAGTCAACGCGCTGCCACTCATCGCTTGATCACTCAAAGGAAATTGGATGAGCAGAACATTCGCCTGGCCAGCTTTTCAACGGATCAATTATTCTTCAGTGACTACATCCAGGGGCTGATCGACCAACAAAAACAGAATCTCATCCATATGTGGTCAGTGGCGGATCACCCGCCCATCCCGCCCGAACACTTGCAGAACACCCTTCGTCGTTATTGGATAAATCACCGAGATTTCGATTTTTTCGGCGAGTGTCTGAAGAACCATGCGCTTCCTGCATTGGAGGCCTGGAAAAAAAACCAAATAACCGCAGGAGCACCAGAGAATAATCAACCCGCTAACGTACCGGAGACGCCTCCTAGCGCAATCGCAGAAAACGAGAAAAAGCCATTACGACCGATAAAACTTCACATCATTCTTCATCAAGATCTTGAATTTAACACCTGGCAATTTTTATCGGACCTTTATTTTAAATGGTCACTCAAAACATACACCTTTGCCTCAATAAAAGAATATTATTTTTCTTGGGTGATTGATGAAATTGAACAATTATCAGGTCGCACTGTTGAACTCATAGAAATAAAAAAAGAGTCCGCACCCGAACTGTATAAGTTCAAATACCACTCGGACACCACTCTCGACGCCAGCACCCGATGGGTGAATGCGGTGACTGAATATTTAAATAAAACATCGCAAACCACGTCCCCCCTTGACAAGTTCATCCTGCTCACTCGCCATATCCCGGTCCCAAGTGCGGCACGGGGGTTCGTCAATGAAATTGGAGGTCAATTTGCAATCGCGACGCTCCAAAACTACCGAACGGCCGCACATGAAGTAGGGCACATGCTGGGTGCGGAGCATGACGCAGGAGAGATCATCTACAATGGCTGGTGGAACGAAACAACCATGCACGTAAATGACGAATTCTCAGTTTTGCGCCTCAATGCCTATCGATTTAGCGACAGAAACAGAGAAACCATCAAAACCTACCTTGGCCAGTTCGATTGATTGATCGCCGCTGCCCATCCAAATAAAGGTGAAGGTCCAACCCCGCGGCCTTCATCTTTTTCAACCTCCAGGACTCGCCGCCCCACCCTCCAACTTGCGCCACAGCAACCGCACGTTCGCCTTGCGCACCAACGCGCAGCGATACAGACGAATCTCCAGCGGCACATGCCATTGCGGGCCGCCGCACACCACCAGTTCGCCACGCGCCAGTTCGGCACGCACACTCAACTGCGGCACCCAGGCAATCCCCAAGCCTTCCAGCGCCATGCTTTTGAGGCTGTCAGCCATGGCGGTTTCGTACACGGTGGTAAAACGCAGGGCGCGTTGGCGGAGCAACAGGTTCACCGAACGCCCCAGGAACGCACCAGCACTGTAGGCCAGCAACGGCACACTGCCCTCACCTTCCAGATCGAACAGCGGTTTGCCATCGGCATCGGCGGCGCACACCGGGAGCATCTCGGTGTTGCCCAGATGCAGCGACGGGAAGATTTCCGCGTCCATCTGCATCGCCGCGTCCGGGTCGTAGAACGCCAGCATCAGGTCACAGCCGCCTTCACGCAGGGCGTGCACCGCATCGCCGACGTTGGTGGCGACCAGTCGGGTGGCGATGTTCAAACCCTCGTTGCGCAGTTGCGCGATCCAGCGCGGGAAGAAGCCCAGTGCCAGGGAGTGGGCGGCAGCCACTTGCATGACTTCACCCTGCCCGCCTTCCAGGTGATGCAAATGCCGCAGTACTTCACCGAGCTGTTCGACCACGGTGCGCGCCGTCACCAGGAACAACTGCCCCGCCGCTGTCAGCTCCACGGGCGTGCGCGAGCGGTTGACCAGGGTCAGGCCCAACGCGGCTTCCAGGCTGCGGATACGCCGGCTGAACGCCGGCTGGGTCACAAAGCGCCGTTCCGCAGCCTGGGAAAAGCTGCGGGTCGCCGCCAGGGCGCTGAAGTCTTCCAGCCATTTGCTTTCAAGGTTCATCATTGCCTCCCACGCCGAATGCACCATTTTGGCACACACGCCCGCCATCATGGCTGGGTCACATCCACATTATGCCGTTTGTGCATAGCCCAGTGTTTAACAGCATTGGCCCAAAAACTTCTACAAGCCTAGCATTCGCAGCGTTCCGGCCAGTTCCGGGTCCATATCGAGATGATTTCCGTCATGTCCTCTGCTGCATCTTTCCGTACAGAAAAAGACCTGCTTGGCGTACTCGAAGTACCTGCTCAAGCGTATTACGGCATCCAGACCCTGCGAGCGGTGAACAACTTCCGCCTCTCGGGCGTTCCGATTTCGCATTACCCGAAATTGGTGGTCGGCCTGGCAATGGTCAAGCAAGCAGCAGCTGACGCCAACCGCGAGTTGGGCCAGCTCAGCGAAGCCAAGCACGCTGCCATCAGCGAAGCCTGTGCCCGCCTGATCCGCGGCGATTTCCACGAAGAGTTCGTGGTGGACATGATTCAAGGCGGCGCTGGCACTTCAACCAACATGAATGCCAACGAAGTCATCGCCAACATCGCGCTGGAGGCCATGGGCCATCAGAAAGGCGAATACCAATACCTGCACCCCAACAACGACGTGAACATGGCGCAGTCGACCAACGACGCCTACCCGACCGCGATCCGCTTGGGTCTGCTGCTGGGCCATGACGCGCTGCTGGCCAGCCTCGACAGCCTGATCCAGGCGTTCGCCGCCAAAGGCGCCGAGTTCAGCCATGTACTGAAAATGGGCCGCACCCAATTGCAAGACGCCGTGCCGATGACCCTCGGCCAGGAATTCCGCGCCTTCGCCACCACCTTGGGTGAAGACCTGGCGCGCCTGAAGACCCTGGCGCCGGAGCTGCTCACCGAAGTGAACCTGGGCGGCACCGCCATCGGCACCGGCATCAACGCCGACCCACGCTACCAGGCCCTGGCCGTCCAACGCCTGGCCACCATCAGCGGCCAGCCGCTGGTACCGGCGGCTGACCTGATCGAAGCCACCTCCGACATGGGCGCCTTCGTGCTGTTCTCCGGCATGCTCAAGCGTACCGCGGTGAAGCTGTCGAAGATCTGCAACGACTTGCGCTTGCTGTCCAGCGGCCCACGCACCGGCATCAATGAGATCAACCTGCCGGCGCGCCAGCCAGGCAGCTCGATCATGCCCGGCAAGGTCAACCCGGTGATCCCGGAAGCGGTCAACCAGGTGGCATTCCAGGTCATCGGCAACGACCTGGCCCTGACCATGGCAGCCGAAGGCGGCCAACTGCAACTGAACGTGATGGAGCCGCTGATCGCCTTCAAGATCTTCGACTCGATCCGCCTGCTGCAACGCGCCATGGACATGCTGCGCGAGCATTGCATCGTCGGCATCACCGCCAACGAAGCACGCTGCCGCGAACTGGTGGAGCACTCCATCGGCCTGGTCACCGCGCTGAACCCCTACATCGGCTATGAAAACGCCACCCGCATCGCGCGTATCGCTCTTGAAAGCGGCCGCGGCGTGCTGGAACTGGTGCGTGAAGAAGGCTTGCTCGACGACGCCATGCTCGACGACATCCTGCGCCCGGAAAACATGATCGCTCCACGCTTGGTCCCGCTGAAGGCCTAAGCGTTTGTTGCACCGCTCACCAGGCTGAGGGACTAGACACCTCTCACCTTTTGAGGGCCTGAAGGCTCGTTCTTCAGGCCCTTTTTTTTGCCTCAAGGTTGTGAAATGAAGCCCATAAAAACTCCAATATCGCCCTGCAAACCCACCTTGCTTGCCACCGCGTGGCTGAAACCTTTAATCAGCCCGTGCAGACGGATCAGTCTCGCCTAGGTATAGTGCCGCCCCTCTCGCGTCTGCGGCCATCGGTAACGAGGCCCGGGTACCACGCGAAACCGCATGAATAACAACACCCGCAAAAGGATGGGGATCGAAGCGTCGTGCACTGCCTGGTGCTGAGCGATGCGTCGGACCGTCCTGCGTTTGCCATCAGAAAAATCAGCGAGGAACACTCCATGCTCGAAGTCATCAACGACTTCCTCTCAGGGAAAGTACTGATCGTGCTCATAGTCGGGCTCGGCGGTTATTTCACGATCCGCTCGCGTTTCGTTCAATTGCGTCACTTTTTCCACATGTTCTCGGTGTTTAAAGACAGCCTCAAGAGCAGCGCCGGTCAACTCAGCTCGTTCCAGGCGCTGATGCTCAGCCTGGCCGGCCGCGTGGGTGCCGGTAACATCGCGGGTGTCGGTATTGCTGTGACCCTGGGTGGTCCGGGGGCGGTGTTCTGGATGTGGGTCACCGCGCTGGTGGGCATGTCTTCGAGCTTTATCGAGTGCTCCCTCGGCCAGTTGTACAAGCGCACCGACGCTGAAGGCACCTATCGCGGCGGCCCGGCCTATTACATCCAGCACGGCCTGCAGAAGCGTTGGCTGGGGATGGTCATGGCGTTCCTGCTGCTGGTGACCTTCGGTTTTGCCTTCAACGGCCTGCAAGCCCACGCCGTGACCCACTCGCTCAATAACGCCTTTGGCCTCGACACCACCTACACCGGCCTCGCGCTGGCGGTGTTGCTGGGCCTGGTGTTCATTGGCGGGATCAAGCGTATTGCGTCGATTGCCGACCTGCTGGTACCGGTCAAAACCCTGGTGTACATCGCCGTGACCCTGTACGTGATCGTGCTGCAATTCGACCACGTGCCGGCCATGCTCGCGACCATCGTCAAGAGCGCGTTCGGCCTCGACCAAGCCTTCGGTGGCCTGGTGGGCAGCGCGATCATCATGGGTGTCAAACGTGGCGTGTTCGCCAACGAAGCAGGTCTGGGCAGTGCGCCTAACGTAGCCGCGGTGGCTTCGGTAGAGCATCCGATCGCCCAGGGCGTGGTGCAAGCGTTCAGCGTGTTCCTCGACACCTTCGTGATCTGCACCTGCACCGCATTGCTGATCCTGCTGTCGGGTTTCTACACCCCAGGCTTTGAAGGCGACGGCATTGCCCTGACCCAGAACTCCCTGGCGGCGGTGGTCGGTGACTGGGGCCGCATGTTCATCTCGGTGGCCTTGGCGTTGTTCGTGTTCACCTCGATCATGTACAACTACTACCTGGGCGAGAGCAACCTGCGCTTTCTGGTCGGCAATAACCGCAAGGTGCTGATGGGCTATCGCGCATTGGTGCTGGTGCTGATTTTCTGGGGTTCGATCGAGAACCTGAGCACCGTGTTCGCCTTCGCCGACATCACCATGACCATGCTGGCCTTCGTCAACCTGTTCGCCCTGGCGTTCCTGTTCAAGATCGCCATGCGCATCCTCAACGACTACGACAACCAGCGTGCAGCGGGCATCAAGACCCCGGTGTTCGACTCCAGCCAGTTCCCTGACCTGGACCTGGACCGCAAAGCCTGGCCGGCCAATCCGGTGAAGCCTGAAGCAGCACCCTCGGCTGAACTGAGCGCTCAAGCGCAACGTTGATCACCGCTAGATGACACGCCGCCCGGCCTTGGGCATGCTCTGGGCCCGGCGGCGTTTTTCGTTCAGGAGATTTCTCATGCAACCAGCTAACAACGTGATGGTGCTCTACACCGGCGGCACCATCGGCATGCAGGCCAGCGCCAATGGCCTGGCGCCCGCTTCAGGTTTTGAGGCGCGTATGCGCGAACAGCTTGCCGACGCGCCAGTGCCCGCGTGGCGCTTCCAGGAAATGTCGCCACTGATCGACAGCGCCAACATGACCCCTGCCTACTGGCAGCGCCTGCGTACCGCCGTGGTTGAAGCCGTGGACGACGGCTGCGACGCGGTGCTGATCCTGCACGGCACCGACACCCTGGCGTACAGCGCGGCGGCCATGAGTTTCCAATTGCTGGGCTTGCCCGCACCGGTGGTGTTCACCGGCTCGATGTTGCCGGCCGGCGTGCCGGACAGCGATGCCTGGGAAAATGTCAGCGGTGCTTTGGCCGCATTGGGCGAAGGCCTGGCAGCGGGTGTACACCTGTACTTCCACGGCGCGCTGATGGCGCCGACCCGTTGCGCAAAAATTCGCAGTTTCGGGCGCAATCCGTTTGCGACCTTGCAACGCCAGGGTGGCATTGCCCGCGCCGAGTCCCTGCCGGCCGCGCTGGATTACCGTCAGCCCAAAGCCTTGGCGAATGTCGCCGTGCTGCCGTTGGTGCCGGGTATTGATGCCGCGCAACTGGACGCCGTAATCGGCAGCGGCATTCAGGCGTTGGTACTGGAGTGCTTCGGCAGCGGCACCGGGCCAAGTGACAACCCAGCCTTCCTGGCCAGCCTTCAACGTGCGCAGGACCAGGATGTGGTGGTGGTTGCTATCACCCAATGCCATGAAGGCGGTGTAGAGCTGGACGTCTACGAGGCCGGCAGCCGCCTGCGCGATGTGGGCGTACTGTCCGGTGGCGGCATGACCCGCGAGGCAGCGTTCGGCAAGCTCAACGCCCTGCTCGGTGCCGGGCTGGAGACCAGCGAAATCCGTCGCCTGGTGGAATTGGACCTGTGCGGCGAACTGAGCTGACCGGCATGTAACTTGCTCTACTTCCAGCCTCTCCTGGCTGGAAGTTCCCATGCTGCACTCCCACCTCACCACCCTCAATGCCGTGTCCTTGGTACTCAGTACCTTCGAGGCCGAAGGCTTGCCCCACGAAGCGTTGCTGGCCGGCAGCGGCATCTGCGCGGCGGACTTGAGCCGCGCCGACACGCGCATCGCTACGCACCAAGAGATGCAAGTGTGCGCCAATGCCGTGGCCCGTCAGCGCGATATCGGCCTGATCGTTGGCCGGCGTATGCATGTTTCTTCCTACGGCATACTGGGCTATGCCCTGCTCACCAGTGCCACTTTCGGTGACGCTTTGCACCTGGCCCTGCGGTATCCGGCGCTGTTGGGAACACTCTTCGAACTGAGCCTGGAGGAAGACGGCGAACGTATCTGGTTCACGGCCGGCGACTACCGCGAAAACCCGGCCCTGACCGCCTTCAATGTCGAGTTGTGTCTGGGATCACTGAAGGTCATCTGTGACGACCTGCTCGGCCATCCCCTGCCCTTGCTGGGCGCCCGTTTTGAGCACGACGCGCCGGATTATCAGGCGCGCTACGCCGAGAGCTTCGACTGCCCGCTACAGTTTCAGGCTATCGCCAACGCGTTCGCCTTTGATAAACGCTGGCTTGCCCAACCGTTGCCCCTGGCCGACACGGTCACCCACCAGGCCATGGTCGAACGTTGCCGCAAACAAAATACCGAATTCACCGGGCGCGAGGCCTGGCTGGGGCGAATCCGCCAGTTGCTGGCCGCACAACTGCACGCCGCCCCTGGGCTCGATGGCCTGGCGCAGCAGATGAACTGTTCGGCGCGCACCCTGCGCCGGCACCTGCATGACCTGGGCTGCAGCTATCAGGAACTGCTCGATGAGTTGCGCTTTGAACGCGCCAAACAGTTGTTGGCTGAGAACCTGTGGCCGATCCACCGAATTGCCGAGACGCTGGGGTTCAGCGAAACGGCGAGTTTCAGGCATGCCTTCGTGCGCTGGAGCGGCGTGACGCCGAGCCAATTTCGCGCATGACGCCCCAATGCGGGGCGAATTACGGACACACAAATTGGCCACATTGATCCCCTTTTGGCCTCTCCTGACGTTCTCATAAACCGCGCTCGCCGCAAGACTGCATGCACCGATACAGCCTGCGGAGAACAAAAAATGCTGACGATCTACTCGGACGATCACCACCTGCACCACGGCCGTTGTGAACTGATGGACGGGCAACTGATGCCCTGCTTTGAAATGCCCTCGCGTGCCGACCACGTGCTGCAACGGGTCAAGGCGCGGGAACTGGGACCGGTGCAGGCACCGCAGGATTTCGGCTTGGCGCCGCTGCAACGCGTTCATAGCCGCGACTATCTGGACTTCTTCAAGGGCGCCTGGCAACGCTGGACCGAATACGGCCAGGACGGTGACCTGTTGCCCTACACCTGGCCCGCCCGCACCTTGCGCCGCGTGATGCCCACCAGCCTGCACGGCCAATTGGGTTATTACAGTTTCGACGGTGGCGCGCCGATCACCGCCGGCACCTGGCAAGCGGCCTACAGCGCCGCGCAAGTCGCCCTCACAGCCCAGGCCGCCATCGCGCAGGGCGCCCACAGTGCCTTCGCGCTGTGCCGCCCGCCCGGGCATCATGCCGCCAGCGATTTGATGGGCGGTTATTGCTACCTAAACAACGCAGCCATCGCGACCCAGGCGTTCCTTGATCAGGGCTGCAAAAAGGTCGCGATCCTCGACGTGGATTACCACCACGGCAACGGCACGCAGTCGATTTTCTACCCACGCAACGACGTGCTGTTCACCTCGATCCACGGCCATCCGGAGGCAGAGTTTCCGTTCTTCCTCGGGTATGCAGATGAGCAGGGAGAAGGCATCGGAGAAGGTTTCAACTTCAATTACCCGCTACCCGCAGGTGCAGGCTGGGAGGCTTGGAGCGCAGCGCTTGAACAAGCCTGCACAGAGATCGAGCGCTACGCCGCCGACATCATCGTGGTGTCCCTGGGCGTGGACACCTTCAAGGACGACCCTATCTCGCAGTTCAAGCTCGACAGCCCGGACTACCTGGCCATGGGCGCGCGCATTGCCCGCCTGGGCAAGCCCACGCTGTTCGTGATGGAAGGCGGCTACGCAGTGGAGGAAATCGGAATCAACGCCGTCAACGTGCTGGAAGGTTTCGAGGAAGCAGCCCAATGAACATACTCAAGTCGCTCGCCCTGTGCGCCGTGGTTGTCAGTGGCGCAGCCCAGGCCGAAGAAAAAACCCTGAAGGTCTACAACTGGTTCGACTACATCACGCCCAAGGCGCTGGAAGACTTCAAGGCCCAGCACCCGTCGATCAAGTTGGTGTATGACATCTTCGACACCAACGAAGCCCTGGAAGCCAAGTTGCTCACCGGCAACTCCGGCTATGACGTGGTGGTGCCGTCCAATGTGTTCCTGGCCAAGCAGATCGAAGCCGGTGTGTTCCAGCCCCTGGATCGAAGCCAGTTGCCCAACTGGAAACACCTGGACCCCAAGCTGATGAAGCTGATCGAAGCCAACGACCCCGGCAATCAATACGCCGTGCCCTACATGTACGGCACCATCCTGATCGGCTTCAACCCAGCCAAGGTCAAGGCAGCCCTGGGCGACAACGCCGCCGTGGACAGCTGGGACCTGATCTTCAAGGAGGAAAACCTCAGCAAGCTCAAGCAATGCGGCGTCGCACTGCTGGACTCGCCCTCGGAAATCCTGCCCCTGGCGTTACAACACCTTGGCCTGGACCCCAACAGCGACAATCCCAAGGACTACGACAAGGCCGAAGCGCTGATGATAAAGATCCGCCCGTATATCACTTACTTTCACTCCTCCAAATACATGGCCGACATCGCCAACGGGGATATTTGCGTGGCGGTGGGCTATTCCGGCAGTTTTTCCCAAGCCGCCAACCGTGCCAAAGACGCCAAGAATGGCGTGACCGTGGACATGCGCCTGCCCAAGGAAGGCGCGCCGATCTGGTTCGACATGCTCGCCATTCCCAAAGGCGCCAAAAACCCGGACGACGCCTACACCTTCATCAACTACCTGCTGCAACCCACAGTGATCGCACCCATCAGTGACTTCGTCGGGTACCCCAACCCAAACAAGGACGCTACCGAGAGGGTCGACCCGGCCATTCGCCACAACCCCAACCTGTACCCGACCGACACCGCCATGGCCACGCTCTACACCCTCATCCCCCTGGACAGCAAAGCCGAACGCGCCAGGACAAGGGCTTGGACCAGGATCAAATCCGGCACCTGAAGCACCTTGGTTTGACGTGTACCTTCGAATGCGCTTGTGAAGGTGGCCTATCTAAGCACCGCCTCTCTGTGTGGCCGCGCCCTAGCATGGAAATTTCTAGCCTTGACCTCAGGGCTGGTTCCACCAAACGGCCAGACAGGGAAGCCTCACCATGAACGCCCCCGCTTCAACGACCACGCCCTCGAACACATCACGTCAGGATGCACGCATAGCGCTGCTCACCCAATTCTCTACAGGTCCTTCGTTCAGGGAGACTGCAACCCTGCTGCTGCGCGAGGCGCTACAGGAGCAGTACCCGACGCTGGATATCGACCCGGACACCGTCATGCTCGCAACGCCCACCTGGAACCTGGATGACGACCGGGTCAGCGCCGGCCCCACCGAGTACCAGGCTCTGAGTGACATCCTTGCCAGGCAGGCAGTGCTGGCGGTGCCGATCTTGTACCTTCAGGGCGAGCACTTTCTCACGCAGCAACCGATCATCGAGCCGGCAGTACACCTGCCCGTGCGCGTGAATGAAATCGCCAAGACCATCAACCAACTGGCGCCCTCGATGCTGCGGGCCTATCAGCAACAAACGATCAACTATTGGAATCAAACCAACGGCAGCGGCCCACATTGGCACGAGCTGTCGAACCTGCTGCGCACGGTGTGGAATGTCGAGGCCGCCGATGACTGGACCGCCACCGAGTGTGCCATGGCTCGCGCCCTGTTCACTCACCCCGACAAAGCCGACAGAAAGGGCAACGACCTCTACAAGCTCAGGGCTTGCCTGGTTGATATCGACCGAGTCGACGATGAAGGGCAGGTCAAGCACGTCAATGATGTGATCATCGCGGTATTGATCGGCGAACACGAAGGCAAAACCACAGTCCTCACGCATTCGCTGCTCAAGGGTTATGAAAAGTTTCCTTCGCTGGAGCTCCTGGGCCAATCCTTGCCCGCGCACCTGTCGGGCTCTGTCACGGACCCGCAAATCCAATGGCGTCTGTTTGAACCGGATGGCAATTTCTTTGATCACCAAGCCTGTGCATTGGTGTCATTGCAGATCGATACCATCGCTGAAATCGACTTCTCCGACCTGCGCAAAACCAACAACGTCGATATGGCACTGGGCACGCCACCTGCTGCTGCCCCGCCGCCTGCGCAAAGCAGCCCGGATCTGGCCTGGTACCGCGAGCAGATGCCCGACTGGCTGACAAATGCTTCACCCAGCGACTCGAATTTCTATGCTCGGCACCTCAAAGACCTCGCCGCGCTGCATAACCAGAATGCCGGTCGGTCGTTCCTGGACGACGTCCCTACTATCGAGGCGTACGCGTTGAAGGTCATCAAGGCAAAGGTGATCAAGGACCACCCGGATAGCACTAACCTGCCCTTGGAGAAGATCTTCCTGCAAATAGAGAGCCCGGTCGTGTGGGGCACTTTCGTCGTCCCGGGCCAGGTTGAGAGCAACAGGTTCAGCCTGGTTGAACTGGCCCTGCAAAACCTGATTGCAGTGCCCGTCGGTAACAAAGTCGTCAAGACCAGCAATGGTTCAAACCTGCCTGAGTGGATGACCCCTGCCTATTTTGAATCGCTGGCCACCGATGCCGATATTGGCCGTACCTACCCTGCGCTGATCAAGGAAAAGCTGCTGGATGACACTCGGGAATCTGCACGCCGTAATACGCTATATAGCCAACACCTGCGTATCCAACTGCCGATGCAGGCCTTGCAGGCCAAGATCCGCCAGGAAGACAACATTGACGAGCGTGGCTACCGTTATGTGACCGCCGTGATGCAAGAAAAGGCCACTGACAGCAAAGTGGACGGGCAAACCATCGTACTCAGGCCCTTGGCCTTCGTGCCCACCCGGCGCACGGATACCTCTGTGGACACGGTCGCCAACATGTACGTGATAGGCCCCGAAGACCCGGCGGCCGGGCCATGCCTTTTGTACCGGCCGCTGTTCACGCCGGCCCTGATGCAGTTCCCGTCGCCGGCCAACCTCATCTATACGATCGCGCAATCGAGCAGCTTGTGCGAGTCGGTCTTGGCCTGGCTGCCGGATGCGGTCCGCAGCGACTATACCAACTATGTATTTCCCGGCTCGCTGCCTTCACCTTGGGCGGTCGCCGAGTACCTGGTGGAGCCCGACAAGCTATGGACCATGAGCGGGCCAATGACCCTGGGCACCGAAGTACTCAATGGTGATCGATTCACCACAATGTTCAAGGCCAATGCCCAGGCCCTGATAGAACTGGCCGACCGCCAATCGGTGTCCAACGCCGAAAGCCGTTGGGCGACCTTTAAACACGCAGGCTGGGTGATCTTCAATGGGGTGCTGCCGTTTCTGGGGCGCACCATCGGCACGGGCGCCTGGATCTGGCAGGTGGTCGATCAGCTGCAAACCTTTGTGCAAGCGCATGACCACGACGAAAAACAAGCCGAGTGGTCGGCACTCACCGATGTCCTGTTGAACCTCGGCATGGCGATCACGTTGCACGCCGCCAGCCGCAGCCACCGTACCGGCTACCCACGCAAGACCACGCCAAAGCTGACCAAAGCGACCAGCACAAAGCAGGTCACGATCAAACAAGAGGTGACCCTGACCAAGGAGTTGCCGGCCACACATTTACCGCACCTGCACACCAGCGGCGCAATCAAGCGCATACCCAGCGAACTCGCAACCGTGCTCGACAGCTTCAAGGTCAGCAAACCGCAAGGCCTCGGCGCGGCGCAAACCGCAAAAAACCAGTACCAGCATCTCTTTCATCAGGCACAAAAGTACTACGCCCCTGTGGGGGAACGCTGGTTTGAGGTCAGTGCCGGTGAAGATGAAGCGGTAGTCATCATCGACCCGAAGCAGCCCGGTCGAACAGGACCTGCGTTGATTCACAACGCTCAGGGCCAATGGTTCATCGACACTCGTCTGCGCCTGCGCGGCGCCGGTTCCAAGCAGCTGCAGGAACAGTCAAAATCCAAAGCTGAGATCAACGCGATAGAAGCCAAAAGACGCCTGACGCTATTTGAACAAAACAAACCCACTGCGCAATTGGAGTTGCAGCAGGCCCATCTGGCGATGTCGGACACCGCGTCATCCACTTCATCCGAAGTCAGCCGCCAAACCTACCTGCAAAAACTCAAGAGCCAGAGCAGCGACTACGAGAAGGCACTGCAACAGCTCAAGATATTGAATACGTTCTCGCCCAGCGCGGACTATCAGCAACACGCAATCCGCTACGTGAACGCCCAACTGGAGCTGACCCGGACCGGTATCACCGAAGCGCAAGTCGCCTTCACACCTAAACTCAAAACCGTGCTGGACCAGGTCGAACATCAAATCAGCCATCCAGAGGAACGTCATATCGACGATGCCCGCATCATGAGCGAATTGAGCCAGGACATGATCCAGCGCCTGAACTACAGCCAATCGCGGCTTACCCAACTCAAAGCGCTGGGTGAGCTGGGATTCGAGCAAATTCGCAACTACCGGAGTCAATTGCCAAGCTACACCGCCCGCGACCTCAGGGCCTTGCAAGTGTCTTTGGCGCGCAACTTATGCCTGGACGGCGACAGCATCGCCACAGCCTCGTCAGCCTGGAGTGCCATTGACACCATCGTCGACACCGCCAACCTGTCGATTCAGGCCTTGCATGAAACGTCGATGGAGCGTAGCCAGGCGCGCTTGGATGAACGCATCGAAACCCTTGGCAGCCTGGTCGAACAGTTCAAGATCATCGACGAACGCCTGCAGGATTTCCCCGACGAGTTTCCTGACGCAGCGCTGCCTGCACGTATCACGACCCTGCGCGAAAAAATCCGCGATTTCTACCGCGAAACCCTAGGTAGCCTGGAACTGCTGCACGCGGATAGGGACACGCTCAGAAGCCGCCCGACGCCGCCTTTAACACCGCCAAGAGCAAAGCAAAAAATCATTCACACGCGCTACAACGGGGTATTGGTGGGAGTACCACGACTGACAGAGGCCGGTGATGAAACCGGCATGGTGGATGTCATCTCTCCTCTCAACCAGCAGATCATGGCGACCTTCCACGAAAAAACCCCAGGTGTGTGGGTGCAGCACGTCAATCCCGTCGAGACCACCACTACCACCACTATTCTGGACGTCGCCACCAGTATCAGCCTGGCCCAGAAGCTTCTGGACGGGTTGGGGGCCTTCAAGCAGCGCACTGGCCAACAGGCGATCAAACCGGAGCGCAGCGCTACTGGCATCGAATGGCTGTACCACGAGCACGCGTTAAAACTGGAACAGGCCTCTGCAAACATTGAGCAGGCCCTGACCCAAAGCAACTCCACCGAGAGCAACGGGGGCTCTGCGGCTCTGGTCAACAAACAACTGGGCGAAGCGGCGCAGGCACTCTATCAAGAGGCGGCTCGCCAGAAACTGCAAATGATCAAGAAACGCCCACCCACCATCAGTAGCGTGGAATGGCTTAAGCAAAACAACGAGATCGTAATCAAGAGAACCGTCAAGCGCCGCCGGCTCAAAGGGCCTGTCAAGGTCTACCTGGATGAGTACACCCTGAGTAACCGCAGTGATAAAACTGTGCTGTGGTATGCACACTTCCATTATTCGGCCGAATGGGTGCCCGCCAGGGCTTTTCTCAGGGGGCGCCTGAAAACCCCGCAAGAGCACGCCCGGGGAGTAGATGCCGACAGTCTTGACGGCCTCAACGAACAGCAAAAAACCGCGTTCTACCTCAGCGAAATAAACCGGGACCAGGCCCAGCGGTTGTTTTTCAAAGTGAAGTAACCTCAGTGCCGGATCGTATTCAAGCCAGCCACACCCGACGCAAGCGGGCCAGCGCCTGTGCGATGGCCGCCTCAGGCACGGCAGCGAACCCCAGCACCAGTCCGGCACGCTGGTCCGATGGTGGGCCGGTATCTGCCAGCCAGTAGCCGCTCAAGCCGTTGATCTCGACATCCACCGCGCGGGCTTGGGCAAGCAGCGCTTGCTCACGGGCCAGACTGTCCACGCGCACCGTCAGGTGTAAGCCTGCCGCAACGCTAGGCAAGGCGCCGACGCCTGGCAGTTCGCTGGGCCAGCCGACCAACAAAGCGTTGCGGCGGCTCAGGGCCGCACGGCGCATACGCCGGACGTGGCGCTGGAAATGCCCCGCCGCCATGAATTCGGCCATTACGGCCTGAGTGCTGACTTCGGAATGACGCATGTCCACGGCGCGGCGCCGAGTAAAGGCCTCTACCAGACCCGGCGGCAATACCAGGTAACCCAGGCGCAAAGCCGGGAATGCCACCTTGCCGAAGGTGCCGACGTACAGCACTCGACCATTGCGATCCAGCGCTGCCAGTGGCGACAGGGGCGCACCGGTGTAACGGTACTCACCGTCATAATCATCCTCGACGATCCAGCCGCCAGTACGCTCGGCCCAGGCCAGCAACTCCAGGCGCCGCGCCAGGCTCATCACCACGCCCAACGGGTACTGATGGGACGGCGTGACATAGGTCACCCGGCAATCCTTCAGGCGGTTCAAGACCTCGCAGTCAATACCATCGCCATCCACCGGCACGCCATGCAATCGGCCACCTGCCAACGCAAAGGCATGGCCTGCCGCGCGATAACCCGGATTTTCCACTGCCACGCCATCCCCAGGCTCCACCAGCAACTGTGCACAAAGGCTGATTGCCTGTTGTGCGCCACTGGTGATCACTATTTGCTCAGTCGTGCACTGCAGACCTCGCGCAGTGCGCAGGTAAGCGGCGATCAAGCCACGTAGACGTTGGTCACCGGCCGGGTCGCCGTAGCACAACTGCGCCAGGTCCGGCTTGCGCCAGAACGCCCCGTTGAGCTTGGCCCACACCTCAAAAGGGAATAGATCGAAGGCCGGTACCCCCACCCGAAAAGCCCGCGGCGGACCACAAGGAGGCTGAACCAAATGATTATGTTTGACCCTGTCCAGGCCAACACTGTGGATAACTTCACTGGCCTGAGTGCGCGCATTATCCAGACGATTTGTGGATAAGGCTGTGGGTAAGCCTGTTGAAAACCCTGTGGATAGTTTTGTGGATAGTTTTTTTGCTGTGGGCAGCTGCGAGACGTAGGTGCCGTCTCCCACCCGGCTTTCAATAAACCCCTCGGCATACAACTGATCGTAGGCGCGTACCACACTGTTGCGCGAGATCGACAACGCCGCCGCCATATCACGGGTGGCAGGCAAGCGCGTGCCACTGACCAGTCGCCCATCCAGCACGCGCTGGCGCAGCGCATCGTACAGCTGGCGTGTCAGGCCCTGGCGGCGATCCAACTCGATGCCAGCAGGGTCGAACGACATCGAGGGGATGAGGGGCGGCATATTGGACCTATGAAATGAGGGCTAGATGGCTCTTACAACGAGCCATTAGCCTGCCTAGGATGCAGGCATTCGCCAAGGAAAATTTCCATGTACACACCTCGCGCCTTCGCCCTCGATGATTTGCCCCAAATCCAGCAACTGATCCAGCACACGCGCCTTGCGCAGTTGGTGACCGTGGGTGAAAACGGCCTGCAGGCCAGCCACCTGCCGTTGCTGCTCAATCCCGACGAAGGACCCAACGGTACGCTTTATGGGCATCTGGCCAAAGCCAATCCGCAGTGGCGCGACCTGCAAAACGGCAGTGAAGCACTGGTCATCTTTGCTGGCGCCGAGGCGTATGTCAGCCCGGCGTTTTACCCCTCCAAGGCTGAGCACGGCAAAGTGGTGCCCACCTGGAATTACCTCGCCGTGCACGCTTACGGCAAGGCCGAGGTGTTCAGCGACGGCGAGCGATTACTCAAGGTCGTCGGCGCCCTCACTGATCACCACGAACGCGGCCGCGCCCAACCTTGGGCCGTCGGCGACGCGCCGGACGACTACATCGACGCGATGCTCAAGGCCATCGTTGGCTTTGCCCTGCCTATCGACCGCCTGGTCGGCAAACGCAAGCTCAGCCAGAACCGCAGCGCAGCCGATATGGCCGGCGTACGTGAAGCCCTGGCCGGCAGCGCTGATCTGCGCGACCAGAATCTCGCCCGTTTCATTCCCCAAGGAGTTGCAGAATGACCCCGATCGACATCCGCCAAGTCACCGCCGCGGACCACGCCGCCTGGCTACCGTTGTGGCTGGCCTACTTGAAGTTCTACAACACCGAACTACCGGACGCCATCAGCCAAAGCACCTGGCAACGCCTGATAGACGCTCGCGAGCCGACCCACTCGGCGCTCGCCTGGCAGGACGGCAAGGCGGTGGGCATGGTTAACTTCATCTATCATCGCTCCAACTGGAGCATCGAGAACTCGTGCTACCTGCAGGATCTTTTAGTGGATCCATCCCAACGCGGCACCGGCGTGGGTCGTAAGCTGATCGAGTTCGTCTACGCCACCGCCAAGGCCGATGGCTGCTGCAAAGTGCACTGGTTGACCCACGAGACCAACGCCACCGCGATCCAACTCTACGAACGCATCGCCGAACGCCCTGGTTTCATCCAATTTCGCCAAGGTCTTTAAGGAGCCCAGCATGTCCACTTCCCTCGCCGACTGGAAAGGCGTCCCGTCACCCACGGTTCAACTGCTTGAAGGACACTTTATCCGCCTGGAAAAACTCGACCCGGCGCGCCACGGCGATCAACTGTGGCAAGCCCTACAAGGGCCCGGTGCTGACCCGAAGCTATGGGACTATTTGCCCTACGGCCCGTTTCCCGAGCGCGGCGCCTTTGATACCTGGCTGAACAACCATGCGGCCCATAGCGACCCGTATTTTTTCAGCGTGATCGACCGCGCGAGCGGTCAGGTCCAGGGCATCCTCAGCCTGATGTCCATCGTCCCAGCCCAAGGCCGCGTTGAAATCGGCCACGTCACCTTCGGCGCGCCGATGCAGCGCTCGCCAAAAAGTACCGAAGCGGTTTACCTGCTGGCCAAGTACGCGTTCGAACAGGGCTACCGCCGCCTGGAGTGGAAGTGCAACAACAGCAATGCGCGCTCCAGGTATGCGGCCGAGCGATTGGGGTTCAGTTTTGAGGGGGTGTTCCGCCAGCATATGGTGGTCAAGGGGCAGAACCGGGATACGGCGTGGTATTCGATCCTGGATTCGGAATGGCCCAAAGTGGGCGCGGGATTTGAGGCCTGGTTGTCTGAGGCGAACCAGAGTGGTTCGGGCCAGCTGAAAACGCTGGCCGACTGCCGGATCTAGATCTCACTCGCACCGCCCCTCCCACACTTTAATCTGCGGTGGATCAGTTGGTCAGGCGCTGCGCCAGCACCGCAATATGCTCCGGCCCGATGCCACAGCACCCACCCAAATGGTTGGCGCCACGCGCCTGCCAATCAGCAGCCCAATGCAGGTAACCCGGTGGGTCGAGGTCGTCGCGCAACGGGTCCAGGCCATCGTTGGCCGTGGCTTCCTTGGGTTGCGGCGGGAAGGCGTTGGCGTAGGCACCGATCTGAATCGCTACGCCCAATCGCTCGAAGGTCTCCCGCGCGGCATCGATCGCCGCGCCGATCACTTCCGGCTGGCTGCAGTTGAACAACAACACCTGCACACCCAACTGCGCCGCCGCCTCGGCCGCTTCCGCTACCGGTTCGCCGGAGCGCAGGCGCGGTACGTCGTCGGTGTCTTCGTCTTTCAAGGTGAACGACAGCCAGAACGGTTTACCGTCCTGCGGCAGCCCGGCATGAATCGCTCGCGCTTCAACGATTGAGCTCTGGGTTTCCGCCAGCCACAGGTCGACGTGAGGTGCCAGGCCCTGCACCAGCGGTGTCAGCAACTCGCTGACCCGCTCCGGCAGGAACAAGTCGGGCCGGTAGGAGCCAAACAGCGGCGGCAAGGAGCCAGCGACACGCACCGCCTTGCCGGACGCCTGCACCGCCCGTCGCGCCAACTCACCGGCCAATGCGGCCAGCGCCTGGCCTTCGGCGGCGAAGCGCGCCTCACCAATATGAAAGGGCACCACCGCGTAGCTGTTGCTGGTAATCACGTCGGCACCGCTGTCGATATAGGCCGCGTGTACCGCCTCCACCGCTTGCGGCGCTTCGCTCAAGGCCAATGCCGACCACTCCGGCTGGCGGAACGGCGCGCCACGGCGTTGCAGTTCACGGCCCATGCCACCATCGAGAATTACTGTGCGTGCTGCGCCCATATGCTTTTTACTCATATGCTTATGAAAATAACTCACTATGAGAGTCGTTCTTATAACTATTTAATGCGTACCGTTCGGTTAATAACAACCTCTTTTTTATTCAGGTGTTCGATTTTGAAATTCAGACCGCTGTTGGCCCTGGGCCTGACGATGTTGGCTGCTTCCACCCAAGCCTTTGGCGGTGCCACGCTGGATCGTATCGAGCAGAAGAAGGAACTGGTCGGCGTGCTGATGGAAAGCTACCCGCCGTTTTCATTTCTCAACGAGCAGAACCAGCTCGACGGTTTCGATGTGGATGTGGCCAAGGCCGTGGCGCAAAAGCTTGGCGTGAAGCTGCGCCTGGAAACCCCTTCATGGGACGTCATTGCCGCTGGCCGCTGGAGCGGGCGCTATGACATTTGCATCTGCTCCATGACCCCGAGTAAGGCACGCGCCGAGGTGTTCGACTTCCCGGTTGAGTATTACGCCTCGCCCGCGGTGATCGTGGTCAACGCCAAGGATGATCGCATCCACGAAGCCAAGGACCTGAGCGGCAAGAAAGTCGGGCTCACCAGCGCCTCCAGCTACGAGAGTTACCTGAACAAGAGCCTGGTCATCGAAGGCGCCGAAGACACGCAGCTGCAGTACCCGTTCGAAGACGTGCAGATCGCCCCGTACGATACCGACAACGTGGCCTTCCAGGACCTCGGCCTGGGCGCCGGCGTGCGCCTGGACGCAATCCTCACCAACCTGGTTACCGCGCAGCCGCGCTTGACCCAGGACAAGCGCTTCAAGCTGGCCGGCGCACCGCTGTATTCGGAGCCCAACTCGGTGGCCATCGAGAAAGGCGACGCGCAGTGGGACAGCAAAGTGCGTGAGGTCTTCGCCCAGCTCAAACAGGACGGCACCTTGAGCAAGCTGTCGCAAAAATGGATCGGCGCCGACATCAGCCAATGAGTTTTCGCATACGGCTTTACCTGACCTGGGCGGCGCTGTTCGCCCTGTTTGCCAGTTTCTTCCTGAGCTTTGACCTGAAGTTCTCGATCATTCTCGACAAGCTGCCCAACCTGGTCGGCCTGCACCTGGCGCCCAACGGTTTTCTGCAAGGTGCGGCGCTGACGCTGTTCCTGTGCCTGTGCGCCATGCTTGCGTCATCGGTGCTGGGCTTTATCACTGCGCTGGGGCGCCTGTCGAAAAGCGCGGTGGCGTTTGGCATTGCCAGTTTCTACGCCTCGTTCTTTCGTGGCACGCCGCTGCTGATCCAGATCCTGCTGATTTACCTGGGCCTGCCGCAACTGGGCCTGGTGCCGGGCGCCATCGTCGCCGGGATCATCGCGTTGTCGCTGAACTATGGTGCCTACCTGAGCGAGATTTTCCGCGCCGGCATCCTCGGCGTGCCCCATGGTCAACGCGAGGCCGCGCTGGCCCTGGGTATGCGTGACCGGGAAATTTTCTGGCACGTCACCCTGCCCCAGGCCATGCGCACCATCATCCCCCCGGCCACCAACCAGTTCATCTCGATGCTCAAGGACTCGTCGCTGGTCTCGGTGATGGGAGTATGGGAAGTGATGTTCCTGGCACAGTCCTATGGCCGCTCCAGCTACCGCTACATCGAGATGCTCACCACGGCGGCAATCATTTACTGGGTGCTTTCACTCGGACTGGAGCTGATCCAGGCGCGCATGGAGCGGCATTTCGGCAAGGGGTATGTGCGGCGCGGCTGAAGCTCAAGATCTGTTGCGTCGCAACTTGACCACGCCCATCTGCATACCGAAAGGTCGCAAGACCGCGTTAAGCGATTTCACGGTCTGATTGCCCTCGCCGTGTTCGATGTGAACGAGGGTGCGCACAGAGATTTTGCACATTCTGGCAAACTGACTCTGGTGCAAACCCGTAACTTCGGTGCGCAGGCGACGTACAGCCTCGGCGAGTTCCAATGTCCCATCGGCGAGGGAGGTCTGAATGCTTTCGATCAGCAGGGTTCGCTCTTCAACGCTGCGGCTCATGTCAGCCCCCATTCTTTAAGACGTCGCGGCAAATTCTTCAAGGCGATCGCAGGGTGATTCATGGTGACTGCCGGCAAGCCACTGGTGCTCAGAATGTCCGGCAACGCCGATAGCTGTTGCGCTATCACCCTGAGATCTTCGAATAGCTTCTGGCTGTCGACAAGGTCACCCAGACTGTCACAAACCCCTCGCCAATCCACCTCCCCTGCTCGCTCCAGCTCTTTAGGCCACTTGGTACTGCGCGTAACCCCTTCGTCGTCCATTACCATGGGTGCCATGTCGTATATAGGTGCGAGGCGCAGGGTGTTCGCTTCGCGGATAATCGATGTATTACGGCCGTGATTGTCCGAGTTACCGAGGATTTTATTCAACAGGTCGCGCTTAAGGTATTCAGCGACCAGGGCTGGCACCTCGTGCGACTGACCCGCCTCTCGCCACAAGCCAATCAACAACTCAAGTACTTCACGATGTGCCATGGCACTGCCGGGAACGGTGACACCCGCCAATGAGTAAATTGATTCCACCGCGTAACGCTGAACGCCTTGGGCAGTGACCTGTCGATCAAAGCGGTGCATCCACACACTCGGCTTGCTCGCTTCTTCCAGAGCCAGCCCTGAGGCAGCTACGGTATCCATGCCCAAGGTCTGCAGAGCTTTGTAATAGTGGTATTCACTACGCAGGATATCCTGATCCGTCTGCGTGCCTTTATTGCGCGCAAACTTCACAAACCAATGTTGTTTAACCTGTTGATCATCCAGCACGGCATCCGGGTACAGCAAACCTTGTTGGTTTTCTGTCAGCAGCAGTTTGGGCGCCTCACCGCCCGCACCTGTCGCACCACCGATGGCCGCTCCTTGCTCATAGGCGTATTCAAGAAAGCGGCTGTCGCGCTGGACCACGTCATGGCGCTCAAATCCCATGGGGGGTCGCATGTCCAAGGCTTCAATCGACTCCTTGATGCGCATGTGACCGATGGGAGCGGGCGTGCTGCGCATCAGCAGAAATAGATCTGCGCTTATGTCATCCGTTTTTTCCCGACCCACACGCGCCATAAGAAAACGCTTAGCCGCCCCCGCAGGGGCGAGGTCATGCACAAAAGCGGGAGCACATGAGGCTCTATTACCTCCCCATTCCAGAGGAAATCTGGCGCTAACAGCCTTGTCGAAGAGGCGGCTCATGTCCTCAAGATGTTCCACCAAGTAGTGCTGGTCATAGCCAAAACTGCATCGGCTTTCAAAACCTTGCTGCGGTGTATCAAAAGTCAGAAACATAGCATCCCGCCAATGGCCTTCGACGTAGGTTTGTAAGGTCAGACGGAGCATGGTTCGCACCTGCAAGTTAATGCGTTTATCTACGCATATCAGACGTTAAATATGCAATATAGTGCATACTTTAGCGCAAACCCAGCTTTTAATCTGCATTAAAATGCGTAGAACCAATAGGCGCGGTAGCGAAACAAGCACCACAGTTTGGCCACTGGCAGATAAGTTTTTAATCGCACCTGACTAAAGACAACTCCCGCAAACCAGCGGTCAATGGCCTGACAGTTATCGCCCCACGCTCCCGCTACATTCCCGACCTCATTCATCAGAGGTCGGGAATTCATGCCCTTTACATCCCAAAGAATCGCAGCGTTCATCAGCCTTGTTATTGCCGTCAGTGTGCAACCTGCACAAGCGCGGGGTGACATCGAATACACATCATTTTCTTACCAACCCTATGATTCGCTCGACACTGAGTGGGCCTTCGAACCTGAAGTCGGTACGCCGCCAATCCCTGGGCCCTACCCCGGCTACTTCATTGGCCAAGCCTCCACCTACAATGGCGTGCAAGTGGCCAAGGTGCTGGAGCCGGCGCTGCTTGAACTGCTCAAGTCCGGCGAATTGACCTCGGAGGAGCTCAAGGAGCTGCAAAAGGTAAATGACGCACTCGCCGCACAGCCCGGCGGGATCGGCGCAGCCCTGGAGCAATTGGCCGGTAGCCAGAACGCGAACCTGCTCAGCGCCACATACGCCGTCACCAGCCACATCAGCAGCCAATTGCTCTCGTCCCTGCGCAACCTGCCCGACGACGACAACGGTCGTTTCTGGGTACAAGGGTTGAGTAACGGCGGCCACCTCGACCCACGAAGCGGCAGCGCCGGACTGAAGCACGATAGCAAGGGTCTGATGCTGGGCGCCGACTGGGCAGTGGATAACGCCTGGCGTGTGGGTGTTATGGGGGCAAAATCCGCCAGTGACCTGAAGGCGCACCGCTTCTCCACCGAACTGGACAGCTTGCACCTGGGCGCATACGCGGTGCGTCAGGACGGCCCGCTGGCCCTTCGCCTGGGGGCGATTTACAGCAGCCATGCCGGGACCAATCGGCGCGACGTCAACCTGCTCGATTACAAGGACTCGCTCAAGTCTCGTTACGATGCCCAAAGCCAAACGCTGTTCTCTGAGCTGGGCTATCAATTGGGCAGCCAGGACCTCCACATCGAGCCTTTCGCTGGCCTCGGCTACCAGCGTCATCACCGCGACGGTTTCAAGGAAAGTGGCGGCCTGACCGCGCTGAACGTCGGCGCGCAGACCCAGCAGAACCTTAACAGCACCGTTGGCCTGCGCCTGGCGACGGTTTACAGGCTCGATGATCAGGTCAGCCTCACGCCTCACCTCAGCGCCGGCTGGAAACACCTCTACGGCGCGGTTGACAGCCAGGTGCACCAAACCTATCGCAATGCACCCGTTGCGCTTGATGGCTTCACCATTACCGGCACGTCCCTGGACCGCAATAGCCTCGACGTAAACCTGGGCCTTGATCTTGCGTTATCCAAGCAACACACCCTGGGCCTGGCTTACAGCGGCCAAGCTGGCACCCATAGCCGCAACCAGGGTTTGAAGGGGCAATGGACGATGAGCTTTTAACCGAGCATCGTCAGACGACATCCCGACAGCGAGCCTTCTTACAATCATCTGCTCTGCCAGCCGACATCTGTCGGCTGTTACCTGCGTTAGTTTTCGACCTCAAGCACACTTGAGGTCGAAACCCAATGTTACGAGTACCCCACCAGCTTGCGGCCTATATCCCCCTGCCTGGCTGTCCGGCAACAGCCCCTGTTTATGCTGAAAAAAGTAACGCTATCGAACTCGCCACCGGTGGTCATTTTACCAACTACGGGCACATATCCACCGGGCCTTCCACGCGCTTCAAGGAGTCGTATAGCGGCATAAGCGCGAACAGCGCAGAAAGCATAATCGTCAACCACGGAGCGGTAGCGGGTGGCAGCAACGGCATCAAAGCCACCGACGATGTGACGCTGATCAATCACGGCGTAATCATCGGCCATAAAGGGGCCGGTCTGAAATCCAAGGGCAATGCAGACGTCGTCAACTACCGCATCATCAGGGGCGCGGATGCCCAGCGATCCAAAGAGAATGATGGCGACGGTGATGGCCTGGACATCGACAAACGTGCACGCGTGCACAACTACGGGCTCATTGAAGGCACCGGGGCCAATGGCGCGGACAAGAACGGAGCCCCCAACACCAGCGAAGGCATCGCCATGGGCGGCGGCGAAATCTATAACCGTGGAGTTATTCGCGGCGCACATCATGGGGTGCTGGTAGACAATGGGGACTTGGGGCCGGCCTATGGGAGCACCTCGTTGATCAACGAGGGCATCATCACCGGTCGCAACGGCTACGGCGTCAGGCTGATCGGAGAACACAATGACCAAGTCACCAACGATGGGCTGATAAGCGGCACCAAAGGCATCGCCCTGGATATGGGGGGTGGCGATGATGTGTTGACTGTGCGCGGTAACGCTCAATTCAACGGCAAAGTAGACGGTGGCAGTGGCACCAATCACGTCGTGCTGGACGATGTCCAAGGTGGCACTTTCAACGGCGCCCGCCGTATCCAGCACCTGTGGATAGGCAGCGGTTCCTGGACCCTCGACGGTGCGCTGGACGCCAATCAGCACGGCCGAGTCTCTCGCGGGGCAACGCTGATCAACCAGAGTCACATCGGTGGCTCAATGACGATTGATGCAGGCGCAACTTACACCGCAGGCACGGTAACCAATCTTGACGTTGCCGGCACGCTGCTGCTGGACCCTGCGCTGAAAAGCCAGACGCGAATCAAGCACGACCTTGACCTGGCAAACGGGTCGACCCTGGCCTTCATCCTCGGCATGGAAGAAGCGCACAGCACCTTGAAAGTCGGCAACAGCGCCCGCCTCAAGGGCACAACACTGAATATCCAGGTCGAACACGAAAACGACGAACTGCTTACCCGCCAGTTACGTGTTATCGACGCTGCTCAGATTGAGGGACGCTTCAACAGGATCACCAGCAACCTTAAAACCTTGACGCCGAGGCTGATCTACACACCCAGCGGGGTCTTTGTCAGTTTCAGGCGCCAACCCTCTACAGAGGCCTGAATTCCAGGCAAAAAAAAGGAGGGCACCTGCCCCCCCGAGGATTAAGCGGTAGTGTCGAAGGCTGTTATCAGCCTTCGATCTCAATCAGGATCTCACCCGGGTTGACCCGGTCGCCCTTGGCCACATGAACAGCGGTCACCTTGCCGGCAATCGCGGCCTGCACTTCGGTTTCCATCTTCATGGCTTCGGTAATCAATACAGCCTGGCCGGCCTTGACCACGTCGCCTTCCTTGACCAGCACATCAACGATATTGCCCGGCATCGCCGTGCTGACATGGCCGGGTTCGGTGGCGTGCTTGCGCTTGCTGCCGCCACTGCTGACGAACTCGTTGAGCGGCTCGAACACCACCTCTTCTGGCATACCGTCGATGGACAGGTAGAAGTGGCGCTTGCCTTCAGCTTTCACGCCGACACCGGTGATGTCCACACGGTAGCTTTCACCGTGCACGTCGATGACGAATTCAGTCGGCACGCCTTCGCCACCGGCACGTGCCACACCGCCTGCCTCCGGAATCGGCAGCAGGACTTCAGGGGCCAGAGTGCCTGCGTCGCGTTCTTCAAGGAATTTGCGCCCGATATCCGGGAACATGGCGTAGGTCAGCACGTCTTCTTCGGACTTGGCCAACGTGCCGATTTCACCGCGCAGCTTGGTCATTTCCGGCTTGAGCAAATCAGCCGGACGAACGTCGATGACCTCTTCGCTGCCGATGGCCTGACGGCGCAGCTTTTCGTTCACAGTGCCCGGGGCCTTGCCGTAGCCGCCTTGCAGGTAGAGCTTCACTTCGTTGGTGATGGTCTTGTAGCGCTCACCGGCCAGCACGTTGAAGAACGCCTGGGTGCCGACGATCTGCGAGGTTGGAGTGACCAGCGGCGGGAAGCCGAGGTCTTCACGTACACGTGGGATTTCGGCCAGCACTTCACTCATGCGATTGAGGGCGCCCTGCTCTTTCAACTGGTTGGCCAGGTTGGAAATCATCCCGCCCGGTACCTGGTTGACCTGCACACGGGTGTCGACTGCCGTGAACTCGCTTTCAAACTGGTGGTACTTTTTACGTACCGCGTAGAAGTACAGGCCAATTTCCTGCAGCAGCTCCAGGTCCAGGCCGGTGTCGAACTCGCTGCCTTTAAGGGCGGCGACCATCGACTCGGTGCCCGGGTGGCTGGTGCCCCACGCGAAGCTGGAGATGGCGGTGTCGATATGGTCGGCGCCGTTTTCGATAGCCTTGAGTTGGCACATCGCAGCCAGGCCCGCGGTGTCGTGGGAGTGGATAAAGATCGGCAGGTTCTGCTCGGCCTTGAGCGCCTTGACCAGTTCGCCAGTGGCATAAGGAGTCAGCAGGCCGGCCATGTCCTTGATCGCGATAGAGTCGCAACCCATGGATTCCAATTGTTTGGCCTGGGCCACGAATGCATCGACGGTGTGCACCGGGCTGGTGGTGTAGGCGATGGTGCCCTGGGCATGTTTGCCGGCAGCCTTGACCGCTTCGATGGCCACACGCAGGTTACGCACGTCGTTCATGGCGTCAAAGATGCGGAACACATCGATACCGTTGACGGCAGCCTTGGCCACGAAGGCCTTGACCACATCGTCGCTGTAATGGCGGTAGCCCAGCAGGTTCTGGCCACGCAGCAGCATTTGCAGGCGCGTGTTGGGCAACGCAGCGCGCAGTTTGCGCAGGCGCTCCCACGGGTCTTCTTTCAAAAAGCGCACGCAGGCGTCGAACGTTGCGCCACCCCAGACTTCCAGGGACCAGTAGCCGACTTTGTCGAGCTTGTCGCAGATCGGCAGCATGTCGTCGGTGCGCATACGAGTGGCCAGCAACGATTGATGGGCGTCGCGCAGGATAGTGTCGGTTACGAAAATCTTCTTGCTCATTCTTATATTCCTCACAGGCCTGCGTGGGCGGCGATGGCGGCGGCGATGGCCAGGGCCAGCTCTTCGGGTTTGCGCTTGATCGAGTAGTTGGTCAGCTCAGGGTGGCTTTCCACGAAACTGGTGTTGAACTGGCCGCTGCGGAATTCCGGGTTGCGCAGGATTTCCTGGTAGTAGGCGGCGGTGGTCTTCACGCCTTGCAGGCGCATATCGTCCAGGGCACGCAGGCCGCGGTCCATGGCTTCTTCCCAGGTCAACGCCCACACCACCAGTTTCAAGCACATGGAGTCGTAGAACGGTGGGATGGTGTAGCCGGTGTAGATCGCTGTATCGGTACGCACACCGGGGCCGCCGGGGGCGTAGTAACGGGTGATCTTGCCGAAGCTGGGCAGGAAGTTGTTTTTCGGGTCTTCGGCGTTGATGCGAAACTGCAACGCGAAACCACGGTGCTGAATGTCTTCCTGCTTCACCGACAGCGGCAGGCCCGAGGCAATGCGGATCTGTTCGCGGACGATGTCGATGCCGGTGATTTCTTCGGTGATGGTGTGTTCCACCTGCACCCGGGTGTTCATCTCCATGAAGTACACCTCGCCCTCGGCGAGCAGGAACTCCACGGTACCGGCGTTCTCGTAGCCCACGGCCTTGGCCGCACGCACCGACAGGTCGCCGATGTAGGCGCGCTGTTCAGGCGTCAATTGCGGGCTGGGGGCAATTTCGATCAGCTTCTGGTTGCGACGCTGGATCGAGCAATCGCGTTCGAACAGGTGCACCACGTTGCCAAAGCTGTCACCGAGGATCTGCGCTTCGATGTGCTTGGGATTGACGATGCATTTTTCCAGAAACACTTCCGCCGAGCCGAACGCCTTGGTGGCCTCGGAAATGACGCGGGGGAAGGCTTGTTCAAGTTCTTCGCGACTGTTGCAACGACGGATACCGCGCCCGCCACCACCGGAAGTGGCCTTGAGCATCACCGGGTAACCAATGCGGTCGCCTTCGGTCAGCGCTTCGTGGATATCCGCGACGTTGCCCTCGGTGCCGGGAGTGACCGGCACACCGGCCTTGATCATGCTGCGGCGCGCTTCGGTCTTGTCGCCCATGCGGCGAATCACTTCGGCCGAAGGGCCAATGAACTTGATGCCGCGCTCGGCACAGATATCCGCCAGTTCGGCATTTTCCGACAAGAAGCCGTAGCCGGGATGCAGCGCGTCGCAACCGGTTTCCACCGCCAGGTTCACCAGCTTGCGCGGGTTGAGGTAGCCGGCCAGGGGCTCGGCACCGATGCTGTGGGCTTCGTCGGCACGTTTGACGTGCAACGCGTGGCGGTCGGCGTCCGAGTAAACCGCGACCGAGCGAATGCCCATCTCGGCGCAGGCACGCACGATTCGTACGGCAATTTCACCACGGTTGGCGATCAGGATCTTTTTTATCACTTGGAAATTCCCTTGAGCCGATTGCTGCGTTTTTCGACCCGCTTGAGGTGGGTCGGCGCGTGACCAAATGTTTCATGACAGTCGCGAGACACACACTAAGCCCGCCAAGGGATTAACAAAAATCAATAATTATTGGGTCATGCATAAGCAAAGACTTATAGTTGCCGGTATGGCCGGGGCTGAGAGGGGATAAATAATGCGTAAGTCATTGATGAGGCTGACATTAAGGCAACTTCAGATCTTTCATGAGGTGTGCGATTTGCGCTCTTACAGCCGTGCCGCCGAGGAAATGTCCCTCACGCAACCGGCCGTCAGCCTGCAAATCCGCCAGCTGGAAGAACTGATCGGCCAACCGTTGTTCGACTACGTCGGCAAGAAGCTCTACATGACCGAGGCCGCCGAAGCCCTGCAACGGGCCAGTCGCGATATTTTCGGACGCCTGGAAAACCTCGATATGCAGCTATCGGACATGCAGGGCTCACTGCAGGGCCAACTGAAGCTGGCGGTGGAATCGAGCGCCAAGTACTTCGTGCCGCACCTGTTTGCAGCTTTCAAGCGCCAGCACCCGGAAGTGCAACTGCACCTGACCGTGGTCAATCGTGCCCAGGTAATCCGCAGGCTTTCGGATAACCGCGATGATCTGGTGATCATGTCCATGGTGCCCCAGGACATGGGCCTGGAATTCCTGCCGTTTCTCAATAATCCGATTGTCGCGGTGGCGCTGCCGGATCATCCGTTGAGCCTGCAAGGGCCGCTGCGCCTGCAAGACCTGGAGCCTTACACGCTGCTTGTCCGCGAACCAGGTTCCGGCACGCGGCTGGCGTGCGAAGAGTACTTCAAGGAAAAACGCGTGCACTTCACACAGACCGTGGAAGTGGCCTCGGCCGAGGCGCAACGAGAGTGCGTGGTCGCAGGTTTGGGTGTGGCGCTGCTGACGCGCCACGCCTTGAACCTGGAACTGGCCACCGGCGGGCTCAAAGAGCTGCCGGTGGAAGAACTGCCGCTGTACCGCAGTTGGTGCCTGGTGCAGGCCAAGGCCAAACGCCTGTCACCGGTGGCCCATGCGTTCCTGGGCTTTATCCGCAGCGAACGGGTGCAGATCAGCGCGCTGGCTGAGCGTTTCGCTGGGCAGCCACGGGTGCCTGCCAATGGAGTTCCGGGTAGTCACTGATGCTCTGGAGCAACTGGCGCTCTTCGCAACGGTCTTCGATGGCGCGACGGAACGCCATGCGGCGCTGGTCTTCCTGCTGACGACGGGTCTTGACGGTGCTGTTGCTGTCTTCGTAGTGCCGAGTCATGTGGAGTCTCCCAATGCGAGTACGGGGGAGTACAGGATGGGCGCGACGGATGACGGGGGGATGACAGCCTCATGAAGATTCTGGATGCATGGAGAATCTAATGTGGGAGCAAGCCCCCTCCCACATTGAGCTCTGTGTGCAGGTATTTAGTCGTCGAGGGCTTTGACGGACTTGGGTGACAGACGCAGGCTACGCAAGCTGCGTTTAACGCTCTTGAGGTGGTTGACCAGGCTCGGGCCGCGAGCCATGGCCACGCCCATCGCCAACACGTCGATCACCACCAGGTGGGCAATACGCGAGGTCAGCGGTGTGTAGATTTCGGTGTCTTCATGCACGTCGATCGCCAGGTTAACCGTGGACAGCTCCGCCAATGGCGTCTGGCTCGGGCACAGGGTGATCAGCGAAGCGCCGCTTTCACGCACCAGGTTGGCGGTGATCAGCAGGTCTTTGGAGCGACCGGACTGGGAAATACAGATGGCCACGTCAGTGGGCTTCAACGTCACTGCCGACATCGCCTGCATGTGCGGGTCGCTGTAGGCCGCGGCCGTCAGCAGCAGACGGAAGAATTTGTGCTGGGCATCAGCAGCCACCGCGCCGGAAGCGCCAAAGCCATAGAACTCGACGCGCTGGGCCTGGGACATCGCGGTCACAGCCTTTTGCAGCTCCACCGGGTCGAGCTTCTCGCGCACTTCCATCAGGGTGTGCAGGGTGGTGTCGAAGATTTTCAGGCTGTAGTCGGCGACGGAGTCGTCTTCATGGATGGCAAACTGGCCAAAGCTCGCGCCGGCCGCCAGGCTTTGCGCCAGCTTGAGTTTCAAATCCTGAAACCCGGAGCAACCAATGGCGCGGCAGAAGCGCACGATGGTCGGCTCGCTGATACCCACGCTGTGAGCCAGATCGGCCATGGAACTGTGCATCACGGCCGCAGGGTCAAGCAGCACATGATCGGCAACCTTGAGTTCCGATTTGCGTAACAGGTGGCGCGACTGGGCGATATGTTGCAACAGGTTCAAAGGGCAGGACTCTTGTTATTGGCAGGTGCCAGGGATGTAGCAAGCTTGTAGTTATACTACAAGAATTGTCGTTTTGCCCGTTCGATGCATCACTAAATCGCCCTGCTCCCCTCTGGTTTCAGCGGGCAGACGCCATGTAGCCATAAAGGCAGCCAACGCGGCGTTAAGAAAAATCTGCATTTTTGCGTAACAAATCCGCCAGCCCTTCGGCGTGCATTGGCGGGCTGATCAGATAACCCTGCACCTCATCGCACTGTTCACCGCGCAGAAAATCCAGCTGCTGCTGATCCTCCACGCCCTCGGCCACCACCTTGAGCGCCAGCCCATGGGCCATGGCAATGATAGCCCGCGTGATAGCGGCATCCTCACGCGCCTGACCGAGACCACGGATAAAGGCCTGGTCGATCTTCACGTAATCCACAGGAATACGCTTGAGGTAACTGAGGGACGAATAACCGGTACCAAAGTCGTCGATGGCCAGCTTCACCCCCAGGTCACGCAACTGCTGGAAAGTGGCGATGATGTGCTCAACGCTATCGAGCAACTGGCTTTCGGTGAGTTCCAACTCAAGGTATTGCGGGTCCAGTCCGGTCTCTTCCAGGACCTGGCGTACCAGGCTGACCAGCTTGCCCTGACGCAGCTGATGCACCGACAGGTTCACCGACACGCGAATCGGCGCCAGCCCCTGGCGCTGCCACTCGCAAGCTTGCCAGCACGCCTGGCGCAGCACGAACTCTCCCAACGGCACGATCAAGCCGGTTTCTTCAGCCAGGCCGATAAAGTCCCCCGGCGGCACCATGCCCCACTGCGGATGCTCCCAGCGAATCAGCGCCTCGGCGGCATTCAGCTTGCCGGTCGCCAGGCACAACTTCGGCTGGTAGAACACGCTCAGATGGCGCTCCTCGATCGCTTTGCGCAGGTGGTTTTCCAGCTGCAGACGCTCCAGGGTGCTGGCTTGCAAACTGTCGGTGTAAAACTGGAAATTATTGCCGCCCAGATGCTTGGCGTGCTGCATGGCCATATTCGATTGGCTGACCAACGCAGAGATTTCCCGCGCATTATCTGGCAGCAAGCTGACACCCATAGAAGCACTGACCACCAGTTCGTGCCCCTCCACCGTTACCGGTACCCGCAGTTTCGCCAACAGCCGCGTCGCCACGCGCGCCAGGCTCGACAAATTGCCGTAGGCATCGAACAGCACCGCGAACTCATCGCCGGACAAGCGCGCAATGGTGTCGGCTTCGGGCAGCGCATTGATCAAACGCCGGGCCATTTTCTGTAACAACTGGTCGGCCACTTCATGGCCCAGGCTGTCATTGAGCAGCTTGAAGCGGTCCAGGTTGATATGCAGCAGCGCCAGGCTGCGCCCGCCCTGGCGCACGCGTTGATGGGCTTCGTGCAGCCGTTCGCGAAACAGCGAACGGTTGGCCAGGCCGGTCAGCTCGTCATAGTGAGTAAGGTAGCGCATACGTTCTTCGGATTCGCGCCGTGCCGAAAGATCGGCGAAAAAGCCTACAATATGGCTGACGTTTCCCCGAACATCGCGCACCACATTCAGTTGCAACCACTGCGGGTAGAGCTCGCCGTTTTTACGCGTTTCTATCAACTCGCCCTGCCAGGTGCCATGGCTGAGCAGGGCCTGGCGGATCATCGGGAAGTGGCGTCGCGCATCGCGACTGCTGGGCAGCTCCACGACATTGCGACCAAGCATGTCGTGGATGTCAAAACCGGTGACACGGCTGAACGCTTGGTTCACCGCAATCAGCGCGTACTCGGGATCAAGGATCACGATCCCCTCGCTGGCCGCCTCGAACACCGTCGAGGCGAGCCGTTGCTGTTCTTCCAGCGCCTTGCTGGCACTGATGTCGCGGCGCGTGCCGAGCATCCGCACGACGCGGCCGTTAGGCGCACGTTCTACTGCGCGCCCACGGTCCTGGATCCACATCCAATGCCCATCGCCATGACGTATCCGGTATTCCACCTGATAATCCTCACTGCGACCTTTCAAGTGCTCCACCAGCGCGTGCTTGAGCAATGGCAGGTCGTCGGGGTGCAGGCGCGGCTTGAGGTGGCTGAGCATCGCCTTGACGTATTCAGGCTCCAGGCCGAACAGCTCCTTGAGCTGAGTGTGATGGACTTCGTCGGTTTGCAGGTTCCAGTCCCACAGGCCCAGTTCACTGGCTTGCAGGGCCATGGCCAGGCGCGCTTCGCTGGTATTGAGGGCGAGGCTGGCGGCATCCAGTTCCTGGCTGCGTTGCGCCACGCGGTCTTGCAGGCCGATTTGGGCTTCGCGCAGGTCCTGCTCGACCTGGCGGCGCTGCTCGACTTCACGCACCAGCTCCAGGTTCAGCTGCTCGCTGCGCTGCCGGGCCTGCTGCAGGTGCTCGATCAGGGCCTGGTTCTGGAAGCGACGCAACAGCCCGCGCTGGATCAAGCGGTTGACCTGCCACGCCACCAGGCTCAGGGACGCCAGCAGGATCAGGCCAAGCACGCCCCAGCCCTGCTGCTGTGGGGTACCATTGCAGAAAAGATAAGTAATGGCCGGCAACAGGCAGGGCAAGGCAAATGACAGGAAGGCCCAAAGGCTCACGGCATAGGCCACGCTGGCCGACAAGGTAGCGGCGCCGATCAGGCCGAACACCCAGGCCTGATGCATGAAACTGTCGGTGGGTACCAGGGCAATGGCGGCAATGGACAGGGTCAGGCCGCTGACCGCTGAGCCGAGCATGAACATACGCCGCCACACCGGTTGGGCCTGGCGGCTGGGCATGGCCGAATCAAAAGCCGCCACCTGGATCACGCGCATCGCCACCAGAGCGAGTAACCAGAGCAACCAGAGACTGTCGAGCAGGTAGTGCTCGGGATTCCACAGCAACCAGGCGCAGACCAGGCCATTGACCAGCATCAGCAGCGTCGGCAGCAACGAGCCCTGATACAGCAGGCGTGTGCGCTCGACCGCCATTTGGGTTGCATAGTGTTTGCGGATGACCTGCGCGGGCGCCACCGAGGGGCCAAACAGGTCAGTGCTAAGGGTCATAGGCGATGTTCTTATAATGGTGAACCCGAAACGTCGACGGAGCATACACAAGCAAGCGCCTGGGCCAAACTGCCCCACGTCATAAAAAACCGCCTGCAATGGGCCGCAAACCTTTGGCCCAGACAGCTTGAGCAAGACGCGGCGCGGGCTGCGGCCCATGACCGACCGGTCATCCCTCGCGACAGAATCTTTGCCCGCTGGGTGGTGTGCGAAGTGTTTTGCGTCGACCACCGGGCATTGGGATTTGCCCGAGCCCCTTTAGGCCCATAGAATGCGTCGATGCGCGATGATCTCTCTCTTTTGCTGAACTCCCTCAACGATGCCCAACGCCAGGCCGTAGCGGCCCCCGTTGGCCGTCAGTTGGTCCTGGCCGGTGCTGGCTCCGGTAAAACCCGAGTGCTGGTGCACCGTATCGCCTGGTTGATCCAGGTCGAAAACGCGTCCCCGCATTCCATCCTGTCGGTGACCTTCACCAACAAGGCCGCTGCCGAGATGCGCCATCGCATCGAGCAGTTGATGGGCATCAGCCCGGCCGGCATGTGGGTGGGTACCTTCCACGGCCTGGCGCACCGCCTGTTGCGGGCCCATTGGCAGGAAGCGGGGCTGAGCCAGACCTTCCAGATCCTCGACAGCGATGACCAGCAACGCCTGGTCAAACGGGTGATCCGCGAACTGGGCCTGGATGAACAACGCTGGCCGGCGCGTCAGGCCCAGTGGTTTATCAACGGCCAGAAAGACGAGGGCCTGCGCCCGCAACATATCCAGGCCAGCGGCGACTTGTTCCTGGCCACCATGCGCAGCATTTATGAAGCCTACGAGGCGGCCTGCGCACGCGCCGGCGTGATCGACTTCTCCGAACTGTTGCTGCGCGCTCTGGACCTGTGGCGTGACAACCCCGGTTTGCTGGCCCATTACCAGAAGCGCTTCCGCCACATCCTGGTCGACGAGTTCCAGGACACCAACGCCGTGCAGTACGCCTGGTTGCGCCTGCTGGCCAAGGGCGGCGACAGCCTCATGGTGGTGGGTGATGACGACCAGTCGATCTACGGCTGGCGCGGCGCGAAAATCGAGAATATCTATCAGTATTCCGAGGACTTCCCGGACGCGGTGACCATTCGTCTGGAGCAGAACTACCGCTCCACCGCCGGGATTCTCAAGGCCGCCAACGCCTTGATCGCCAACAACACCGGGCGCCTGGGCAAAGAGCTGTGGACCGACGGCGGCGAAGGCGAAGCGATCAACCTGTATGCCGCGTTCAACGAACACGATGAAGCACGCTACGTGGTGGAAACCATCGAAAGCGCGCTGAAAACCGGGCTGGCCCGTAGCGATATCGCGATTCTGTACCGCTCCAACGCCCAATCGCGGGTACTGGAAGAAGCCTTGCTGCGCGAACGTATCCCGTACCGCATCTACGGCGGCCAGCGTTTCTTCGAGCGTGCCGAAATCAAGAACGCCATGGCCTACCTGCGCTTGCTCGAAGGCCGTGGTAACGATGCGGCGCTGGAGCGGGTGATCAATATCCCGGCCCGCGGCATTGGCGAGAAAACCGTTGAAGCGATCCGCGACCATGCGCGCCATGCCGATGTGTCGATGTGGGAAGCCATGCGTTTGCTGATCGCCAACAAAGGCTTGACCGGCCGCGCCGCCGGGGCCTTGGGGGTGTTTGTCGAGCTGATCGAGAACCTGGCCGCCAAGTGCGCAGAAATGCCCCTGCACTTGATGACCCAGACCGTGATCGAGCAGTCCGGCCTGATCGCCTACCACGAGGCGGAAAAAGGCGAGAAAGGCCAGGCCCGGGTCGAAAACCTTGAGGAACTGGTCAGCGCTGCCCGCGCCTTTGAAAACACCGAGGAAGATGAAGAGCTGACGCCGCTCGCCGCCTTCCTGGGTCATGCATCACTGGAAGCCGGCGATACCCAGGCCGATGAGCATGAAGACAGCATCCAGTTGATGACGTTGCACAGCGCCAAGGGCCTGGAATTCCCCTATGTGTTCCTGGTGGGCATGGAAGAAGGCCTGTTCCCCCACAAGATGAGCCTGGAAGAGCCCGGCCGCCTTGAAGAAGAACGCCGCCTGGCCTACGTGGGCATTACCCGGGCGATGCAGAACCTGGTGATGACCTACGCGGAGACCCGACGCCTGTATGGCAGCGAGACCTACAACAAGGTGTCGCGTTTCGTACGTGAAGTGCCGAAGGGCTTGATCCAGGAAGTGCGCCTGTCCAACAGCGTCAGTCGCCCGTTCGGGGGCGGCCAGCAGCAGAACTCCAGCACTATGTTTGCCGGTTCCGAGATTCCTGAAACCCCGTTCAGCCTTGGCCAGCAGGTCAAACATGCGATCTTCGGCGAAGGTGTGATCCTCAATTTCGAAGGCGCCGGTGCCCAGGCCCGGGTGCAGGTGAACTTCGCCGAAGGCAGCAAGTGGCTGATGATGGGTTACGCGAAGCTCGAAGCGGTCTGAAGCGAGCTGTTTGTGGCGAGGCAGCTTGCTCCCTCGCCACAAGAAACACTGCGTAACATGAAGATTATTGGCCCGCCCTTGTTTTAGAAGAGCACGGGCCAATATCTGTAGTTAGTCCTACAGACCCTTCGGATTTGGTCTTACGCAAAAGCCCGAAACATTATGCCGCTAGCCACTGCCACGACACCTGTGCAACATGGCGCGCGTGCAATCCACAAATGGGAATTCCCTTTATGAAACGTTTTCTTAGCATCGCCATGGCGTTGTGCATCGGCTTGACGATGAGCCTGGACGCCAACGCCAAACGCTTCGGTGGCGGCAAAAGCTCTGGCGCAGCGCCGACTCACCAAACCAGTCAAATGGCTCCATCCGCCGGTGCCGGCGGTGCTGCCGCAACTGCGGGTGCAGCCGGTGCGGCTGGCGCTGCTGCCAAGGCCGGCGGTGCTTCGCGCTGGTTGGGCCCTCTGGCCGGTATCGCCGCCGGTGGCCTGCTCGCGTCCATGTTCATGGGCGGCGGCTTCCAGGGCATGCAGATCTTCGACATCCTGATCCTGGCCGTCATCGCCTTCGTGATCTTCCGCTTTATCGCTGCCCGTCGCCGCAAGCAGCAGGAGCACCTTGCTCCAGCCGGCGCGCCGATGCAGCGTGAAGTGTTCGAGCAGAAGCCAGCCATGGGTTCGATCTTCGGTGGTTCGGCAGCACCTGCCGCCGCCCGTCCGGTGATCAATGCTCCGGCCTGGTTCAACGAAGAGCGTTTCGTAGAAGCGGCCCGCAGCCACTTCCAGTCCCTGCAACAGCACTGGGACGCTAACGAAATGGACAAGATTGCCGAGTTCGTGACCCCGCAACTGCTGGAGTTCCTCAAGCGCGAACGCGCCGAGATCGGCGATGCGTTCCAGTCGACCTACATCGACGACCTGCGCGTACAGCTTGAAGGTGTGGATGATCGTGCCGACAAGACTATCGCCACCCTGACCTTCAGCGGCGTGTCGAAGTCGTCGCGTTTCGACCAGGGCGAAGTGTTCAGCGAAAGCTGGAACATGGAACGTGCCCAGGGCGAGAACCAGCCATGGCTGGTCGCCGGTATCCGCCAGAACGGCTGATACTCACGCGTTTGAGCAAGCGGTAACAAAAACCCCGGACATGTCCGGGGTTTTCTATTTCACGGTTGCACTTATAGCGAGCTACTGTATAAAACGCCCCTATAAACCGCGCCATCTAGCAAGAGGATCCCGGCCGTGGAAGAAATCATCGAACAATTGCGTGAAGCCAACGAACCGGTCCCGGTTCCTTTGGAGCTGCCTGACGAAGACCTGCTGGTGGAGATCGAGGAACAACTGTTCATCGACATCCCCTTTGTCTTCCGCGAATTCCTGCTGACTGTCAGCGACGTGGTGTACGGCAGCCTGGAGCCGGTGACCGTCACCGACCCACAATCCCATACCTACCTGCCGGACGTTGCCGCCAACGCCTGGGACGCCGGCGTCGACCGCAGCATGATCCCGATCTGCCAGGACGGCGATGACTACTACTGCGTCGAAGAAGACGGCACCGTGGTGCTGTGGTCCGGTGAAGAAGAACTCGTTACCGAAGAAACCTGGGAGTCGGTGTGGCACTGGGCGCGGGACGTCTGGCTGGAAAGCTGAGTCCCACACCCAACCTTTAGTGCTCCGGCGTATCCTTGTGGTTATCTAATGTTTCCAACAAGGCCACCTGCATCCGCGTATGCACCCGGATAAACCAGCGCCAGAGCACCGCAGCCACTGCAGCCGTGACCACGGCGATCAGCACCAGCAACTTGTTGGTCGGCAGAATGCTGGCCGACAAGGCTGCCAGTAACAGGAAGATCACCAGCAGTGAGAGCAGCGGAATCAGCTCCGCGATCACCCTTCGCACACGCTGGGTATGCCGCCCGGCCATCTCCGGCTTCACACTCATCTCGGCCAGCAACATCGACAGCGCCTTGAGCTTGCGATACGCCGCAATCAGGAACGGCAGCGACAACAGCAGCGCCCCGCCCCAGATCAACGCCTTCTGCCAGCTCTGATCACTGATCCAGCCTTCCAGATACCCGCCGATGCGCGCCGCGAAAAAACTGCCAGCGAAGAAGATCGCGATCACCAGTGCCAGATTCACCCCGACTTGCAGGATGATCTTGCGGATCATCGAGGCCAGCATTGCACCCTCGCCCTGGGGCTGGATGCTGCGCAGCCATTCGCCATACAGTCCGAATACCCGGCTCATGCGCTTGGGCATTACCGCTGCGATCTTCAACGACAGCGGGTCAGCCCCGCGAATCAGGTAGGGGGTGAGCAAGGTCGTAATCGCCGAAACAGCCACGGCCACCGGGTACAGGAAGTCGCTGGTCACCTGCAAAGTCATCCCCAGCGCTGCGATGATGAAAGAAAATTCGCCAATCTGTGACAGCCCCATACCGACCCGCAACGAAGTACGACCATCATTGCCCGCGATAAAAGCGCCCAGGCCACAGGAGAGCATTTTGCCCAGCACCACAGCCACGGTGATCACGGCGATCGGCCACGCGTATTGCAGCAAGATCTGCGGGTCGATCATCAAGCCAATCGCGACAAAGAAGATCGCGCTGAACATGTCGCGAACGGGTTCGATCAAGCGCTCAATCTTAATCAACTGACGGGATTCAGCCATGATCGCGCCAATCAGGAAGGCGCCGAGCACCATGCTGTACTCCAGCTTCACCACCAGCAGGCAGAAGCCGAAACACAGGCCCAACACGGTGATCAGCAGCATTTCGTTGCTTTCAAACTTGGCCACGTAAGCCAGCAGGCGCGGCACCAGCAAAATGCCGATCACCAGCGCGACGATCATGAACAGTGAGAGTTTGCCGACCGTGGAGAACACTTCGCCTGAGCTGACCGTGCCACTGACGGCGATGCTAGACAGCAGGGCAATGATGCCGATGCCCAGGATGTCCTCGACGATCAATACCCCGAAAATCAGCTGGGCGAAACGCTGGTCTTTCATCTTCAGGTCATTGAGGGCCTTGACGATGATGGTGGTCGAGGAAATCGCCAGGATCGCGCCGAGGAACAGCGAGTCCATGGTGCTCCAGTCGAACCAGCGGCCAATCTCATAGCCGATCCAGATCATCAGGACGATTTCCAGGAAGGCCGCGATAAACGCCGTGGCGCCCACCTTGAACAGCTTGCGCAGGCTGAACTCCAGGCCCAGGCAGAACATCAGGAAAATCACCCCAAGCTCAGCCAGGGTCTTGATCGTGTCTTCATCATGGATCAGGCCAAACGGCGGGGTATGCGGCCCGATAATAAAACCCGCGACGATGTAGCCCAGCACCACCGGCTGCTTGAGGCGGTGAAACAGGATGGTCACAACCCCTGCCACCAGCATGATCACGGCCAGGTCCTGGATAAAGCTGATGGCGTGCATGGCGAGGGACTCCTTGAGGTACCAGCGCTTTTCCCACTTCCGGCCGCCTTTGTACGGTCGCAAAGAGCGGAAGGAAAAGTCTGCCTTGATCGTAAGAAATGCCCTGAGATGGGCTTTTGAAGGTTAACACCGCGACTTCTGCTGAAAAGCCGGTGCAATATATGGAAACAGATCGATGCACGCGTGACGGCAAGCTGCCCACCAGCGTCCCGTTAGGGATGGCGCTGCAAAGACTCCAGCACCCGCAGAGGTGCCCTCCCCCCAACCAATGCCTACAACCCGTGAGTGTGCTATGGAACCCGGAAACGCCCAGCTGTCGATGACGGTACTGATGACCCCTGACATGGCCAACTTCTCAGGCAATGTCCACGGCGGCACGCTGCTCAAGTACCTCGACGAAGTGGCCTACGCCTGCGCCAGCCGTTATGCCGGTCGTTATGTGGTCACGCTGTCGGTGGACCAGGTGATTTTTCGCGAACCGATCCATGTCGGTGAACTGGTGACTTTCCTCGCGTCGGTCAACTACACCGGCAATACGTCGATGGAAGTGGGCATCAAGGTGGTGACCGAGAACATCCGTGAACGCTCGGTGCGCCATACCAACAGCTGTTTCTTTACCATGGTGGCCGTGGACGACCAGCGCAAACCTGCCGCCGTGCCGCCGCTGCAGCCGCAGAACAGCGAAGACAAGCGCCGCTTTGTGCAGGCCCAGCAGCGTCGGCAGATTCGTCAGGAGCTGGAAAAGCGTTACCGGGAGATCAAAGCCGACGCGCCGTAATTTGTAAACCCACGGGCTCCCTGTGCTTACAAACTGATCGGTGTGGCTTCGAAGCGCACACGAGGGTGGGCAATACGGTCCTGAGCCCGCACCAGTTCCAGTTCATAACTGGCGCAGGCCTGGGTCTCCAGTAGCACTTCATGCACCGCTGCGGCGGTGAATTCAAAGGCTGCCACCAGGCTATCGCCCAACAGCACCCGCGCCAGGAACAGGCCCGACGTCAGGTCACCCACACCCACCGGCTGACGCGGGAACGCCAACAGCGGCCGACGCAAGTGCCAACTGCCCTCAGCCGTCACCAACAGCATTTCAAAACCTTCCGGCAGTTTGCCTGGGTAATCCAGGTGCTTGACCAGCACCGCTTTGGGCCCGCGGGCCAGCAACGCCTTGGCCATGACCAGGCAATCAAACAGCGATTGCGGCTTGCGCCCGGCAAAGCTGTCCAGTTCCAGTTGGTTGGGGCACAGGAAATCTGCCATGGCCGCAGCCTCATCAAGCAGGAAATCGCTGACCTCCTGTGGCACGATGCAACCCTTTTCCGGGTGGCCCATCACCGGGTCGCACAGGTACAGCGCCTTCGGATTGATCGCTTTGATACGGGCCACGCCGCTAAGGATTGCACGGCCCTGATCGGCGCTGCCCAGGTAGCCGGACAGCACCGCGTCACAGTTGCCCAGCTCACCAATCGCGGCAATGCCTTCTACCAAGGCCGGAATTTGCTGCGGCGCCAACACTTCGCCCGCCCACTGTCCATACTGAGTGTGGTTGGAGAACTGCACCGTATTGAGCGGCCAGACATTCACTCCCACACGCTGCATGGGGAACACGGCGGCGCTGTTTCCGGCGTGGCCAAAGACCACATGAGACTGGATCGCAAGCAGATGAGGTGTGCGTTTCATGCGGGAGATTTCCGTAAAGCCGTTGAAATTCTGGCCGCGCAGTATGCGACTAAACGCAGCCTGTACGACAGACCGGCGACGCAGTTAAGCTGCTCTCACTTTGTTGGAGTTCATGGAATGCTGACCCTGGGAAACATCTTCGTGCTGATGCTGCTGGCGACTGGCGCCGCCTGGGTTTGGCACAACCACGGCCTGCGTGAGCGGGCGCTGGAGCGGGTCAAGCAGCATTGCGCCAAGCTTGATATCGAATTGCTCGATGGTGCGGTTGCGTTGAAACGCATCGGTTTTGTGAAGGATGCCAATGGCCGGCGGCGCCTGGCACGCGTCTATAATTTCGAATTCACCGTGACCGGGGAAACCCGCCATGCCGGGACGATCACCCAATTCGGCGCCCACAGTGCGCAGATCGAACTGGCACCCTACCCGTTCGAAGCCAAGGAACCACTGCCTAGCGCCGAAGTGATCGAATTGAGCCAATGGCGCCAGGACCACGCCACCAAGAACCGTCAGTAGCGGCAGGCTGCCAGCGCAGCCTGCAATGCGGCCACGTCCCGTGGTTCGCTGAAGATCAATTCGATACGCGAATCGCGTCGCCATTCGCTGGGTTGCCAGGTTAGGACGCTGTTATCCACAGCATTGGCCGAAACCCAGTCTTCGCCGCTGTGGATAACCAGTTTGGCACGATGCCAGTCGAGGCCTGATAGCCAGCGATGCAGACGGCTGACATCGAATTGCTGGCTGGGGTGCCATCGCCAGCCGATACTCCACCCCCCCTCCTGGCCCTGACTCAAACAGATGGGCAAGGCAGGATCGCTCCAGATGGCCGGCATTTGCGCAAGGCCTTCAGGCGCCGCGAAGTTATCCACAGCCGCTTGGGCCTGCGCATTCAAGCCCGGCAATTGGTCGATTGGCAGCTGAGCCTGGCGTGTCCAGTAAAGCGCGCAATCGGGTAGCTGCCGTTCAATCGCCTGACGCTGTGCGGCATTCAGGGCCTCATCCTTGTTCAACACCAGCAGGCCAGCACTTGCCAGCGCCGCTTGCTGTGCCTGCGGCAAGGGCTTGCCTGCTGCCAACGCCTGGGCATCCAGCACCAGCACGCTGGGCTGCACGGCCAGCACGTCTTGCCATGGAGCTTCCCGCAGTTGTTTGAGCAACTGCGCAGGATGACCCAAACCTGAAGGTTCTATAAACAGCCGATCCGGTTTGGCCTTACGCAGCAAACGGCCCAGGCCTACCTGGAACGGTGCACCATTCACACAGCACAGGCAGCCACCCGCTACCTCGCCCAAGGCGACGCCGTCAGCGTCTTGAGTCAGCAAGGCAGCGTCCAGGCCGATCTGGCCAAATTCGTTGATCAGCACCGCCCAACGCTCGTTGGCCGGGCGCTGAGCGAGCAGGTGCTTGATCAGGCTGGTCTTGCCGGCGCCCAATGGGCCGGCAATCACATGGGTGGGTATGTTCTGCAACATTGGAAACATCATTCTGGCCGTGTAGAGCGTTTGATCCTACGCGGTTATGCCAGCCAATCCAGCGTCAGGATCAACCGGCGCTCATCGGCCTTGAGCGCTGGCGAACGATGGATCAGGCCATGCCCTTCGTTGCCGTGCCATTTGGTGCCCTTGAGCAGCGCCACCTCACCGCAGTGGATCTGCTCGATACGCCCGGTAGGTTCAGCATCCGCCTGGCTCAGTTTGCGGCGATCCATCACACCTTCGCGCAACCATTGGCTGCCGATACCGGCATAGGTGGTGATCAGCCGAACCGGCACATGATCAACGTGAAAACGCGGGCACATGGCCTTGTCCAACAGCCGCAAACGTACGCCAATACGCTTGGCGCCGAGCAGGCAGGCAAATGCACTGACCAGCCATGACACATCGGCGATAAAACCTTCGTAACCCTCAAGATCGCGGCAACTGGATGCCAGACCCTGCAAGTTCGGCACGGCGTCCTCGTTTTCGAGCTCAATCACCAGGGATTCGGCGAGCGGCTCATTGAGCGCCACCAGCAAAGCGCCGAACTCGGCGATATGCAGGGGCAGCTGACGTTGCCACAGCGCCAGGTTGACGCCATCTTCGAGGATATCGGACAGTGCCAACGGAGTTTGCCCACACGTCTGGCGGATCACGGGGCGCAGGGGGATAACCGGGGCCAGCATCAGGCGACCTGCTCATACCAAGGGCCGAAAGGATCAGGCAGCTGGCGCCAACCTTCGACACCCAGGGCCATTTCTTCATCATTGAGCAGGCAGGCATCCAGCTCCGCACGCATCAGGTTGAAGTCGATGTTTTGCCCGATAAACACCAGCTCCTGGCGGCAGTCCCCTGTGCTCAGTTGCCAGTTGCCCATGATCGCGGCCACGCTTTCCTCGTCCTGTGGCCATTGGCTTTTTGGCACAAAGCGCCACCAGCGTCCGGCAAAGCCATGGCGCATCAAGCCACCGGCCTGGGACCAACTGCCGGCGTCCTGATGTTTGCTGGCCAACCAGAAGAAGCCCTTGGAGCGCAACAGTTTGCCGTTCACCCAAGGGCGATCGATAAAGTCGAAAAAACGCTGTGGATGGAAGGGGCGGCGCGCACGGTAAGCGGTGGAGGCAATACCGTATTCTTCGGTTTCCGGCACATGCTCACCGCGCAGCTCCTGCAACCAACCCGGCGCCTGGGCAGCGCGTTCGAAGTCGAAACGGCCGGTGTTGAGGATCTTGTGCAGCGCCACCTCGCCCATGACCATCGGGATAATTTCCGCCTGGGCGTTGAGGCGCTCAAGGATGGCCATCAATTCTTCACGCTCGCGGCTGCTGATCAGGTCGATTTTGCTGATCAAGATGACGTCGGCGAATTCGATCTGTTCGATCAACAGGTCAGTGATGGAGCGCTCATCTTCTTCACCTAGGGTTTCGCCGCGGGAAGCCAGGCTTTCGGCGGCCTGGTAGTCGAGCAGAAAGTTCATACCATCGACCACGGTGACCATGGTGTCCAGGCGTGCAATGTCGGCCAGGCTTTGCTCGTTTTCATCGCGAAAGGTGAAGGTTTCGGCCACGGGCAGCGGCTCGGAGATACCGGTTGATTCGATCAGCAGATAATCGAAACGCCCTTCCTTGGCGAGCTTGGCGACTTCTTCCAGCAAGTCTTCACGCAAGGTGCAGCAGATGCAGCCGTTGCTCATCTCCACCAGTTTTTCTTCGGCACGATTGAGCGTGACGTCGCGCTGCACCTCGCTGCCGTCGATGTTGATTTCACTCATGTCGTTGACGATCACCGCCACCCGCAGGTTGTCGCGGTTGCGCAGGACATAGTTGAGCAGTGTGCTTTTACCGGCGCCGAGAAAGCCGGACAACACGGTCACGGGGAGACGATTGGGCATCAGGTATTCCTCATCAGGGTTGGCCGGTCAAACTGCCCGTTTATGGCGTTCGCGCAGCTCTTCACGTTCTTTGGCTTCGATACACAGGGTTGCGGTGGGGCGCAGCAGCAGGCGTTGCAGGCCGATGGGCTCGCCGGTTTCACGGCACCAGCCGTATTCACCGCGGGCCAGCAGCTCCATGGCGTCGTCGATCTTGTCCAACAGCTTTTTTTCCCGCTCGAGCAAGCGCAGTTGCCATTGGCGTTGTTCTTCGGCGCTGCCGATATCCGCCAGGTCGCTGTTGGTTTCCTGCTCGCGCAGCGCCTGGAACTCAGCGTCGATACGCGCTTGCAGTTCATCGCGCTGAGCCAGCAGCAGTTCGCGGAAGAAGCGCTGTTGGGCTTCATTCATGTAGTCAGTAGCCGGTTGGGCCAGCAGTTCTTGTTCGGTCATGGGAAACGGTTCACGGGTGGGGCTGTGCTTTTATGTTATAGTATAACAATACAAATAAGCCAACCTCCCTTGCTCCTCACGACGAAGGGCGCAATGCTTGATCACTTTCGCCCCCCGAGAAACACGATGAGATACGTGCTGTGCGCCCTGCTATTGGCAACCGCAGGACCTGCCTGCGCCCAAGTCCCAAGCCCGTTGGCCAACTGCACCCGCAGCGCCACCTTGCTGGCTTGCGTGGACCCGCTGGGCAATGCCTACAGCGTGGCGACTGCGGGCAACATCACTTACCTGCGCGGTTTCGAAGTGATCGGCAAACGCTATTGGGCGCAGACCAATAGCCGCTATGGGCAACTGACGTTCTTCACCGGGTTGGCATCGGATGGCGAGGCGTGGGTTGGCTACACGCGTCGCGTGGGCTGGACCACCATCAACCGGTTTTCCAGTTCAGGCGGCGCCAGCGCCAAGTTCACCTGTAACCGAATGACCGGCTGTTAAGCCTGGGTTTTGTGCTGTTCCTGCACCCAAGCCATGTAGCTGTTGATGGGCGGGTTCTTCTGGAAGTACTGTTTCAAACCTTCAAAAAGCCGATCCGCCACCGCTTGTTGATGACGCGCCGTCACCAGCCTCTGGGCGTCTCGCGCGTTGGAGATAAACCCGGTCTCCACCAGAATCGAAGGCACGTCCGGTGACTTGAGCACCGCGAACCCTGCCTGTTCCACCCGCTTCTGATGCAGGCTGGTGATGCTTTGCAAGCTGCCCAATACCGCGCTGCCCAATTGCAGGCTGGAGGCGATGGTGGCGTTCATGGACATGTCGAGGATCACCCCGGCCAGCATCGGATCCTTGTCCTTCAGATTGAGTAACGTCGTGGCGCCCAAGAGGTCTGCGCCGTTCTCGCGCTGGGCCATGAACCGCGCCGTGGCAGAGGTGGCACCGCCTTCCGACAACGCATACACCGAAGCGCCCGATGCAGTAAGCCGTGGCGCGGCGTCGGCGTGCACCGAGATGAACATATCGGCCTTGTGCTTGCGGGCGATGTCCACGCGCTTGCGCAGCGGTACGAAGAAGTCGTCGTTGCGCACCAGCTTTACGGCAAAACCTTTTTCACGTTTCAAACGTTTCGCCAGCAACTGGGCGATCGACAGCACCACATCTTTTTCGCGCTGGCCCTTGGAGCCGACAGCGCCCGGGTCTTTGCCGCCATGGCCGGGGTCAACCACCACAATGATGTCGCGTTTGGGATGCGCCTTGTCCGCCGGCACCACCAAGGGCGCCGGTTCAGCAGCGATTTGACGGGGCGCGTGCGTGGCGTTGGTCAGGTCCAGCACCAGGCGATGGCCTTGGCCATCCTGGGGCGGCAGCACAAAACTGTTGAGCTGCATCGGCGCGACCAAATCCAGGACGATACGCGTATCGCTCTTGCCGAAATGCCCGGAGCGGATCGAGGTAATCCCACTGTTCTTCAGCGCCAGTTGGGAAAAGTCGCCGCTGAGGCCGGCGCCACTCAAGTCGATGATCAGGCGGTCCGGCGACGTCAGGGAGAACATTTTGTATTGCACCGGGCCGCTAAGGTCGAACACCAGCCGCAGCTTATCGTCAGAGCGCCACAGCCGCGCATTGCGGATCTGCGTGGCGTAGGCCCCCAAAGGCAACGTGAACAAGGGGCTGACCAGCAGCAGGTTAAGGAGCTGACGTCTGTGCATGACATATACCGCAGATAAAGGAGCATCCCTACTCGACAGGACTGAACAAAGGCTGGGACAGAAATTTCATCGTGACGACTATTGTTATACTATAACATGACCAATCATTTCCAACGATGGACCTGCTCATGAATGCGCTGACTCTGCCGGATATCGCCGCGCAGGCTTCACGCCAAGCCTTGCCACTTGACTGGGTGGGCATGTGCGGCATTGCCCTGCCTGTGTTGCTCGACGGCCAACACCTGGCCGCTACCGCCGATGCGGGCGTAAGCCTGAACGACGGCACGGCCCGTGGCATTCATATGTCACGCCTCTACCTGGCGTTGGAAATGCTCGAACAGCAACCCCTGACACCTGCACTTTTGCGTAATGTACTGCAGCGTTTTCTCGACACACATGAAGATTTATCTAAGAACGCCTACCTGCGTATTCACACAAATCTGTTGTTAAAACGCCCCGCGTTGGTCAGCCCTTTGGAGGGGTGGAAAAGCTATCCGGTCAGCATCGAAGCGCGCCTGGAAAATCAGATGTTCCACGTGGAACTAAAAATTGACGTTACTTATTCCTCAACGTGCCCTTGCTCCGCTGCCCTGGCCAGACAGCTGATTCAGCAGCAGTTTCTCGAAGATTTTGCCCACACACCTCTGCAGCATGAGGACGTGTTGAGCTGGCTGGGCAGCGCCAACGGTATTGTGGCCACGCCCCATAGCCAACGCAGTACCGCGCAGTTAAACGTTCAGCTGCAGGGTGACGATCTGGCGATAGTCGACTTGATCAACGCTGCCGAAGCAGCTTTGGGCACTGCCGTACAAACCGCGGTGAAACGTGCGGATGAACAAGCGTTCGCCCTGGTTAACGGACAGAACCTCATGTTCTGCGAAGACGCCGCACGCCGCTTGAACCTCGCGTTGAAGCGCTCGAATGCCGTCAAAGCCTTCCACCTCAAAGTGATCCACGCCGAAAGCCTGCACGCCCACGATGCGGTGGCTGAAAGCCGTTGGACGAGAGACTTTGCATGATTACCTGCCACGCTTTGCGCTGGGGCGCCCCCGGCCAACCACTGACGCCGGCGCTGAACCTGACGCTGGAAAAAGGTAGCCTCACGGGGATTATCGGCGCCAATGGCACCGGCAAGAGCAGCCTGCTCAAAGTAATCGCCGGGGTGCAAAAGCCGCTGACGGGCAAGGTGCATGTCGATGTTCCACGTCGCGGCGGCTTGTCGTTCTTGCCCCAGCAACAGCACCTGGATCGTCAGTTTCCGATCAGTTTGCAAGAGTTGGTCGCTGCCGGCTTCTGGGGCACCCAGCTGAATTCACATGAACGCAACGAGCGCCTGCACGCCGTATTGGACGACTGGTGTCTCAGCGGTTTGGAACAGCGCCCGCTGATGGCGTTATCCGGTGGCGAACTGCAACGCGCCCTGCTCGCCCGTATGAGCCTGGCCGACTCCCCCATCCTGCTGCTCGACGAACCCCACGCCGCCCTCGACGAAGACGGCCAGGCACTGTGCTGGAAACACATCCATACCTGGCACAACCAAGGCCGCACGCTGGTGGTCGTCTGTCATGACTTGGCGTCCGTGCGTCACCACACCCAGCACGTGCTGCTGCTTAAAAACACCGGCTGCGTGTTCGGCCCCAGCAAAGAGCTGATCCGCCCGCAACCACAGATGCAGGTGGCCTGATGCACCTCACCGCTCACCTGTGGATGCCATTCCAGGATTTCGTGTTTATGCGCCGCGCACTGATCGGCGGGTTGGTGCTTGCTTGCAGCACCGCCCCCTTGGGCGTGTTCCTGATCCTGCGACGCATGAGCCTGATCGGTGACGCCGTGGCTCACGGCATTCTGCCGGGCGCCGCACTGGGCTTCTGGTTCGCAGGGCTAAGCCTGCCCGCGCTGACCCTCGGCGGCCTCGGCGCCGGCCTGAGCATGGCCGGCCTGGCGGCGTGGATCACCCGCCGCACCGGCCTGCGCGAAGACGCCAGCCTCGCCGCCATCTACCCCATTTCGCTCGCGGCCGGTGTATTGATCCTGGGCATTGCCGGCAAACGCTTGGACCTGCTGCACCTGTTATTCGGCTCCGCCCTGGCCGTGGACGAAACCACACTGACCGGAATGCTCTGGGTGTCCAGCTTCAGCCTGATCGCCATGGCACTGATCTACAAACCCCTGCTGCTCGACACCCTTGACCCGCTGTTCCTGCAAACCGTCAGCCGCCTTGGCCCACTGGCCCACGGCCTGTTCCTGACCCTGGTGGTGCTGAACCTGGTGATCGGTTTTCAAGCCATCGGCGCACTGATGGTGGTGGGCTTGATGATGCTGCCGGCCATCGCTTCACGCTTCTGGAGCCGGCGCCTGCCGGTGTTGATCGCAGTATCGGCGGTGCTGGGATGCCTCTCCGTGTGGCTGGGTTTGCTGCTTTCGTTCTACTACTCACTGCCCAGCGGCCCGGCGATCGTGCTAGTGGCGGGCGCCGGATATGTGTTGTCCGTGGTATTCGGTCCGGTGCATGGCTTATTGCGCCGCCCGCCTTTGCCTACATCCTCATGAGGTGTTTCCCGATGCGCGCTCTTCTTGTGTTGTTCAGCCTGTTGCTGCCGCTGTCGATGGCTCACGCCGCAGACAAACTCCAGGTAGTCACCAGCTTCAGTATTCTCGATGACATCACCCATCAGATCGGTGGCGACCATATTCAGATCAGCAACATGGTCGGCCCGGACGCCGATGCTCATACTTATGAACCCACACCGGATGACGCCAAAGCGCTGCTCAAGGCCAAGGTCATCATCAAGAACGGTCTAGGTTTCGAGCCGTGGCTGGATCGCCTGGTCACCAGCACTGAAACCACCGCTACGGTCGTCACCGCCAGCAAAGGCGTGATCTCGCACACCATGGACGAAGACGGCGAGACCATTCCCGACCCACACGCCTGGCACAACCTGGCCAACGCCGAAATTTATGTGAGCAACATCACCAAGGCATTGGTGGCCGCCGACCCTGCCAATAAAAGCGACTACCTGCGCAACAGCCAGGCTTACCTTAAACAAATCCACAGCCTGCTGGCCGAGGCCAAGGCCAAGTTCGCTGCACTGCCGTCGGGCAACCGCCGCATCGTCACCTCCCATGACGCCTTCGGCTATTTGGGCCAGGCGTATGGCATCCAATTCCTCGCGCCCCAGGGCTTGTCTACCGAGCGTGACCCGTCGGCCGCCGAAGTCGCCGCGCTGATCACCCAGATCCGTAAAGACAAGGTCAAAGCCGTGTTTATCGAAAACATCAAGGACTCGCGCCTGCTCAAGCAGATTGCCGATGAAAGCGGCGCGCAGATAGGCGGCACGCTGTACTCCGACGCCCTCGCCGCTCAAGGCCCGGCCAGCACCTTTATCGGGCTGTTCGAATACAACCTGAACACCCTGTGCGCGGCGTTGAGCAAACCATGATCCGCAAAAACCCTTCAGGTGACCTGCCGGTAATTGCTGAATCAGCCTACGTCGACAAGACTGCGATCATCTGCGGCAAGGTCATCATCGGCGAGAACGTCTTCGTCGGCCCCTACGCCGTGATCCGCGCCGACGAAGTCGATGCCAGCGGCGCCATGGACCCGATCACGATCGGCGCGAACTCCAACATCCAGGACGGCGTGGTGATCCACTCCAAGTCCGGCGCGGCGGTGACCATTGGCGAGTTCACCTCCATCGCCCACCGTTCCATCGTCCATGGCCCCTGCACAGTCGGCGACCGCGTGTTCATCGGCTTCAACAGCGTGCTGTTCAATTGCGCCGTCGGCGATGGTTGCGTGGTGCGCCACAACTCGGTGGTCGATGGCCGCGACCTGCCCGCGGCCTTCTACGTGCCCTCCACCACCCGCATCGGGCCTAACACCGACCTGTCGCAATTCCCGCCGGTGAGTGTCAGCGCCTCGGAGTTTTCCGAAGACGTGGCACGCACCAACGTCGACCTGGTGCGCGGCTACAAAGCCTTGCAAAACGAGTTCTGAGCCATGAGTCGCCTGCTGATACGCAACGCCCGCCTGGTCAACGAGGGCCAGGTATTCGACGCCGACGTGCTGGTCGCCAATGGCCGTATCGAGAAGATTGCCGCCAGCATTGTACCGTCGCCGGCCTCGACCCCTGTGAAGTGGCTGGAGTCAAAGTGTTCATGGGCGCCTCCACCGGCAACATGCTGGTGGACGACCCACGTATTCTGGACCGTTTGTTTGCCGAAGTGTCGACCATTCTGCTCGCGCACTGCGAACACACCCCGAGCATCCTGGCCAACGAGCAACGCTTGCGCGAGCGTTTTGGCGAGCGCATTCCCGCTGTCGCTCATCCACTGATCCGCGACGCCGAAGCATGTTATCGCTCGTCATCGTTTGCCGTGGAACTGGCCCAGCGCCACGGCACGCGACTGCACGTGCTGCACCTGACCAGCGCCCGCGAACTCGCGCTGTTCGAAGACAAGCCCCTGGCCGAAAAACACATCACCGCCGAGGTCTGCCTGCATCATCTGCTGTTCGACGACCGCGACTATCACCGCCTCGGCCACCAGATCAAATGCAACCCGGCCATCAAGACACGCGCCGACCGCGACGCGCTGCGCCTGGCGTTATTAAGTGATCGCCTGGATGTGATTGGCACTGACCATGCGCCGCATACCTGGGCGCAAAAACAATTGGGCTATCGTGAAGCACCCTCGGGTTTACCCCTGGTGCAGCACGCCCTGCCGGCACTATTGGAGTTGGTGGCCGACGGGCATTTGCCTCTGACCACACTGGTGGCGAAAACCAGTCATCGGGTGGCCGACCTGTTTGCCATTCCTGATCGCGGTTACCTGCGTGAAGGCTATTGGGCCGATCTGGTGTTGATCAAACCTGAGCCTCAGGGCAAACCGGTCAGCAGCCAACCGATTCTCGCCCGTTGCGGCTGGACACCCTTTGCAGAGCGCAGCTTTCGTCACAGCGTGAGCACCACGCTGGTGTCCGGCCACCTGGCCTGGCACAACGGCCAGGTGGTCGACAGTTGCCAGGGCTTGCCCCTGCACTTTCTGCGTTAAGCGCGGGGTTTGACCGTACCGCAATCGTTGCCCAGCCACTGAGCGTGGCTGTCCAGGCTGCCCTTCTGCTGGATGCCCGTGGCATTGAACGTACCATTGACGGTGGTGGTGAATTCCTTCTGGCTTTGGAAGGTCGCTACACCCGTGCCCTGGGCTTTGGGGCAGCTGAAACGGAACTTCCATTGGTTGCCGGTCTTGTCAGTCACTTCCTGCTTGCAGCCCGATTGCGGGTCGGTCAGCGGGATGGAATCGGTGGCAACCTGGGCTGGGGTCAGGCACACCTGCACACCCTTACCGGCCATGTTGATGCCTTGCTTTTCGAGCATGGCGCGCTGTTCAGGAGTCATTTGTTGCTTGAGCTGACCGAGGATCAGCGACAGGTCCGGCAGGTCCTGGTTATCGACTTTCATATTGCTGGTGGTCAACTCCCACAAGCCCGGCGCCAGCATCTGCGCCTGCGCCGCCACCGGCAGCGACAAACCAACAACCATGGCCAAACCAAGCAGACGAGCATTCATCGGGTAACTCCTGGGTAATTGTGCGTGTTAGACGTCGCAATGCGGCCAGTGTTGCACGGCAAATAAAATAGCGACATTCGCAGCGGTTCATGGTCTGTTACGCACTGGACTGCCTGGAGTAATGTCGTTCATGGATTTCTTTGGCCCGCACCTGCTCGCCTACTTCATTGCCACGCTGCACGTTCTCGGGAGCCTCGCCGCAATTCACGCGGTACTGACTGTCCGCACCGCCCAAGGCTCGATCGCCTGGGCCTTGTCGCTGATGTTCATGCCTTACCTGACGCTGATCCCTTACCTGATCTTCGGCCGCAGCACCTTCGACGCGTACATCCAGGCCCGTCGCCAGGCCAACCAGGAAATGCACACGGCGATCGCCGAACTGAATTGGCGCCCGTGGGTAGAGGAAGCGCTCGCGGCGCGCAACTCCAGTGCCTATGCCTCCCTGCGAGCCATGCCCAAGCTCGGGCGCATGCCGTGTCTGGCTAATAATGAAGTGCGCCTGTTGATCAATGGCGAGGCTACTTTCGGCGCGATTTTCGAGGCGATTCGCAATGCCAGGACCGCCGTGCTGTTCCAGTTTTTCATCATCCATGACGATGAGCTTGGCCGCCAATTGCAGGTGCTATTGAAGGAAAAGGCCGCCCAGGGCGTAGACATTTACGTGCTGTACGACCGCATCGGCAGCCACGCCCTGCCCCATCGCTACGTACAATCGCTACGCGACGCCGGGGTGCAGGTCAAGGCGTTCGCCACCCGCAGCGGCTGGCTCAATCGTTTCCAGGTCAACTTCCGTAACCATCGCAAGATCGTGGTGGTGGACGGCATCACCGGCTTTGTCGGCGGGCACAATGTGGGCGATGAGTACTTGGGCAAAAAGCCGCCGCTGGCGCCATGGCGCGATACCCATGTACAGGTCACAGGCCCGGTGGTGGCCTGCCTTCAGGAGTCGTTTGCCGAAGACTGGTTCTGGGCGGCACGGCAACTGCCGCCGCTGATCCTGCCGGACGCCTACCCCGAAGACGGCGTGCTTTGCCAACTGCTCGCCAGTGGCCCGGCAGACCCCTATGAAACCTGCTCGCTGTTTTTCGTCGAGGCCATCCACGCCGCGACGGAGCGGGTATGGATTACCAGCCCGTACTTCGTCCCCGACGAAGCCGTATTCGCCGCACTGCGCCTGGCGGTATTGCGCGGGGTGGATGTGCGTCTGCTGCTGCCGTCACGGCCCGACCACCGCATCGTGTATGCGGCGTCCAGCCTGTACGCCATAGAAGCCGTGCGCGCAGGTGTGCGGGTGTTCCGCTACAAGCCCGGGTTTCTGCATCAGAAGGTGGTGTTGGTAGACAGCGAAATCAGCGCCATTGGCAGCGCCAACATGGACAACCGTTCGTTCCGACTGAATTTCGAAGTGATGCTGCTGACGGTGGATGAGGCTTTCGCCAGCCAGGTTGAACACATGCTCCTGGACGATTTTGCCCTGTCCCATGAAGTCAGTCAGGAAGAAAGCCGCGAGACGCGACGCCTGCAACAGTTGGGGATGCGGGTGGCGCGCTTGATCTCACCGATTCTCTAACAGACAACGCAGGGAAAATGTGGGAGGGGGCAAGTCCCCTCCCACATTTGGATCTTCAGTGTTCTGGAAAATCGGCTCAGCGGTAGAGATCTTCCCGCGTCCACGGCAATTCATGACCACCATCGGCGTGGGGTTTCACCGCCAGGATCTGATGCAAATTGATCCAGCCCCGAGCAAACGCATAAGCGCAACCGGCCAGGTAAAGCCGCCAGATGCGCAGCGCCTGCTCCGGCACCATCTTCGCCGCCGCTTCCAGATTGTCTTCCAGGCGCTCGCTCCAATGGTCCAACGTGCGGGCGTAGTGCAAGCGCAAACTTTCGACATCCACCACTTCCAACCCGACCTCGCTGATCTCGGCAGTCATCATCGCCAGGTGAGGCAGTTCGCCGTTGGGAAATACGTAGCGCTCGATAAACTCCCCAGCGCCTCGGCCCACTGGGCGACCATCGGTGTGTTTGGCGGTAATGCCATGGTTCATCACCAGGCCGCCTTCACGCACGGCACCGAACAGCGTCTGACAGTACTGCGCCAGGTTGGCGTGGCCGACGTGTTCGAACATACCCACGCTCACCACTTTGTCGAAGCGGCCATCCTGGGGCAGGTCGCGGTAGTCGAGCAGTTGCAGGTCGACCTGATCCTCCAGGCCCTCGGCTTTCACACGCTCCCTGGCCAGCGCCAGCTGTTCCTTGCTCAAGGTGATACCAAACACCTTGACTCCGAATTCCCGCGCCGCAAACCGCGCAAGCCCGCCCCAACCACACCCCACGTCGAGCAGGTACTCGCCCGGCTGCAGCCGCAGTTTGCGGCACAGGTGACGGAATTTGTCTTGCTGGGCCTGGTCGATGGATTCGCTGCCGGTTTCAAAATAACCGCAGGAGTACGCCATGTCCTGATCCAGCCATAGCTGGTAGAACTCGTTGGACAGGTCGTAATGGTAGGAAATGGCTGCCGCGTCGGTGGCCTTGTCGTGGATCGAGCGCACCGGACGGCTGCCTTCGTCGTCATCGATCAAGGCGTGGCTCAACTCGTCACATACCCTGATCACCTCGGTGATGGAGCCTTCCAGCTCCAGTTTGCCTTCGACGAAGGCTTCGCCCAGTGAATCGAGCGTTGGGTGGGTCAGCTTGGACACCATCGTGGGGTCCTTGACCACAATCGTCACACTGGGCTCAGGTCCCAAGTTGAATTCATGGCCGTCCCAGAGTCGAAGACGCAACGGTAGCTGAAGATTCTGTAAGGCCGGTGGAAGTTGCGCGAGCATGAGTAATCCCCCCTTGTTTCAGACGTCTGGAGTGAGGGTAGACCATCCGAAGACAAAGTAGGAGGCTATCGATTTAATAGCACGTCTCTATGGGGCTCGGAATTCGAGCAAACCGTCCTGGATCCACTGTTTCAGCCACGTGGCCGCTTGCAGCGACGCACCCTCTGAATAAGTGACTGCCAACTCTGCGCACAGTTCTGAAAAATTCCAGCCGGTAGTCACCATCCCTGCCAGTGCACAGGCTTCGTCAGGCCCCAGGCTGCGGTAGTGACACACATTCTGATGACGCCATACCAGGCAGATTTGCATCGGGTCCAGCGCCTGGCTGCCGGGAAAACCCGATGCATCCTTGCTGGCTCGCCAGATCGCCACCGTGTTGAAACGGCACAGCAAATGCTGCACTGAAGGCGCCAGGCTTACCTGCAGCGTCGGCCAGTCCCCGGGTGCCAATTGCGCCATGTCATTCACGGTCAGCGGCGTACCCTGGGGTGCATCGAACGCCAGGGTAAACGCCCACTCCAGGCGCGCCAATTCAGCCAGCGGTGCACTTTGTTCTGCGACCAAGTGCTCAAGGATAAACATCGAAAAGCGCTCACCGAGCCAACGCAGGCTGTAGTGGGCCGAGGGGTAACGGCGAACGTAGGCTTCGCTCAGCGCGGCAAATTCATCATCACCCAGCCAATATCGGATAGCGCTGAAGTCATGGCACAGCACTTCCTTCAATCGCGACAGATAGGCGTTGTGGTAAATCGCCAGGCCGGTGTCCACATCCAGGGTCGGCCCCCCCAGCAAGGTGGCGGCAAAGCTGCTGTTGGCAGCGCAAGGTTCAGATAACAGGTGCTCTTCAAAAGCCAATTGCCAGTCGATCAGGCGCATAGCGATCTCCTGGCCAGGGCGCTGGCAGCCAGCTCGCGGGCCTTGCTCAACTCAGTGAGCAACTCTTCGAACGGCGGGAAATGATCATCGCGCTCCAACAGCGTCGACACCGGCCCCAAATGCTCTAGGGTCTGTTGGTAAAGCGCCCACACCGGGTCGCACACAGGATGGTCGTGGGTGTCGACCACATAGTCGCCGTAGTCCATATGCCCGGCCAGGTGCAGTTGGCGGATGCTCTCGGGCGGCAGGTTGCGGATAAACGTCCAGGCATCAAAGCCATGGTTACGCGCACTCACATACACATTGTTCACATCCAGCAGCAACTGGCACCCGCTCAGGTGGGCCAAAGCGTTGAGGAACTCCCACTCGGTGAACTCATCAGCCTTGGAGCGCACATAGCTGGAGACGTTTTCCAGCACCAGCGGGCGCTGCAACACGTCCTGCACCTGACGCACACGACCGGCCACGTGATAGAGGCTTTCTTCGGTGTAGGGCAGCGGCAGCAGGTCATGCAACTGGTGCGCGCTGCCGCGGCTCCAGCACAGGTGATCGGAAATCCACGCCGGCTGGATGCGCTCGGCGAGCTGTTTGATTTGCGCAAGGTAATCGGTATCGAGGGCATGGGGCCCACCGATGGACAAGGACACACCGTGCATTACCACGGGGTAACGCTCGGCTATCGCATCCAGGTAGTACAAGGCTTTGCCGCCCTGCACCAGATAATTCTCGGAGATCACTTCGAACCAATCCACGGCCGGCGACTGTTCGAGGATCTGCTGGTAGTACTCACTGCGTAAACCCAGGCCGTAACCCAGACTTGGAAGGGACGCGGACATGACTCACTCCAGGGCAAAGTGTCCGCAGCGGTGGCAGGCAGCCGCCGCGGTTGCACTCGTTTGCCGGTTACTCGCCGACTTTACCGCCAGCGGCGTCGCAGGCCGATTTAGTCATGGCCTTGAAGCCCATCCCTTTGCACTCGCCCTGGCCCTTGCACGCGTGGTCCTTGGTTTTGCAGTCGTTCATGCCTTTGCAGGAGGTCACGCCGTAGCAGTGAACGGTGGCGTCTGCGGCTTGTACCTGAGTGGCCACACCCGCGAACAGAGAAGCAGCGGCCATCGCGAGGGCGGCACCAGCAGCAGCGGATTTAATGCTCATTGTTGTATTCCTCATGATCAGTAGTGGAGCCGGTCCGAACGGATTGTTCAGTCTCGACACACCACTAGAGTGAGGCCCCCCATCGGCGTTACAGCCGTGTGCAAATATTTCTGAAATTATTCATCAAGCTTCAACAGAGGCTCCTGGAAGCGTAATAACCGCCCAGCGTTACCCAGCACCAGCAAGGTACTGAGGTTATGCAGCACCGCCGCAATCATGGCACCCGCCGCGCCCAACCAGCCAAAGGCCGCGAACACCACGATGGCCAACGTCCAGCCCAGGCCGATGATCACGTTCACCTGCAACGTCTGCCGGCACTGGCGGCTCAAGCGCACGCAGGTACCCAGGCGGCGCAAGTCGCTGCCGATCAACACCACGTCCGCCGATGCCAGGGCGATATCGGCACCGCCCGCCCCCATCGCCACACCAACCACACCGGCCTTGAGCGCCAACGAATCATTGATGCCATCGCCCACCACCATCGGCCGGAAGCCGCTGCTGATTTCACCCAGCACGCGGTTGAGCTTGTCTTCCGGCAAGGCTTGGGCTTCGACATCACTGATGCCCACCTCCAGCGCCAGGCTGTCGGCCACGCTTTGGCGGTCGCCGGTCAGCAGCAACTGGCGGCCCAGGCCCAAATCACGCAACTCTTGCAGGGCCTGGCGCGCCTCCGGCTTGACGCTGTCGGCCAGCAACAGCCAGGCCAGGAAATCGCCGTTCAACGCCAACCCGGCAATTGGGCCGTCATGGCTGGGAACGCCGCTGGTGACGATGCCCAATTGTTCGAACAACTCCGGCCGCCCCAGCGCCGCTTCGCCCTGTTCGGTCTGTGCGACCACGCCCAGGCCCTGACGCTCGCGAATGTCGGTGAGCGCCAGTAACTGCTCCTGAGTCGCCAACCCCGCCAACGCTCGGCTGACCGGGTGACTGCTCGCCGAGCCGAGGCTGGCCGCCAGGTTCAGCAGCTCCTGGCGATCCGGTGCGGTGGTCTCGATGGACTGCAAACGCAGGGTGCCAAAGGTCAGGGTGCCGGTCTTGTCGACCACCAACGAGGTCAGGTCAGCCAATTCTTCGAGAAACGCCGAGCTGCGAATCAGAATCCCATGACGCGCCGCCACGGCGATCCCGGCAATCGCCGTGGCCGGCGCCGACAGCACCAAGGCACACGGGCACGCCGCCACCAGCACCGCCAGCATCGCCTGCGCATCGTTGGTGACGAACCAGGTGACCGCCGCCAGCAACAGCACCAACACCATATAGCTACCGGCATAACGCTCCAGCAGCCGAGTGATCGGCGGCTTGGAGCGCTCGGCGTTCTGCATCAGTGCGATGACTTTGCCCAAGGTCGATTCGTTGCCAGTGCGCGTCACTTCAAGGCGCAACAGACCATCAAGGTTGATCGCGCCACCAAACACCTGCACGCCAACGCCGGCTTCCAGCGGCACTGACTCACCGGTGATCGGCGCCGTGTCCAGGCTCGCCTGGCCGGACAGCACCACGCCATCGGCCGGCACGCGGTCGCCGGCGCGCACTTCGACGATATCGCCGGGCTTCAGCGTGGCGTTATCCACTTCGGTAATGGATCCGTCAGCCTGTACCAAACGCGCGTGGCTGCGGGTGAGTTTGCCCAGGGCATGGATCGCCTCCTGGGAGCCGATCACGCTGCGCTCTTCCAGCACATGGCCGAAGATCATGATGATCGGCAACAACGCGGCGGTGAGCAGATCGCCGGTGGCCCAGGCGCCAAGCATGGCCAGGGCAATCAGTTGGTCGGTGATGCCGTGCAAGCTGGGAAAGCGCAGGCTGTACCAGGCCGAACGCATCACCGGCACCGCCACCAACAGCGATGCCACCCCCAGCAGCAATTGGCTCACACCGTTCTGATCCGGCGCCAGCCAGCGCCACACCAGGCCCAGCACGAGCAACCCAAGGGCGAGCATGGCCAGGGTCAATTGCCGGGCAGCGCTGCGCTGTTCGGCCGAGGTCAGCATGGGTGCGCTCATTGTTCGGCTCCCTGGATGATCAAGCGGGAGTCGTCTTTGGGATCGACGGTGGTCACGGAACCCGCCTGGCCGAGAATCTTCGGCAGGCGTTCGCGGTACAGGCGCAACAGCAAGCCGGGGTCTTTGACCTGGGCGAGGCTGGCGACGGTAGCGGTTTGCGCCTGGGCATTGGCCAAGCGTTCGCTGGCCTGGGCGTGGGCGACTTGCACCTGGCGGTCAGCCTCCTGATTCGCGGTCTGGGTGAGTTTTTCCGCTTCGGTGCGGGCGTTGGCCACCGCTTTATCCGCTTGCTGGCTGGCGGTCAGCACTGCGTTGAAGGCATTCACCGCCGGGCCCGGCAGGCTCGATTGCACATCGACGCGGGTGACTTCGATGCCCAGGCCCAAGCCGCTGGCAGCCAACTCGGCCAGGCGTTTATTGATGCCTTGCACCAAGTCGCCGCGCAGTCGCTCGCGGCGTTCGGCGGCGCCATTGTCGCTGCCGATCAGTTCAGGGCGTGCTACCAGAATGGTGTCCAGATCCCGCGCTGCCGTCAGGGCTACGGCGCTGCGCGTCACCAACCGATCCAGCGCAGGCAACACGTGGTCGCCCTGCAACACGAAGGCATAGGGCTCGGTCACCTTGTAGAACACCCGCACATCCAACTGCACCACCCCGGCATCGCCGGTCAGCAGGTAGCCGGAACCGGCCAGGGCATCGCTCAACGGCGTAGCGAAACTGGCCACGCGATCGGCCTGCAACGCCGCATCGGAACGCAGCAGGTTCTCCACTCGGCGCTCGATCACCCGGTCCGCCGCCGGCAACAACACCACCTGCTCGAACGGCTGCGGCCAGGCCAGCAACAGCCCGGCGTTCTGAATGCGATCAAGGGCGCCGAAGTGCAGGACCACCGCGCGATTCTGCGGGTCGATCTGGCGCACATTGGAAAAGGCCCAGGCCAACGCCGCCAACACAGTGACCGCGTACAGCGCCAGGAAGGTCAGGCGCCCGGCCTGAATCCAGGGGCTGTCGGGACTGTCGCGTTCGCTCATGGCTGGATGTCCTTCGGCCCATCCACCAGGGCGCGGAACGGCGCGGCGTCGGTGCGCAGGATGATTTTGGTACCCGGCGTGACCACCGTGCCCAAGGTATCCAGCGAGCGCAGCAGGTTGTACAACTGCGGATTACCCGCGTAGGCACGGCCATAAATCTGCGCGGCTTCTACCCGCGATTGCGCTTCGATATCGGCGGCTTTCACCGTGGCATCGGCCTGCACGATGCGCGCATCACGCTCGGCGGCGGAGCGGATTTGCGCCGCTTCGCGCTTGCCCACGGCGGTACGTTCAGTGGCGATGGTTTCCCGCTCGGCGCGCATACGATCAACCGTGGCGGTGAGTGTCACCGAAGGCAATGTCAGGCGCTCGATGCCGACCTGCGCCACGCGCACGCCGTAGGTGGCGAGCAATTGTTGATCAATCTGCTGGCGCAACTGCGCTTCAAAATCGGCGATGCGCACTTGGCTGGCGTCGGTGTTGATCAAACTGGACAGGTCAAAGCTGGCCGCCGTGGTTTCCAGCGCCGAGCCGACGAAGGCGCGGATCTGCCGCGCCGCTTCGTCCGGCTGGTTCTGCACTGCGCGCATGAAGCGCTGCACATTGTCGGCATCGCCCTGCACCTGCCACGCCACATAGGCCTGCACGATAATCCGCAGGCCATCGCGGGTGCCCACGTCCTGCAAGCCACTGGACGTGGTGCGCAGGCGCAGGTCCACCGGGATTGCCGCTTCGAATGGCGCCGGCCAGCGCCAGCCCAGGCCCGGTTCCAACAACACTCGCGCGGGGTTGCCGAAGCGGGTAATCACCGTGGCCTCGCCGGAGCGCACCTGCACCAGGCTCGCCGCTGCCACGGCAAACAGCACCAGTAACGCCGCCCAGGCCATGCGCCGCCAAGGGAAAGGCCCGGCCGCTTGCTCATCACCATGGTGGTGATGGTGGTGGCCGTGATGATGATGACCGTGATCGTGGGAATGAGCGCTCAACAGACAGACTCCTTATTGAACGGCTTTGCGCGGCGCCAGTGGATCGGCGGGCAAAGTAAAAGAACGCAGATCGATCGTCGGCGCACTGTCGGCGCCCAAACGATGATCCAGAATAAGCAGCTTGGCGTGGGCCAGGCCCAGGCTCAGTTGGCTCAGGTACTGTTCCAGTACGAAAGCCTGGCCCGCCGCGGCATAGGCTTTTTGTTCGGCGGCAAAGCGCAGGTTCGCCGCTTGGGCGCCAGCATTCACTTCGCGGGCGCTGGCCTGGGCCTGATCACGGACGGTGCTGGCTTGCAGCAGCGCCTGGTTGGTCTGCTCGCTGGCCGCGCCACGTTCACGGGCAATCAGTGCCTGGGCGCCGATCTGGGCAGCTTGCACACCGTGGTAAGCATTGGCGGCGCCGGCCGGTGGGTGGATCGCTTCAACCACCGTGGCGAGGATCTCCACCCCGCTGTCGAGGGTGTGCAGGTCTGCTTGCACCGTGCGGCCAATCTCGTCGGCGAGGCTGGTGCGTTGTTCCCCGAGCAATGCGTCGAGGGTGCGCGAGGCAAAGTCATGCACCAGGATGCGGCTGGCGGTGCTGCGGATCAGGGTGGGTATGTCCGCGCTGTTGTATGTGGCGGCAAGCGCAGCCTGGTCGGTGAGGCCGATGCGGTAGACAAATCGCACGTCCATGTTGACGATCTGGAAGCCCTGCTTATCGCCGCTGCTGCTGGCGATGACCTGGGATTTGTCATTCACATGGCTGGCGTCCCACAGGCGGTTGGCAATCAACGGCGCCGGGCCTTCGGCAGCGGCCAACTCCGGTGTGGCGGCTTCGCTGACGCTGGTCGCCAGTTCATGCACCACGCCGTTCTCCACGTTGAGTACGCGGCCCAGCGGCCACGGCAAACCCGTATGCAGACCGGGGCCGAACACCTCGACCGGTTTGCCGAAGCGCTCATAAATCCCACGCCCTTGCAGGGGCACTTCATGCACGCCGGTCAGCGCCCAGCCTACCGCCAGCACCACCAGCAACACCGGCAGGAAAGCCCGGCGCATGTAGGTGAAGGCCCAGATCTGGCGCAGGTCGATGCCAAAACGGTTGTGCAATTCATGCTGCAACGCCAGCAACGGTTGTGGCGGCCAACGCAGCAGGCCGGCGATAAAACTCTGCGCCATCAAGCGCGGCTCAAGGCGCGGCTGGCGCGGGCTGAACAGCGACAGCACGCCCCGCAGCAGGAACTCCAGCGCCACCAGCGCCGGCAACAGGCCGACGAGTGTCGCCAGACGCAGCGGCCACACCGACTCGGCATTGGCAAACAACAGGCAGATGGCACTCAGCACCAGGCAGATAATCGCCACCCGACTCAACTGCGCCAGCTGTGAAGCTTCCGGCCACTGGGCGGCGGTTTCCTGGGCCAGGCGACGCTCGAACACCAGCAAGCCAAAAGCCAGCCCCAATGCCAGCGCCGCACCGATGCTGGCGGACTGACCGATGGCCGCAGCAGGCAAGGCCAGGTCCCAGAACTGGATAACGCTGACCAACGCCAGCAACGACCAGCCAGCCAACCACAGCACCGGTGCGCCAACTTGCGCCAGCAGGCCGTTGCCGAAACGGTTGATCAGCCCCTTGTGCCAGGCAGTGGGCTCAATGGGTTGCTCAATCAACTCAGCGCTCGGCACCTCCAGCGCCTGGGCACGCCAATCAGCCACCCACCAGGCCGACTGCAACCCGGCCACCAACAGCAGCAGGGCCGAAGCGCAGTTGATCAACACCACCGGCCAGATCGACAGTGGCGCAAACAACGCCACGAACAGCGCCAACACCCATCCGCTGATCGCCAGGGTCGTCAGGCTGATACCCGCTTGGCGTAACCGACGGGCATGGAACAGCCCTTGCTGAAAACGCGCCAGGCCTTCTACCGAAGCGCCATCAGCTTCTAAATCCACCTGCATCCGCTCAATGCCCACCTGTACACAATTCGTTACGATATAACACGAAGCGTGAAATTTTTGTTCGCTTTTGCATCCACTCTGAATCCCTTGTGGGAGGGGGCTTGCCCCCGATAGCAGTGTGTCAGTCGACTGATTAGTTACTGGTACACCGCAATCGGGGGCAAGCCCCCTCCCACATTTGTTTTGCTGTGCTCTCTGGATTGTGACTAACCCCCTATAAACACGAGCCATCACTGGTGTCGGCTGCGATTAATCGGCACACTCCGAAACAGCTTTTCGCGGGTTCACGGACAAGGAAGCGCCACCCCATGATTTCCATCTACCAACTCAAACCGCGGTTTCAAAACCTGCTGCGCCCGCTTGTGCAGCGCCTCTACGACAACGGCACCACCGCCAACCAGATCACCGTGCTGGCCGGAGTTGTTTCGCTGCTGGTGGGGTTGTTGATCGCAGGCTTCGCCCAACACCTCTGGCTGTTTGCGTTGATCCCTTTATGGATGATCGTGCGCATGGCCCTCAACGCCATCGACGGCATGCTCGCTCGAGAATTCGGCCAGCAGTCACGCCTCGGCGCTTACCTCAATGAACTGTGCGATGTGATCGCCGACAGCGCGCTGATCCTGCCCTTTGCCCTGATCCCCGGCGTGAGCCCGGTGCCGGTGGTGCTGGTGACACTGCTTGCGGTCTTCAGCGAGTACGCCGGTGTGTTGGGGCCGATGGTGGGCGCATCGCGTCGCTATGACGGGCCGATGGGCAAGAGTGATCGGGCTTTTGTACTGGGTGTACTGGCCACCGGCGTGGCGCTGGGCTGGCTCGGCGCCGGTTGGGTCGAGGCAGTGATGTGGCTGATCGCCGCCCTGCTCGCCTATACCTTGGTCAACCGGGTGCGTCAGGGTCTCAAAGAACAGCAACAAACTCCCCCTTCTGCATAAGGATTTTGCGATGCGCGAACAGCAAGAGCACACCTTCAGTACCCATGATGGCGTCGAGCTTTTCTACCGGCACTGGCCGGCCACGGCAGACGCCGGGCCGCGCAAGGCAATCCTGTTGTTCCATCGTGGCCATGAGCACTCCGGACGTATTGCCCACCTGGTGGATGAACTGGACTTGCCGGGGTTTGATTTCTTCGCCTGGGACGCCCGCGGCCACGGCCAATCGCCCGGCGAGCGCGGCGACAGCCCCAGCTTTGCCACCAGTGCCCGTGATGTGCAGACCTTCTGCGACCATATCGGCGCCACCTACGGCATCGAAGAGCAAAACCTGGCCGTGATCGCCCAAAGCGTCGGCGCAGTGATCGCGGCCACCTGGGTTCACGACTACGCGCCAAAAATCCGCGCCCTGGTGCTCGCCTCGCCCGCTTTCAAGGTCAAGCTGTACGTGCCCTTCGCCCGCCCGGGCCTGGCCTTGATGCGCAGGTTTCGCGGCAACTTTTTCGTCAACAGCTACGTCAAGGCCAAGTTCCTCAGCCATGACCCGGAACGGGTAGCGTCCTACGACAGCGATCCGCTGATCACCAAGGCCATCTCGGTGAATGTGCTGCTGGGCCTGTACGAAGCGGCCGACCGGGTTGTAGCCGACGCCCAGGCGATCCAGGTGCCTACCCAGTTGCTTATCTCCGGCTCCGATTTTGTGGTGCACCGTAAACCCCAGCAACAATTTTTCGACCGCCTCGGCAGCCTGAAAAAAGAGCTGCATATCCTCCCTGGGTTTTTCCACGACACCCTCGGTGAACGTGATCGAGCCGTGGCCGTGAGCAGCGCCAAACGCTTTATCTTGCAGAACTTCGCACACCCGCTGGACCGCGCCTCTCTACTGGACGCCGACAAACTTGGCGCCACCTGCGCCGAATCCGAATCCCTTGCCGCGCCGCTGCCACGCAATTCGCTGCGCGACCTCTACTGGCGCATGACCCGCGCCAGCATGGGCCTGGGCAAGAACCTGTCGGACGGCGTGAAACTGGGCTTCGACACCGGTTTCGACTCCGGCAGCACGCTGGACTACGTGTATCGCAATAAGCCTACCGGCAAGGGCGGGCTGGGGCGGATGATCGACACCAACTACCTCAACTCCATTGGCTGGCGCGGTATTCGCCAGCGCAAGCTGAACGTCGAGGAACTGCTGCGCCTGGCCATGACCAAGCTGCGTGACGAGCACCGCGAGGTCCGTATCGTCGATATCGCCGCCGGCCACGGCCGTTACATCCTTGAAGCCTTGCAGGGCGTATCGCCGTTGCCGGAGTCGATCCTGCTGCGCGACTACAGCGACATCAACGTGCGCGACGGTGGCGCGCTGATTCGCGAGAAGGGCTTGGGGGACATCGCCCAGTTCGTCAAAGGCGATGCGTTCGACCGCACTGACCTGGCCGCCCTGGACCCCAGGCCGACCCTGGCCGTGGTGTCGGGCCTGTATGAGTTGTTCGCCGATAACGCCATGGTCGGTGGTTCACTGGCGGGGCTGGCCGAAGCTGTGGAACCTGGCGGTTACCTGGTCTACACCGGGCAGCCGTGGCACCCGCAGTTGGAGCTGATTGCCCGCGCGCTCACCAGCCACCGCCAGGGCCAGGCCTGGGTGATGCGTCGGCGCAGCCAGGCGGAAATGGACCAGTTGGTTGAAGCCGCGGGCTTTCGCAAGATCACCCAGCGCGTGGATGAGTGGGGCATTTTCACTGTGTCCCTGGCACAGAAGATCTGAACATGCGCGAACCCGGTTTATTGAAACCCGCGGTGCTCTGGCTGCTGCTATTGGCGCCGCTGTTTTTCAGCACCTACGGCTTCGCCACCTGGGTCACCAGCCAGCGCAGCGACGTCGGCACGCTGGTGTTCGGCTGGGAAAGCCATATGCCGTTCTGGGCCTGGACCATCGTGCCCTATTGGTCCATCGACCTGCTCTACGGCTTCTCTCTGCTGCTACCCAATACACGGCATGAGCTGAAACAACATGCACTGCGCCTGCTGAGTGCGCAGGTGATTGCCGTCAGCTGCTTCCTGATCTGGCCGCTGCGCTTCACCTTTGAGCGGCCAGAGCTGGACGGGGTGTTTGGCTGGCTATTCGCGGTGCTGGCCGGTTTCGACAAACCGTTCAACCAGGCACCTTCGCTGCATATCGCGCTGCTGGTGATCCTGTGGGTCATGTATCAGCGGCACACCCAGGGAGTCTGGCGCTGGGTGGTGCATGGCTGGTTTGCGCTGATCGGCATCTCGGTGCTGACCACTTATCAACATCACTTTATCGACTTACCCACAGGCGCCCTCGCGGGGTGGCTGTGCGTGTGGTTATGGCCAGTGGAGCACCCGAGCCCATTGTTGAGTGCGCGGTTGACGCGGGATACCCAACGCTGGCGCTTGGCCGTGCGCTACGGGCTGGGTACGCTATTACTGCTGGCACTTGCCCTGGTACTGGGCGGCGGCTGGCTGTGGCTGCTGTGGCCAGCGGTTTCCCTGGGTTTGATCACAGCCAACTACCTTGTGATCGGCGCGTCGGGCTTTCAAAAACGTGCGGATGGCCGCCTTACGCCTGCAGCCCGCTGGTTGTATGCGCCTTATTTAGCGGGTGCGTGGGTCAATTCGCGGCTGTGGACACGCAAACATCCACAGCCGGACCTGATTGTGGATAACGTCTGGCTGGGGCGCATTCCTACGGCCAGCGAGCAGGGTTCATTCAAGGCCATTGTCGATCTGTGCGCCGAACTGCCGATTAATCCACTGGGCCGCGCTTATGCCTGCGTGCCGGTACTGGACCTCATCACCCCGACACCCGACGAATGCCTGGAAGCCGCACACGCCATTGAACGCCTGCGAACGAGCGGCCCCTTGCTGGTGTGCTGTGCTCTCGGTTACTCCCGTAGCGCCACCGCTGTCGCTGCCTGGCTGCTGAATACTGGCCGAGCCGCCACAGTTGATGAAGCACTGGCTATTATTCGTACAGCACGGGCCAATGTGGTCCTGCACCCCGCACACCGTAAAGCGTTGGAGGGTTTGCACCATGCCCGCTGATATGGAACTCCAGGTAGTCGCCAGCCTGCTACGCCGTGGCCGTTCCCTGGATCAGTTATCCACAGGCCTGACGTTGCTCGGCGTACTGTTCGGCCTCGCCCAATTGTTGTTGGCCAGTATCTCGACGATCTGCCTGCTGCTGGCCCTGTGGATGATCGTGCTGGGCCTGCTGCAAAAGTACTGGGCGCTGCGAGTGGCCTTCGACGCCGACCTGTTCGCCTTGCTGGCCCGCGACGTTACCCGCACCCCAGACCTTGACCAGGCCCTGCAAACCCTCGGCCTGCAATCGTCCAAGCGAGCCGGCCGGCCGTGGACCGAACGCCGCCGTGGTGCCCTCAAACTGTTGCGTAAACAAGCCTGGTTGCTGGGCGCGCAAGCGCTGCTGACCATGGGCGTCATCCTCGCCAGCCCTTGGCTACCTTTCGCCGGATAAGGAATTCCCATGTTCGAACCCGTGGTCGCCACGCTGATTACCTCCATGGCCCGCACCGTCACCGGCGCTCGCAGCCTGTGGCTGGGGTGCGCGCCAGTACCGGTGCAACGCATCTATTTCGCCAACCACAGCAGCCACGGTGACTTCGTGCTGGTGTGGGCGTCGCTGCCGCAGAACCTGCGCAAGTTCACGCGCCCAGTGGCCGGCAGCGATTACTGGAACAAGAGCGCGCTGCGCCGCTACATCATCAACCGGGTGTTCAATGGCGTGCTGATCGACCGCGAGCGCAAAGAGCCTGTGGATAACCCATTGCTGCCCATGCTCGCGGCCCTGGAAGGCGGTGACTCGCTGATCATCTTTCCAGAAGGCACGCGCAATCTGGAGGAGGGTTTGCTGCCGTTCAAAAGCGGCTTGTATCACCTGGCAAAGAGTTACCCACAGGCCGAGTTGGTTCCCGTGTGGATAGCCAACCTCAACCGGGTCATGCCCAAAGGGCGTGTGCTGCCACTGCCGTTGTTATGCACAACCAGCTTCGGTGCCCCCCTGCAATTGGCAGAAGGCGAAGACAAAGCCGCATTCCTCGCCCGCACCCGCGACGCCCTGCTCGCCCTCGCCCCGGAGCACTCCTGAAATGGATAGCCAAACCCTGATGTTGTTCGGCGGCATCGGCGCGATTCTGGTCATCGCCTCGCTGATCGGCCTGATCCTCAAACTGCGCACCCGTGGCAGCCCCAACGCAGTCATCGACAACCTCAACGCCCGCATCAACGCGTGGTGGGTCATGGTGGTAGTGATCGGCGTCGCCTTCTGGCTCGGCACCGGCGCGGTGATCCTGCTGTTCTACGCGGTATCGTTCTACGCCCTGCGCGAATTCCTCACCCTCACCCCGACCCGCCGCAGCGATTACCCCGCTCTGGTGGCCGCGTTCTACCTGGCCCTGCCGCTGCAATACGTGCTGATCTACGCCGACTGGTACGGGCTATTCTCGATCTTCATCCCGGTGTACGTGTTTTTGCTGCTGCCGATCCTCGCCTCCCTGGGCGGCGACAGTACGCACTTTCTGGAACGCGCCTCGAAAGTGCAGTGGGGGTTGATGATCGCAGTGTTCTGCGTGTCCTTCGTCCCCGCCCTGCTGACGTTGGACATCCCCGGCTACGAAGGCCGCAACCTGTTGTTGATCGCTTACCTGGTGATCGTGGTGCAGCTTTCGGACGTGCTGCAATACGTATGCGGCAAACTGTTCGGCAAACACAAGATCGCGCCCAATCTATCGCCGTCCAAGACCGTGGAAGGTTTTGTCGGCGGGATCCTGTTGTCTTCACTGATCGGTGCAGCGCTGTGGTGGACCACGCCGTTCAATCCTTGGCAGTCGTTCCTGATCGCGCTGCTGATCAACTTGCTGGGCTTTGCCGGCGGGATTGTGATGTCAGCGATCAAGCGTGACCGCGGCGTAAAAGACTGGGGGCACATGATCGAAGGGCACGGCGGGATGTTGGATCGGCTGGATTCGGTGTGCTTTGCGGCGCCGATCTTCTTTCACCTCGTGCGCTACTGGTGGACCTGAGCACCAGCCCTCGATACTGACAAAGAACAAACTGTGGGAGGGGGCTTGCTCCCGATAGCGGTGTGACAGTCATCAGATACCTTGACTGGTCCACCTATATCGGGAGCAAGCCCCCTCCCACCTTGGCTCCTGTGTGCTTTCAAGACCATCAGGCAGTAATCTCGACGTAGCGAGACTCCCCCGCCTCCCGTCGCACCCATTAGCCAGCCCCAAACAAAACTCAGCGTCGTGCGCCCGGCGTGATCCACGCCTACCGTGCCACGTGACCACCCCGCGAGCAGTTCACCTTCCAGGGTCACGCACTGAAATAGCAGCTCGATGGTCTCTGCACCGGTCACCCGCCCGACCTGCGTGCCCATGCGAATCCGGCCACCCTGGTAAGTGCTCGAAATCACGCCATCTTCGATTTGGTAATGAAACACAGTGCCGGTGCCGGACACCCCTTGGACGTTGTTCGCGACCGCAAACCGACGATCGTGCAAACGTGCGTGGACAGTAGCAGGAGAGTTTTGCATCAGTACGCATCCTTGAATTAAGCGAATCCAAAACGTAAAAAAGGGGCTGTTGAAAACAGCCCCTTTTGGGTACGTCAGTAAGCCTTACTCCACCGTCACCGACTTCGCCAGGTTACGCGGCTGGTCAACGTCGGTGCCCTTGAGCACGGCGACGTAGTACGACAGCAATTGCAGCGGGATGGTGTAGAGGATCGGCGACAGCGTGTCGTGGATGTGCGGCATGTTGATCACGTGAGTGCCTTCGCCATTGGTCATGCCCGCCTTCTCGTCTGCGAAGACGATCAGTTGGCCACCACGGGCGCGTACTTCCTGCAGGTTGGACTTGAGCTTCTCCAGCAGTTCGTTGTTCGGCGCGACGGTGACCACCGGCATGTCGTCATCCACCAAGGCCAGTGGGCCGTGCTTCAGCTCGCCGGCCGGGTAGGCTTCGGCGTGGATGTACGAGATTTCCTTGAGTTTCAGCGAGCCTTCCATTGCCACCGGGTATTGCGCGCCACGGCCGAGGAACAGGGTGTGGTTCTTGTCGGCGAACAGCTCGGCGACTTTTTCCACGGTGCTGTCCATGGCCAGGGCTTCACCCAGGCGGGTCGGCAGACGACGCAGTTCTTCCACCAGAGTGGCTTCGACGCCCTCGGCGAGGGTGCCGCGTACTTGACCCAGGGACAGGGTCAGCAACAACAGGCCTACCAATTGGGTAGTGAAGGCCTTGGTGGAGGCCACGCCGATTTCGCGACCAGCCTGGGTCAGCAGGGTCAGGTCGGATTCACGCACCAGGGAGCTGATGCTGACGTTGCAGATGGCCAGGCTGCCGAGGAAGCCCAGCTCCTTGGCATTGCGCAGGGCCGCCAGGGTGTCGGCGGTTTCGCCGGACTGGGAGATGGTCACGAACAGGGTGTCTGGCTGCACTACCACTTTGCGATAGCGGAACTCGCTGGCAACTTCGACTTGGCACGGGATGCCGGCCAATTCTTCCAGCCAATAACGCGCGACCATACCGGCGTGGTAGCTGGTGCCGCAGGCGACGATTTGTACATTGCGCACTTTGGCGAACAGTTCGGCGGCTTGCGGGCCGAAGGCGTTGACCAGCACCTGGTTCTGGCTCAGCCGACCTTCCAGGGTGCGTTGCACCACGGATGGCTGCTCGTGGATTTCCTTGAGCATGAAGTGGCGGAACTCGCCTTTGTCGGCGGCTTCGGCCCCGTCGCGGTATTGCACGGCTTCACGCTCGACCGACTGACCGTCAACGTCCCAGATCTGTACGCTTTCACGGCGGATGTCGGCAATATCGCCTTCTTCCAGGTACATGAAACGGTCGGTCACCTGGCGCAGGGCCAGTTGGTCGGAGGCAAGGAAGTTCTCGCCCAGGCCCAGGCCGATTACCAATGGGCTGCCACTGCGCGCGGCAACCAAGCGGTCAGGTTGGCTGGCACTGATCACGGCCAGGCCGTAGGCGCCGTGCAGCTCTTTGACTGTGGCCTTGAGGGCTGTGGTCAGGTCACTGTGGTCTTTGAGCTTGTGGTTGAGCAGGTGGGCGATCACTTCGGTGTCGGTGTCCGAGGTGAACACGTAGCCCAGGCCCTTGAGTTGCTCACGCAGCACTTCGTGGTTTTCGATGATGCCGTTGTGCACCACCGCCAGGTCACCGGAAAAATGCGGGTGGGCGTTGCGTTCGCACGGCGCGCCGTGGGTGGCCCAACGGGTGTGGGCGATACCCAGGCGACCCGCCAGAGGCTCGCCGGCCAGAGCCTGGTCCAACTCGCTGACCTTGCCCGGGCGGCGCATACGCTCCAGCTTGCCGGCGTTGGTGAAGACGGCCACGCCTGCGCTGTCATAGCCGCGGTATTCCAGGCGCTTGAGGCCTTCGATCAGGATGGCAGTTACGTTACGTTCGGCGACTGCGCCAACAATTCCACACATGGTGTTTCTCCTAGATGACTGCCGCGCATATCAGCGTAATGCCGCGGGCTTGGATCTGGTCGCGGGCCTCAAGTGGCAGGCGATCATCGGTAATAAGGGTATGGACGCTGCTCCAGGGCAGTTCCAGGTTGGGAATCTTGCGGCCAATCTTGTCGGACTCGACCATCACCACCACTTCACGGGCGACCTCAGCCATCACACGGCTCAGGCCCAGCAGTTCGTTGAAGGTGGTGGTGCCGCGCTGCAAGTCGATGCCGTCGGCGCCGATGAACAACTGATCGAAATCGTAGGAACGCAGCACCTGCTCGGCGACCTGCCCCTGGAACGAGTCCGAATGCGGGTCCCAGGTACCGCCGGTCATTAACAGCACCGGTTCATGTTCCAGTTCGCTCAGGGCGCGGGCCACATTCAAGGAATTGGTCATAACCACCAGCCCGGGTTGATGACCGAGTTCCGGAATCATGGCGGCGGTGGTGCTGCCGCTGTCGATGATGATGCGCGCATGTTCACGCAAGCGCACCACGGCGGCACGGGCAATAGCGCGCTTGTAGGCCGAGATGGGCTGGGCGGCGTCACCCACCAGCTCTTGGGGCATGGTGATTGCGCCACCGTAGCGACGCAGGAGCAGGCCGTTACTTTCGAGGGCGGCCAAGTCCTTGCGGATGGTGACTTCCGAAGTTTCGAAACGCTTGGCCAATTCGTCCACGCTGACTTCGCCCTGTTCATTGAGCAAGGTCAGGATATTGTGGCGCCGCTGGGGAGTATTTCGTTTCGACATGGCGATGATAAGTTTCGTTTCGAAAGATAACGAAGGCAATCAAAACCTATTGGCGAAAGATCGTCAAGCGGGGCGATAACTATTTTTTTAAACAACACCGACAAATGTGGGAGGGGGCTTTCCCCCGATGGCGCTGTGTCAGTCACCTGATGAGTTGACTGGTCCACCGCTATCGGGAGCAAGCACCCTCCCACATTGGAGTTTTGAAACTGCCAACGGTGTGGATAACTCAGGTCTTCTTGATTTTGACCGGGCGTTTCCAACCGTCGATGTTGCGTTGACGGGCGCGGGCTACAGCCAGCTGGGACTTATCCACATCCTGGTTGATGGTCGAGCCTGCCGCTGTATTTGAACCATCGCCAATGGTGACGGGTGCAATCAGCGAGTTATTGGAGCCAATGAATACATCTTCACCAATCGTCGTCTGGTACTTGTTGGCGCCGTCGTAGTTGCAGGTGATGGTGCCGGCACCAATATTGGTGCGGGCGCCGATGACGGCATCGCCCAGGTAAGTCAGGTGACCGACTTTTGCACCTTCGCCAAGGTGAGCGTTTTTCAGTTCGACAAAGTTACCCACATGGGCCTTGGCCCCCAGCTCGCTCCCCGGACGCAACCGTGCAAACGGGCCCGCATCGCTGCCCTCGCCCATCACGGCACCGTCGACATGGCTGTTGGCCTTGACGACCACGCCTTTGCGCAAGGTGCTGTCCTTGATCACGCAGTTCGGGCCGATGACCACGTTGTCTTCAATGATCACGCGGCCTTCGAGGATCACGTTGATATCGATCAGCACGTCGCGGCCTACTGTTACGTCGCCACGCACATCGAAACGCGCCGGGTCACGCAGGGTCACGCCCTGGGCCATCAGACGCAGGCCTTCACGCAACTGGTAGTGACGCTCCAGCTCTGCAAGCTGCTTGCGGTCGTTGGCGCCCTGCACTTCCATCGGGTCGTGGGGCTGCTCAGTGGCGACCACCAGGCCATCACTGACGGCCATCTCAATGACGTCGGTGAGGTAGTACTCGCCCTGGGCATTGTTGTTGGACAGACGGCTCATCCAGTCGCCCAGCTTATCGGCAGGTACGGCAAGAATGCCGGTGTTGCCTTCAGTAATGGCGCGCTGGGCTTCGCTGGCGTCCTTGTGCTCGACGATCGCGGCAACCTTGCCGTCGGCATTGCGCACGATGCGGCCATAGCCGGTAGGGTCGTCCAACTCAACAGTCAGCAAGCCCATCTGGCCAGGCACAACGTGCTTGAGCAGACGTTGCAGGGTTTCTACTTCAATCAGCGGTACATCGCCATAGAGGATCAGCACCGTGTCGGCGGCAATGAAGGGTACGGCTTGCGCGGTAGCGTGGCCGGTGCCCAGTTGCTTGTCTTGCAATACGAAATTCAAGTCGTCCGCTGCCAAGCGCTCGCGGACCACATCGGCACCGTGGCCGATCACCACATGAATACGCTGCGGGTCCAATTGCCGGGCGCTGTGGATAACATGACCCAGCATGGAGTTACCCGCGACCGGGTGCAGCACCTTGGGCAGGGCTGAACGCATACGGGTGCCCTGGCCTGCGGCGAGAATGACGATTTCAAGAGACATGAATGGCTACCAATCCTGGGCGGTCCGGGTTCAGACCAAAGAAGTGTTTTGCAAAAAAAGAAAAAGGGTAGCCGAGGCCACCCTTTTTAATCAATCACGCATGAAGTGTAACGGCAAGGCCGCTTACTTCTTGCGGATCTGCTGGAGCGTACGCAGCTGAGCTGCAGCCTCGGCCAGACGAACTGCAGCAGCGCTGTAGTCGAAGTCTGCGCCTTTTTCGTTCAGGGCCTTCTCGGCAGCCTTGACGGCTTCCTGAGCGGAGGCTTCATCCAGGTCGCCAGCACGTTGCACGGTGTCGGCAAGTACCTTGACCATGTTCGGCTGAACCTCGAGGAAACCACCAGAGATGTAGAACACCTCTTTTTCCCCGCCTTGCTTGGTCAGAGTGATCGGACCTGGCTTCAAGCTTGTGATCAGCGGAGCGTGACCCATGGCGATACCAAGATCACCCAAGTCGCCGTGCGCTGTTACAAACTCGACCAGACCGGAGAAAATTTCCCCTTCCGCGCTGACGATATCGCAATGGACTGTCATAGCCATCTGATTGCCTCAACCTGATGAGCGCCCGTTGCCGGGCGCCTGGATTACAGTTTCTTGGCTTTCTCGATCGCTTCTTCGATGCCGCCGACCATGTAGAACGCTTGTTCTGGCAGGTGGTCGTAGTCACCGTTGAGGATGCCTTTGAAGCCAGCAATGGTGTCTTTCAGGGAAACGTATTTACCCGAGGCACCGGTGAAGACTTCAGCCACGAAGAACGGCTGCGACAAGAAACGCTGGATCTTACGAGCACGGTTTACCAACTGCTTGTCGGCTTCCGACAGCTCGTCCATACCCAGGATCGCAATGATGTCCTTCAGTTCTTTGTAACGCTGCAGCACGTACTGAACGCCGCGAGCGGTGTCGTAGTGCTCCTGGCCGATCACGTTCGGATCCAGCTGGCGCGAAGTCGAGTCGAGTGGATCGACCGCTGGGTAGATACCCAGGGAAGCGATGTCACGGGACAGAACGACGGTGGCGTCCAAGTGGGCGAAGGTGGTGGCTGGCGACGGGTCGGTCAAGTCATCCGCAGGTACGTATACCGCTTGGATCGAGGTGATCGAACCTTCCTTGGTCGAAGTGATACGTTCTTGCAGAACGCCCATCTCTTCAGCCAGGGTCGGCTGGTAACCTACTGCAGAAGGCATACGGCCCAGCAGTGCGGATACTTCAGTACCGGCCAGGGTGTAACGGTAGATGTTGTCGACGAACAACAGAACGTCGTTACCTTCGTCACGGAACTTCTCGGCCATGGTCAGGCCAGTCAGTGCTACGCGCAGACGGTTTCCCGGCGGCTCGTTCATCTGACCGTAAACCAGTGCCACTTTGTCCAGAACGTTGGAGTCCTTCATCTCGTGGTAGAAGTCGTTACCCTCACGAGTACGCTCACCCACACCTGCGAACACGGAATAACCGCTGTGCTCGATGGCGATGTTACGGATCAGTTCCATCATGTTTACGGTCTTGCCTACACCGGCACCACCGAACAGACCGACTTTACCGCCTTTGGCGAACGGGCAAACCAGGTCGATAACCTTGATGCCGGTTTCCAGCAGGTCGTTGCCGCCCGCTTGTTCTGCGAACGAAGGTGCTGCGCGGTGAATGCCCCAGCGCTCTTCGGTGGCAATCGGGCCAGCTTCGTCGATCGGGTTGCCCAGTACGTCCATGATCCGGCCCAGGGTCGCTTTACCGACCGGTACGGAGATGGCAGCGCCAGTGTCGACAACGTCCAGACCGCGCTTCAAGCCTTCGGTGGAACCCATCGCAATGGTACGAACTACGCCGTCGCCCAGCTGCTGCTGAACTTCCAGGGTAGTTTCCGCGCCTTGTACTTTCAGCGCGTTGTAGATGCTCGGTACGCTGTCGCGTGGAAATTCCACGTCGATAACGGCGCCGATGATTTGAACGATACGTCCGCTACTCATAGCTGGATCCTCTGAATATTTGAACCGTTAAACCGCGGCAGCGCCGCCGACGATTTCCGAGATCTCTTGGGTGATCGCAGCCTGACGCGCCTTGTTGTAGATCAGCTGCAAATCGCTGATCAGATCACCGGCGTTATCGGTAGCGTTTTTCATCGCGATCATCCGCGCCGCTTGTTCAGCTGCGTTGTTCTCGACCACCGCCTGGTACACCTGCGACTCCACGTAGCGCACCATCAAGCCGTCAAGCAGCTCTTTGGCGTCTGGTTCGTAGAGGTAGTCCCAGTGGTGCTTGAGTTCCTGATCCGGAGTCGCCACCAGTGGAATCAATTGCTCCACGGTTGGCTGCTGGGTCATGGTGTTGATGAACTTGTTGGATACCACGGAAAGGCGGTCAATACGGCCTTCCAGGTACGCATCCAGCATCACCTTCACACTGCCGATCAAATCATTGATCGACGGCTCTTCACCCAGATGGCTGATAGCTGCAACGACGTTACCGCCGAAGTTGCGGAAAAAGGCCGCACCCTTGCTACCCACCACACACAGATCGATCTCGACGCCGTTTTCGCGGTTTACCGCCATGTCCTTGACCAGGGCCTTGAACAGGTTGGTATTCAGACCACCGCACAAACCACGGTCACTGCTCACTACCACATAACCTGCACGCTTGACGGCGCGCTCGATCATGAACGGGTGGCGGTATTCCGGGTTGGCGTTGGCCAGATGCCCAATTACCTGGCGGATACGCTCCGCATAAGGACGGCTAGCAGCCATGCGCATTTGTGCCTTGCGCATTTTGCTGACCGCCACTTTTTCCATGGCGCTGGTAATTTTTTGCGTGCTTTTGATGCTCGCAATCTTACTGCGAATCTCTTTTGCGCCTGCCATGTAACACCTATCAGGTTAGCAAGCGGGAGCCTTGCGGCTCCCGCTGCGGCTTACCAGGTTTGGGTGGCCTTGAACTTCTCGATACCGGCTTTCATGCCAGCGTCGATATCGTCATTGAAGTCACCCTTCACGTTGATCTTCGCCATCAATTCGGCGTGATCGCGGTTGAAGTAAGCAATCAGCGCTTGTTCAAAGCTGCCGACCTTGGCGATTTCAACGTCGGTCAGGAACCCACGCTCAGCGGCATACAGCGACAACGCCATGTCAGCGATCGACATTGGGGCGTATTGCTTCTGCTTCATCAGCTCGGTAACGCGCTGACCATGCTCAAGTTGCTTACGGGTCGCTTCGTCCAGGTCAGAAGCGAACTGGGCGAATGCCGCCAGTTCACGGTACTGAGCCAGAGCGGTACGGATACCACCGGAAAGCTTCTTGATGATCTTGGTCTGAGCGGCACCACCCACACGGGATACCGAAACACCGGCGTTCACAGCAGGACGGATCCCGGAGTTGAACATGGCCGATTCCAGGAAGATCTGACCGTCAGTGATGGAAATCACGTTGGTCGGAACGAACGCGGAAACGTCGCCAGCCTGGGTTTCGATGATCGGCAGTGCGGTCAGGGAACCGGTTTTGCCGGTCACTGCGCCGTTGGTGAACTTCTCTACGTATTCTTCCGAAACGCGGGAAGCGCGCTCCAGCAGACGGGAGTGGAGATAGAACACGTCGCCTGGGTAGGCTTCACGGCCTGGTGGACGGCGCAGCAGCAGGGAAATCTGGCGGTAAGCCACTGCTTGCTTGGACAGATCGTCATAAACGATCAGCGCGTCTTCACCGCGGTCGCGGAAGAATTCACCCATGGTGCAACCGGAGTACGGTGCCAGGAATTGCAGCGCAGGAGATTCCGAAGCACTGGCAGCCACGATGATCGTGTTGGCCAGGGCGCCGTTTTCTTCCAGCTTGCGAACCACGTTGGCGATGGTCGATTGCTTCTGACCGATGGCTACGTAGACGCAGAAAATGCCGCTGTCTTTCTGGTTGATGATCGCGTCGATCGCCAGAGCGGTTTTACCGATCTGACGGTCACCGATGATCAGCTCACGCTGGCCACGGCCGACCGGGATCATGGCATCGACAGCCTTGTAGCCAGTCTGTACAGGCTGGTCTACCGACTTACGCCAGATCACGCCTGGAGCAACTTTCTCGACCGCGTCGGTCTCGGTGTTGCCCAGTGGACCTTTACCGTCAACAGGGTTACCCAGTGCGTCGACTACGCGACCCAGCAGTTCCTTACCAACCGGAACTTCCAGGATGCGGCCTGTGCACTTGGCGCTCATGCCTTCAGCCAGACTGGTGTACGCGCCCAATACAACGGCACCTACGGAGTCTTGCTCCAGGTTGAGGGCCATACCGTAGACGCCGCCCGGAAACTCGATCATCTCGCCGTACATTACGTCGGCCAGACCGTGAATCCGCACGATGCCGTCAGATACGCTGACGACAGTGCCTTCGTTACGGGCTTGGGAGGTCACATCGAGCTTGTCGATGCGGCCCTTGATAATTTCACTTATTTCGGAAGGATTGAGTTGCTGCATTGCTCTGCTGCCCCTTCAAACTCAAGATTTCAATGCTTCGGCAAGTTTCGCGATTTTGCCGCGAATCGAGCCATCGATAACCAGGTCGCCGGCACGGATAACAACACCACCAATCAGGGATGCGTCCTCCGAAGCTTGCAGGCGCACTTCCCGATTGAGTCGTGCACTGAGAACCTTGGCGAGTTTGTCTTGCTGTTCTTGGTTCAATGCGAAAGCACTGGTCACTTCAACGTCTACCGATTTCTCTGCTTCGGCCTTGTACAGGTCGAACAGAGCGGCGATCTCCGGCAATAGCGGGAGACGGTCGTTTTCGGCAATGACGTGGATGAAGTTCTGCACCTTCACATCAAACTTGTCGCCGCACACTTCAATAAAAGTGGCGGCCTTGTCTGCGCTCGTCAGGCGCGGGGCCTTGAGCACGCGCTGCATGGTGTCGTCTTGCGACACTGCTGCAGCCAGGCCGAGCATGGCTGACCAAGAGGCCAGCTGCTGGTGGGCCTGGGCGTGCTCGAAGGCTGCCTTAGCGTAAGGTCGGGCCAACGTGGTCAGTTCTGCCATGATCGCCCTCGCTTAAATTTCAGCAGCCAGTTTGTTAACCAGCTCCGCGTGCGCGTTTTGATCGATTGTGGCACCGAGGATCTTCTCAGCACCGCCGACCGCCAGAGCACCCAGTTGGGCACGCAGCGCGTCTTTGACGCCGTTCAGTTCCTGTTCGATCTCGGCATGAGCCGAAGCCTTCACACGGTCAGCTTCGACGCGGGCTTTTTCAACAGCCTCTTCGACGATCTGGTTACCGCGTTTCTTGGCTTGCTCAATGATCTCGGCTGCCTTTGCTTTAGCTTCGCGCAGTTGCTGACCCACTTTCTCGTGGGCCAACTCCAGGTCGCGAGCTGCACGGCTGGCAGCGTCCAAACCATCCGCGATCTTCTTCTGACGTTCGTGCAAAGCCGCGATGACCGGAGGCCACACGAACTTCATGCAAAACACTACAAAAATGAAGAACGCAACGGATTGGCCAATCAGGGTTGCATTAATGTTCACGCCAACACCTCGCTCATTCGTTGTCCATCACCCCAATCACTCGAAAATTCGAGTGATTAGCCAGCGAGTTGACCAACGAAGGGGTTCGCGAAGGTGAAGAACAGTGCGATACCAACGCCGATCATGGTCACGGCGTCGAGCAGGCCGGCGACGATGAACATTTTAACTTGCAGCATTGGGACCATTTCTGGCTGACGCGCTGCGCCTTCCAGGAATTTGCCGCCCAGCAGGCCGAAACCAATGGCAGTACCCAGGGCGCCCAGGCCGATCAACAGTGCAACAGCGATAGCGGTTAGACCAACTACAGTTTCCATCTTTCCTCCCGACTTTTACGTCGTATGGTTTAGGTTTTTTAGATTTTAAAGCGGTAAAACAAATCGTTTCATAGCCCTGTTGGGCCACCTTCCCGTTTGACCGGGAAGGACATCAGACTAGTCGAGACTGGTCTTAATGGTTCTCTTCGTGCGCCATCGACAGATAGACGATGGTCAGCATCATGAAGATGAAGGCCTGCAGGGTAATGATCAGGATGTGGAACACAGCCCACGCCCACTGCAGTACTACGCCCAGGCCGCTAAGCCAGAGCAGACCGCTGCCGAACATCACAGCGATCAGAATGAACACCAGCTCGCCGGCATACATGTTGCCGAACAGTCGCAGAGCCAGGGAAATCGGCTTGGCGATCAGGGTCACGAATTCCAGCAGGAAGTTCACCGGGATCAGCAGGGCTTGAACGAAGATGTTCTTGCTGCCGAACGGGTGCAGGGTCAGTTCGCCGATGAAGCCACCGATGCCCTTGACCTTGATGCTGTAGAAAATGATCAACGCGAACACCGACAGGGCCATGCCCAGGGTAGCGTTCGGGTCAGTGGTGGATACGGCACGGAATGGGATGTGCGGATCGCCGGAGATCGCCATGGCCAACTGAGGAATCCAGTCCACCGGGATCAGGTCGACGGCGTTCATCAGGAACACCCAGACGAAGATGGTCAGTGCCAACGGTGCAATCACCGGGCTACGGCCATGGAAGCTGTCTTTCACGCTGCCATCGACGAATTCGACCAATACTTCAACGAAGTTCTGCAAAGCACCTGGCTGACCGGAAGTCGCCTTCTTTGCCGCCATGCGGAAAATCAGGACGAAGATCAGACCCAATGCGACCGACCAACCCAGAGTATCCAGGTGGAAAGCCCAGAAACCCATTTCTTTGGCTTCTGCTGCGGTGTGGGCAAAGCCCCAGCCGCCATTAGGAAGCTGACCGAAGGTCAGGTTCTGCAAGTGGTGCTGGATATAGCCCGAAGCGGTTGTTTCTGCCATGGTTGCCTCAAACGCCCTAAGGTTTCGAAAGTCTTGTTTTCATTAGCAGGGGAGCGAACCAGCTGACCAGTTGGGTCAACACGAAGACGCCGAATACAGCCAGCGGCGCCAATGGCTTCACACCTGCAAAGGTCAGTGCAAACAGCACTGCCGTCAAAATCAGTTTCCCTGCTTCGCCGGCATAAAAAGACCGCACGATAGCCTGGGCTGCTCGGGCGCCGGAAAACCGAAAAGCCCTGTGAGCAAAATACATATTGGGCAGCAAGGCTATCAGGCCTCCGCAGAGTCCTGAATATCCGGCTACGACTCCATGCCAGTACCAAAGCGCCAAAGCGGCGATCAGCAAAATGACAAATTGAGCCAACAAAACCGGAAAAACAGCCAAGCGATGGAACGGCAACGTGTTTGGCGTGCGGGTTTCCATCACTCTTGCTCCTCAATGGTCGGCTGCCGGAAATCAATAACTTGGCATAATTTGTGCCGACAAAATGCGCGCAGAGTATAGGGGCGGTTCTGCCCCTATTCAACTGTCGGGTAGTGATTTCCGATCACGCGCTACATAAGCAAATGTTTCAGCGGATGTGGGCAAGGACGCCCTGAAGCTCATCGAGGGAGTTATATCCGATGACCAGTTGCCCTTTGCCCTTCTTGCCGTGGCGAATTTGCACCGCAGAGCCTAGCCGCTCGGCCAGGCGCTGCTCGAGGCGCGCGATATCCGGATCAGGTTTGGCGGTTTCAACCGGTGCAGGTTTACCGCTGAGCCACTGGCGAACCAGGGCCTCGGTCTGACGAACGGTGAGCCCTCGTGCGACAACGTGTCGCGCCCCTTCAACCTGTTGATTTTCCGGCAAACCCAGCAAAGCACGAGCGTGGCCCATTTCCAGGTCGCCATGGGACAACATGGTCTTGATGACTTCCGGCAAGGCGATCAGACGCAGCAAGTTGGAAACCGTGACACGGGATTTTCCCACCGCCTCGGCCACTTGTTGCTGGGTAAGCTGAAATTCCTGCTGCAAACGCTGCAATGCGATCGCTTCTTCGATCGGGTTGAGGTCTTCGCGCTGAATGTTTTCGATCAAGGCCATGGCGATGGCGGTTTCATCCGGCACATCGCGCACCATCGCCGGGATGGTGTCCTTGCCGGCCTGTTGGCTGGCGCGCCAGCGACGTTCACCGGCGATGATCTCAAAGCGGCCAGCGCCAATCGGGCGCACCACAATCGGTTGCATCACGCCCTGGGCCTTGATCGAGTTAGCCAGTTCTTCCAGCGCCTGGGGATCCATGTCCCGCCGTGGCTGGTATTTGCCGCGTTGGATCAGGTCCAGGGGCAGGTGCTGCAGCTCGCGCTCGTCGGCCTGCACCGCTTGCTCTTCAAGCGATGTGACGGTCGGACCACTCAGCAGTGCATCCAGTCCACGTCCGAGACCTCGTTTCTTGACGGCCATGGGGATTCCTTAAGTTGGCTGGGCGGCAGCGGTGCGTGAATTGCGGCGTTGACGGCGAACCATCTCGCCGGCGAGCGCCAGGTAGGCAATGGCACCACGCGAGGACTTGTCGTACGCCAGCGCAGGCATGCCATAGCTTGGCGCTTCAGCCAGGCGGATGTTGCGTGGGATGACGGTGTCGTACAACTGGTCGCCAAAATGTTCCTTGAGCTGCGCCGACACATCGTTCATCAGGCTCAGACGCGGATCGTACATGGTCCGCAGCAGGCCTTCGACTTTCAGGTTCGGGTTGAGCAACTCGGCGATACGCTTGATGTTATCCACAAGGTCGCTCAAGCCTTCGAGGGCGAAGTACTCGCACTGCATTGGGATAATCACCCCATCAGCGGCCACCAGGGCGTTGAGCGTGAGCATCGACAGCGACGGTGGGCAGTCGATCAGAATGTAGTCGTAATTCTCTCGAATGGGCGCCAGGGCGCTACGCAGACGGCTTTCTTTCATCTGCATTTCCAGCAGCACCACTTCCGCCGCGGTCAAATCGCGGTTGGCTGGCAGCAGTTGGTAACCACCATGCTCGGAATAGTGCATGGCCTGCGCCAGGTCGCATTCGCCAATCAGCAAATCATAGACCGAGTTTTCCAGGCCGTGTTTATCCACACCGCTACCCATGGTGGCGTTGCCCTGTGGATCGAGATCGATCAACAGCACCCGACGCTTGGTGGCGACCAGGGATGCTGCGAGGTTGATACAGGTGGTGGTCTTACCCACGCCACCTTTCTGGTTCGCAATCGCGAATACCTTAGCCATTCTTGCTTGTGTTCCCAATCATGCCGTGCGGCGCAGTATCAGCAGATGGCGTTGGCCTTGGCAACCGGGTACGGCCAAGGCGTGTTCGCTATCGAGGTGGAAGTCTGCCGGCAATGCTAACAGCTCGTCGCTTGGATGGACGCCCTTCATTGCCAGCCAGCGGGTGTCACGGTCGCCGAGATGGCGGGTCCAGTTGCTGAAATTCTCCATGCTGCTGAACGCCCGGGACACAATGCCGTTGAAAGGCTGTTCAGGCGTGAAGGCCTCCACGCGGCTGTGGATAACCTGCAGGTTATCCAGCTTGAGTTCGAGTTTGACCTGGGTCAGGAAGCGGGTTTTCTTGCCGTTGCTGTCCAGGCAGGTCACTTGAGACTCGGGAAACAGGATCGCCAATGGAATGCCAGGCATCCCGCCGCCACTGCCGACGTCGAGCCAGCGGCCGTTTTCGATGAACGGCATCACGCTGAGGCTGTCGAGCAGATGCCGTGACACCATCTCATCTGGATCACGCACAGCGGTGAGGTTGTAAGCCTTGTTCCATTTGATCAACAGGGCCAGATAGCTCAGCAATAACTCTTGCTGGGCTTCGGTGAGGGCCACACCCAACTGGCGCGCTCCTGTGGATAACTCTTCGGCGTGTTGCGAGGTGACCAACGAACTCAAGCGCTTTGCTCCAACTGACGGCCCGCGCCGCGTTTTTTCAAATGAATCATCAACAGCGAAATGGCTGCTGGAGTGACGCCAGGGATACGTGAAGCCTGCCCGAGTGTTTCAGGTCGAGTTATCCCCAGTTTGCTTTGAATTTCTTTCGACAGCCCGGAAATCCCGGTGTAGTCGATATCCACAGGCAACTTGGTATCTTCACTGGCGCGCAGGCGAGCGATTTCATCCTGCTGGCGATCAATGTAACCGGCGTACTTGGTCTTGATCTCCACCTGTTCGGCAACTTGTGGGTCTTCTGCGCCCTGGCCGGTCACTTCAACCAGACCAGCGTAGTCGATTTCCGGACGGGAAAGCAGGTTGAGCAAGTTGTACTCATGGGTCAACGGCGTGCCGAATTTTTCCGCGATCGCGTCGCCTTGTTCGGTGCCCGGGCGAACCCAGGTACTTTTCAGGCGTTGCTCTTCAAGCGCAATGCTTTCACGTTTTTTGCAGAAGGCAGCCCAGCGCGCGTCATCGACCAGGCCCAGCTCGCGACCTTTTTCAGTCAGGCGTAGATCGGCGTTGTCTTCGCGCAGGATCAGACGGTATTCCGCGCGGGAAGTGAACATGCGGTACGGTTCCTGGGTGCCCAGGGTGATCAGGTCATCGACCAATACGCCGATGTACGCTTCATCACGACGCGGGCACCAGCTGTCTTTGCCTTGTGCACGCAATGCCGCGTTGGTTCCGGCCAGCAAACCTTGGGCGCCGGCTTCTTCGTAACCGGTGGTCCCGTTGATTTGGCCAGCAAAGAACAAACCGCCGATTACCTTGGTTTCCAGGCTGTATTTCAGATCACGCGGGTCGAAGTAGTCGTACTCGATGGCGTAGCCGGGACGCACGATGTGCGCATTTTCCATACCACGAATCGATTGCACGATCTGGATCTGCACGTCGAACGGCAGCGAGGTGGAAATCCCGTTGGGATACAGCTCGTGAGTGGTCAAGCCTTCGGGTTCGATAAAGACCTGGTGGCTTTCCTTGTCGGCAAAGCGGTGGATCTTGTCTTCGATCGACGGGCAATACCGCGGGCCAATGCCTTCGATTACCCCGGAATACATCGGCGAACGATCAAGGTTCGCGGCAATGATTTCGTGGGTACGGGCGTTGGTGTGGGTAATCCAGCAACTGACCTGTTTGGGGTGCTGCTCTTTGGAACCCATGAACGACATCACCGGGATCGGCGTATCGCCGGCTTGCTCGGTCATCACCGAGAAATCCACAGAGCGCCCGTCAATGCGTGGCGGGGTACCGGTTTTCAAGCGGCCGACGCGCAGCGGCAGTTCACGCAGACGTTTTGCCAGGGCAATCGACGGCGGATCACCGGCGCGACCACCGGAATAATTTTGCATACCAATGTGGATAAGTCCGCCGAGGAACGTCCCTGTGGTCAGTACTACCGAGTCTGCGTGAAAACGCAGACCCATTTGCGTAACGACGCCGCGTACCTGGTCTTGCTCGACGATCAGGTCATCGGCAGCCTGCTGAAATATCCACAGGTTCGGCTGGTTTTCCAGGGTTTCGCGCACCGCTGCCTTGTACAGGATGCGGTCGGCCTGGGCTCGGGTAGCCCTTACGGCCGGGCCTTTACGGCTGTTTAGCACGCGAAATTGAATACCACCTTTGTCGGTGGCCATCGCCATTACACCGCCAAGGGCATCGATTTCCTTGACCAGATGGCTTTTGCCAATCCCGCCAATAGCGGGGTTGCAACTCATGGCACCGAGGGTTTCCACGTTGTGCGTAAGCAACAGGGTTTTTACGCCCATGCGTGCTGACGCCAGTGCTGCCTCGGTACCGGCATGACCGCCGCCGATGACGATCACTTCAAAACGGGAAGGGAAATCCACCACGCACCTCGTGCCTGCTTATGTAGGTAATCAGGAATTGTCTGTTGAAAGAGTTTTGGAGCTATGGCGGCAAGTATAGGGACTTCGCCCTTCCTAAAGAACCCTTTGCACAAAATTTAACCAGCTGTGGATGAATCACAGACAATAGAAATTAAAAGAGAGAAATTTATTAAATCTTTGTTTTTATGTTTATTTCTACTGAGCAACGTTTCTGTGGATATATCTCTACAGCCCTTTATATTCAATGTGTACAGCGATTCAAAAGTCTGTGGTCATGTGCCAATGAGGCCCTTGGATAAGTGCTTTAAGCCTGTGGATTAAAGTGATGGTTATCCACAGACGGGTTTTTACTCAGGTTTCAAGCCCTGTTATCAACTGGGCACAGGCGCGGTTACTCACAGGGTTTAATCCACAGAAAAGTACCAGCCGAGGCGAATAGCGCGCACGGAAAAACACCGATTGCTCGGCGAGTCAGTCAAAAAATGATTGGGTTGCCCTGAAACGGGCTGAACAGACAGGCGCGAATGGCCTGTCTGTGGACAACGAAGGTCTATTTACCGATGCAGAAGCTGGAGAAGATCCTGCCCAGCAAATCGTCCGAGCTGAACGCGCCGGTAATTTCTCCCAGCAGTTGCTGTGCTTGACGTAAATCTTCAGCCAGCAGCTCCCCAGCACCCGCCAAGGTCAGCTGCGCCCGGCCGTGCTCCAAGGCGGCACTGGCATGGCGCAGTGCCTCAAGATGCCTGCGACGTGCACTGAAGCTGCTTTCCGAGGTCTGTTCATAGCCCATGCAGGCCTTGAGATGCTCACGCAGCAATTCCAGGCCGTCACCTGCCGCTTTGGCGCTCAGGCTGATAGTGACATGGCCATCCTCACTGGTTTGCAGGGCAATCGCTTCACCCGTCAGGTCGGCCTTGTTACGAATCAAGGTGACTTTGGCCGGGTCAGGCCGTTGCTCAAGGAATTCTGGCCACAGCGCAAAAGGATCCACAGCTTCCGGTGCCGTGGCATCGACAACCAACAACACACGATCGGCTTCCCCGATAGCCTTGAGCGCGCGTTCCACACCAATTTTTTCCACCTGGTCGTCGGTGTCGCGCAGCCCGGCGGTGTCGACGACGTGAAGCGGCATGCCGTCGATGTGGATATGTTCGCGCAAGATATCCCGGGTAGTGCCGGCAATCTCGGTGACGATCGCCGCCTCGCGCCCTGCCAGGGCGTTGAGCAGGCTGGATTTTCCGGCATTGGGCCGGCCGGCAATCACTACGGTCATGCCATCGCGTAGCAACGCGCCCTGCCCGGCTTCACGCAGGACTGTGGATAATTCCTCACGGACCTTATCCAACATCGCCAGCACATGGCCATCCGCGAGGAAGTCGATTTCTTCTTCGGGAAAATCGATCGCCGCTTCAACGTAGATACGCAGGCTGATCAATTGCTCGGTCAAGTTATGCACACGCAGGGAAAAAGCCCCCTGCAATGAGCGCAAAGCGTTACGCGCAGCCTGTGCAGAACTGGCTTCGATCAAATCCGCAATCGCTTCGGCTTGAGCCAAATCTAGCTTGTCGTTCAGAAATGCCCGTTCACTGAATTCCCCTGGCCGTGCCAGGCGGCAACCCAGTTGCAAACAACGCTGCAGGAGCATATCCAGGACCACAGGACCACCGTGCCCCTGTAATTCCAGGACATCTTCACCGGTGAAAGAGTTTGGTCCCGGAAAATAGATCGCCAAACCCTCGTCCAATACGCTTTGGTCGGCATCCAGAAACTGGCCGTAATGGGCATAACGGGGTTTCAGCTCTCGGCCACTGATTGCCTTGGCCGCAACGCCCGCCAAGGGCCCGGAAATTCGAACGATACCGACTCCGCCTCGGCCCTGAGCGGTGGCGACAGCAGCGATGGTTTCACGAGGAGCGCTCATCAGCAGGTTCCAGAACAAAAGTGACGGAAAGCAAAACGCCCCACTAGGGGGCGTCTTGAGTGGTTATCCACAGAGTAAATTACGCCTCGGCTTTTTTGGTAGCCGCTTCGATCTTACGTGTGATGTACCACTGTTGAGAGATCGACAACACGTTGTTGACCACCCAGTACAGTACCAAGCCAGCAGGGAACCACAGGAAGAAGAAGGTGAAGATGATTGGCATCATTTTCATTACCTTGGCCTGCATCGGATCCGGCGGGGTTGGGTTCAGACGCTGCTGGATAAACATGGTCGCGCCCATGATGATCGGCAGGATAAAGAACGGGTCCTTGATCGACAGGTCAGTTATCCACAGCATGAACGGCGCTTGGCGCATTTCCACGCTTTCCAGCAGTACCCAGTACAGCGACAGGAACACCGGCATCTGTACCAGAATAGGCAAGCATCCACCCAGCGGGTTGATCTTCTCTTTCTTGTACAGCTCCATCATGGCCTGCGACATTTTCTGCCGGTCATCGCCATGTTGTTCTTTCAGTGCCGCCAGTTTCGGGGCAACAGCACGCATACGCGCCATCGACTTGTAGCTGGCTGCCGACAGTGGGAAGAAGATCCCCTTGATCAGCATGGTCAGGAAGATGATCGACCAGCCCCAGTTACCGACGATGCTGTGGATATGTTGCAACAGCCAGAAGATCGGCTGGGCAATGAACCACAGGAAGCCGTAATCCACAGTCAGTTCCAGACCTGGGGACAACTCTTTCAATACGGCCTGGCTTTTAGGGCCGGCGTACAGCGTAGCGCTGGTTTCAGCCTTGGCACCTGGAGCGACGGTCAACGCCGGGCCAGTGAAGCCAATGATGTAGTTGCCCTGGCTGTCCTTGCGGGTTTGAACCAGGTTCGCGTCGCCCTTGTTCGGAATCCAGGCGGTTACGAAGTAGTGCTGCAGCCACGCTACCCAGCCACCCTGGACGGTTTCTTTCAGCGTGCCCTTGTCGATATCTTTCATCGACACTTTTTTGTACGGCTCGTTACTTGTCCACAGGGCGGCGCCCAGGTAAGTCGCGGTGCCGGTGGCGGTGCTGGAAGACGGATCGGAGCTGGCGTCACGCTTGAGCTGGGCAAACAGGTTGCCGCTCCAGGCTTTGTCGCTGGTGTTGTCGATCAGGTAAGTGACCTTCAAATCGTACAAACCACGGGTAAAGCTGAAACGCTTGATGTAGTTGACGCCGTCGAGGCTGAATTTCAGGTCGACGTTCAACTGGTTCTGGCCGTCTGCCAGTTGATAAGTCTTTTGCTCGGTCGAATAAACCGGACGACCGGTAGCACGTGCATCCGGACCATTGGTGCCGGTCAGGCCGCTTTGCGCCAGATAAGTACGTTCACCGCCGTTATCGAACAGCTGGAACGGAACATCCGGATGATCCTGGCGACGTGGATAAAGCGGCAGCTTCAGCTGTGCGATATCACCACCTTGTGGGTCGATAGCCAGGTCGAGCACATCCGTTTTCACGTGGATGAGGTCTTTGTTGGTGACCACTGGCGTTTCTAACGGGGCACTTGTCTCGCCATTCGCGCTGGGAACATCGGCACTCGCGGACGCATTGTTACCCAGCGGGGTGTCCGGAATAGCCGGCGCAGCCTGATTGGTAGCAACATTCTGAGTCGGCAGGGCAGCCTGGCCGTAGTCCTGGTTCCATTTAAGGACCATGACATAGGACACGATTGCCAGGGCGACGATCAGGATTGTGCGTTTAATATCCATGATTACTCGGCCATCGAAGAAGAACGGGAGGTAGGGATAGGTGGAACCGGGTCATAACCACCGGGATTCCACGGATGACAGCGACCTAAACGACGAAAGGTCAGCCAGCCACCGCGCAGAAGACCATGATTTTCTATGGCCTCTAACGCGTAGCAGGAACAACTGGGGTAGAAACGACAGTGGCTGGCCATCAGAGGACTAATGGCATAGCGATAAAACTGGATCGGAACGATTGCCAGTTTACGCATCAAGGCTGTCTACCCCTACAGTTTCGGTGCTGACTGCTGGTGCTGGCTTGTGGGTACGAGCCAAACGTTTCCAGAGCTTGCCGAAATGCTGAATCAATTCGGGGTTTTCTACATCACCCAAGCCTTTGCGCGCGACGATAACAATATCCCAACCAACCAGAGTGTCCTGGTGGAGGCGAAACGATTCGCGCATCAGACGCTTGAGGCGATTGCGCTCAACGGAGAGCTTGACGCTCTTCTTGCCAATCACCAGCCCGAGACGGGGGTGATCAAGATCGTTGTTACGCGCTAGGAGCAGGAGATTTTTCCCCGGAACCTTGCCGGTGGGGGAGTCAAAGACTGCCTTGAAATGCCGGGGAGTAAGCAGACGCTTTTCCCGACTGAAGTCCTGACTCACCACCAGTACCGGATTATCAAACTGCCAGACGCGCACGACCTTTGGCGCGGCGACGCGACAGGACAGCACGGCCGTTCTTGGTAGCCATGCGAGCACGGAAGCCGTGAGTACGGGCGCGTTTGATGGTGCTTGGTTGGAAAGTACGTTTCATGGCGTTGTTACCTGGTTCGTCCACAACGGGCCGGAATGGCCCCCGTTTTAAGAGACCGGCGATTCTAGAGAAAGCAAGCCTCTAGGTCAATTTCCAACCAGCTTTTCCTTCAATTAGATCTTTGTTGCCTTCCGAGCCGTTCTGCTTTCATCCGCCATGCCATAGATATAAAAATAAAGAAGGAAGTTATTTAAAGCTTTTCTGTAAAGCTTATAAAAGCTAGCCAGGCGATCATCTGTGGATAACTGCCTTTAGCCCTTATTCTGCGTGCTGTACAGAGAATGACAACACCGGGGAGAAGCAGTGCTCTGCCTGTGCTGCGCTATCGGATAAGCTGTGCGTGGAATGGGTTGTTATCCACAGGCCAGTTACCCACAGACTTTTGCCCCCACTTGTGCAACGAGCTCAGGGTGGCTTATCCACAGAGCTTATGCACAGACCATTGGTCGCCTTTTCTGCGGTTAACACATTGATTTTGGGTGCCCTGTGAGCAACCTACATGTGGATAAGTGGGCGGCTGGTCGCTACAATGGCGGCTGTTTTTGCCTCACCGGCT